>NZ_NWSZ01000003.1:0-363160 GCF_002531885.1 Rhizobium sp. L9 | reverse complement strand
CGTTTCTCTTTCTTCCAATCTTCAATTGTCAAATAACCGACGACCAAAAGCCGTCACCAAAACCCGCTCCAAACCTAGGCCCGAAGCAACAAACCAGCAATCCGCCAATCCGCTTGAGTTTCTTAAGAACGAGAGACTTCGTCGCCAGCAGCGCCGCCGCCCTCGTCAGTGAGTGGGCTTATAATCCCACCCCCTTTTCTAAGTCAACAGCCATTCCAAAAGTTTTTTGACATTTTTGTAACAGGCTGATTTTGCAGCTATTTTCTTTGCGTTCTTTATCCACAGGCGGCGTGTTCGCGACAAATTTCCGAAGATTTCTTTATCAGCTGGTCAAAAAATCCCCGAATTGCCGCCCGCAACCGGCGAAAAATCGCGTGAAAACAGCGCTTTGAGCCAATTTATGATTAATCGAGGATTAAATCGAGGCTGGAAGGCGAGCTTAAATTTCCGTCATAAATCAGCAGCTGCAATTTCGGAACCTATCACCGTTTGAGGTGTTTTCTTTCCCATTGAAGGAAGGAGACCGACATGGCTGCCAACACCGATGACATCAGAGCATCTGTCAGCAAGGACATCGCTGCGCTCCAGCAGGAAGTCTCTCGTCTGCAGAAGATGATTTCCGCCCAGGGCGCCGAGGCCTATTACGAAGTGCGCGGTCGCGCCGGCAAGGCCTACGATGAAGCCCTGCCCCGCGCAAAAAACGCCGTCGCCCAAATCCGGGCCGAAGGGGCAGCCGCCGCCGGCGCCGCCCGCGAGCATGCGGCCGCAACGACCACCGCATTGGTGCTTGCCGGGGCGGTCGGTTTCCTCTTTGGCTACCTGCTATCCGGCAATTCACAGCCGCAGCCTCGCCATTGGTGGCACTGAGCGCTCGATCCGCCTCGAAGCCGGCTCTTTTACGCACCCGCCGACCCATTTTCGGCGGCGTGCGTAAACGCTTATGTCTCAGAAAAACCAATTTTTAATGCAAGGGATGGCAACATAAAAAACGAACGGGAGGACAACCAATGGACAATAAGAGGGCCAATTGCATCATTGAAGTCAGCGCCGACGGCGTTAACGGCCGTTACGCGGTCGGCATCATGAATATGCGTCAGGCGCTCGAGCTGCCGGAAATGCCAAGCCTGTCATATACCCATCCCGACCCAGCGAAGGCCGCTGCCGGCATCGTCGTCAGCCGCAAGGAACTGGCAGGCTTCATGGCCTGCCGCTGAGGCGGCGCGACCAACCGGTTTTCGCCCAGACGGCGCTTTATCCGAAGCGCTGACGTCCTTTTGCAACCCTATCATTCCTTAGTTTTCGTTGTCACGCTGGCATCGTTGGGCCGTTCGTGCCAAGAAGCGGCATCGAGGCTGGACAGGGATGGCAGATGAGGGACCGGCGCCCATCGCATAAGACACGCGAGCGGCTGAAGCCTGCCGCCGACACTGCAGGCAAGCGGGTCACCCTTCCGCGCGCCCTTTCCAAACTCGGCTATTGCTCCCGTACGCAGGCCGAACGGCTGATTGCCGAAAGCCGCGTCGCCGTCGACGGCCGTACCGTCAGCGATGCCTCTGCATGGGTCGATCTGTCGACGGCGAGGATCAGTGTCGATGGACTTGTCATTGCCGCCGAGGCGAAAATCTATTTGATGCTCAACAAGCCACGCGGGCTCGTCACGACCCGCCATGATCCCGAGGGCAGGCCGACCGTCTATGATTGCCTCAAGAATTTCGACATCCCGCACCTCTCTCCTGTAGGTCGGCTCGACAAGGCGAGCGAAGGCCTGCTGCTTTTCACCAACGACACCGAGTTCTCCCAGACCTTGCTCGATCCGCTCACCCATGTGACCAAAACCTATCATGTCCAGATCGACCGCCTCATGGACGACGAGGAGATTGCCGCTATGACATCCGGCATCCGTCATGACGGCGAATTGCTGACGGCCACCGCCACACGACGCCTGCGCCAGGGCGACAGAAACTCATGGATCGAGGTCGAGCTCGATGAAGGCCGCAATCGTCAGATCCGTCGTATGCTGGAGGCGCTCGGGGCCGAATGTTTGCGCCTTGTGCGGGTCGCAATCGGCGGGCTCGAACTCGGCGAACTCCCAAAAGGCGCCGTGCGTGCGCTGACCGAAGGAGAATTGCAGGGGTTGCGCCGAAGAGCCGGCATGGAAAGGGCGAGACGTTGACCGATCTGTCGGAGATGGCGCCGCATGACTTTTGGCAGGAGATTCACCCGCCCGGCACCTTTCCCCACGATCGGGAGTTCACGACTTTCTATGTCGCCACGCTGGACGACGGCCGCCAGCTTCGCCTGCCGATACGCGTGTTGGCAGATGGCGATCACGCCCTCGCTTCGCTGATTGTCAACCAGGCGAGCTTCGCCGTCCTCGACGCGCTGGCCGACGGTCTCGCCGAAAAGATCGGACCTATGGGCGTCGACGTCGTCGCCGGCCTGCCGACGCTCGGCTTGACGCTTGCAGCCGCCGTTGCGCAGAAGCTCGGTCACGGCCGCTATGTCCCGCTCGGCACCTCGCGCAAGTTCTGGTACCGCGACGAGCTCTCCGTTCCTCTGTCATCGATCACGACGCCGACACAGGACAAGCGCCTCTATATCGATCCGCGCATGTTGCCGCTGCTGACCGGGCGGCGCGTCGCCCTGATCGATGACGTCATTTCCAGCGGCGCATCGATCGTCTCGGGCCTTGATCTGCTGACGGCCTGCGGCATCGAACCCGTCGTCATAGGCGCGGCCATGCTGCAATCGGAGCGCTGGCGCGACGGCCTCGCAACCGCCGGGCCGCAGTGGGTCGCGCGCGTCCGCGGTGTCTTCGCAACGCCCGTGCTGGAGCGGAATGCCGAGGGCCGCTGGCAGGTTTCGGCCCGACCGAAGACGTGACATCGTTCAATTTTGCCGGCTGACGCCTCTGTACAGCAGATGAGGAACGACTACAGTCCGCCCAAGGCCTGTCACCCGGAAATCTGCAGCGGTTGCGGTACAGCGACATGCCTCCATCGATGGAACACCGGATCCGCCCATGTCGTTTGAGCAAGCATCCCTGCTGATCCTTCTGCTGGTGATGCTCGTTCTCTTCTCGCTCGAACGCATACGCATCGAGGTGACTGCGATTGCCGGCCTGCTCGCCGGCTATGCGCTCGGACTTTATCCAGTCGATCAGATCTTCGCGGGCTTCGCCAGCCCCGTCGTTATCACCGTCGTCGAAATCCTGCTGATCGTCCAGGTGCTCGCACGCGCCAAGCTCTTCGACAACCTCGCTGCGCGTGTCGCAACCGCAAGACCGTCGAACTTCAAGGTCATATCAGGCGCTTCCTCGCTTGCAGGCTTTCTTTCCATCTTCATGAACAATATCGGCGCCTTTGCGATCACCCTGCCGGTGGCGCTGCGGCTCGGCGTGGCGCTCTCAATCCCCCGCCGTCAGCTCGTCATGCCCATCTCGTTTGCAGCCCTGCTCGGCGGCCTCGTCTCGCTGATCGGCACGCCGGCCAACCTGCTCGTCAGCGATGCGCTTGCCAAGACGTCCGGTGCGGGTTTTCATTTCTTCGATTTCAGCTATGTCGGGCTGCCAGTCGCGATCGTCGGCATCCTGCTCATCGCCGTTCGGATCCGATACTTGTTCCCGGAACCCGATACAGTGCCGGCAACGCTCGCCCAGGGCTCGCGGCGCGTCGTCGTCGAACGTCGCATTCCCGATGCTTCGCCGCTGATCGGCACGCGGCTTTCGGAGTGTCCGACCCGCTTCGGCATCAAACCGCACGCGCTGATCCGTGACGGCAATTTCGTGTTTGGCCCGCTCGACCAGTCGATGATCAGGGCGGGCGACGTGCTGCTTGCCGAAGGCGCCGATGACATCTTTGCCGGCCTTGCCGCCACACAGGCCCTGGTGGCAGATGCCCATCTGAATATTCGGCCGCCAAATTTCACCCGGGTCGAAACCGTCGTCATGCCCGAAAGCACGCTGGTGGGTTCGCGCGTCAGTTCACTCGAAGTCTTTCACCATAGGGGCATCGCAGTCACTGCTCTTTCCATGCGCACACCGCGCATCGAAGGCCGCTTTCTCGATCTGCAACTGTCGATCGGCGATATATTGACACTGGAAGGGCCACGTACGGCAATCGCCGAAGCGCTGGAGGAAAGCGAGTGCCTGCCGCTTGCTCCGACAGGTTCAGCTGAACCGGCCCTCCTCTCCTGGCGGCCTTTCGCATTGTTTGCCTGCGGCGTCGCCGCGTCGGCGGCGGGCCTGCATCCCGAGGTCGCTTTTGCGGGTGTCGTCCTCGTCCTCGCTTTGCTCAATCATCTCAATATCCGCCAGGCGATGGCCGACCTCAACTGGCCGATCATCATCATGCTCGCGGCGATGATTCCGATCGGCCAGGCAGTGGCCAGCACCGGAGCGGCCGAAGCGATTGCCGGCTGGCTGAGCCTCATCGTGCCGGTTAACCATGCGCTTTCGGGCATCGCCCTCATCCTCTTCCTCGCAATGGCGCTGACGCCCTTCGTCAACAACGCGACGGTCGCAATCGTGCTCGCCCCGATCGCACTCGAATTTGCGAGGATCGGGCGGCACCCACCCGACGCCTATCTGATCGCGGTCGCCCTCGGGGCCTCGCTCGATTTTCTGACGCCCTTCGGCCATCACAACAATACGCTGGCGATGGGCATCGGCGGTTACCGCTTCATCGACTTCCTGCGGGCCGGCTGGCCGCTTGCCGTCGCAACTTACGGCCTCGCTCTGTTTCTTCTGGCTCTGTTCTGGCTGTGATGCGATACTTCCGCTCGGCTTGACTTCGCCGGTAATGAAACTAGAGCAGGAAGCCATCAGCCAAATACAAGGACAGTCGAGCGCCGTGCGAATCCTCTCCGAAGCCCATTTCCCGGAACTGCCGAACTACTATCGCGGCAAGGTGCGCGAGAATTACGACCTTCCCGACGGACGCCGCATCATCATCAGCACAGATCGGCTGAGCGCTTTCGACCGCATTCTCACCTGTATTCCGTATAAGGGTCAGGTGCTGACGCAGACGGCGCGTTACTGGTTCGAGGCGACGAGGGACATTTGCCTGAACCACGTGCTCGACTATCCCGATCCGAATGTGGTCATCGGCAGGCGGCTCGACATCCTGCCGGTTGAAATCGTCGTGCGCGGTTATCTCGCCGGCACCACCGGCACCTCGATCCTGACCCTCTATAAGAAGGGTGAGCGGGAAATGTACGGCATGCGTCTGCCGGACGGCATGCGCGACAATCAGATCCTGCCGGAACCCGTCATCACGCCGACGAGCAAGGAATTCGACGGAGGCCATGACGAGCCGCTGACGCCTGCGGAAATCGTCACGCGAGGCCTTCTGACCAGCCAGCAGTGGGAAACCTTGTCGAAATATGCACTCGCGCTCTTTGCCCGCGGCCAGGAAATGGCCGCGAAGCAAGGCCTGATCCTCGTCGATACCAAATATGAATTTGGCACCGATGGCGACGGCAATATTATCCTCGCCGACGAGATCCACACGCCGGACAGCAGCCGCTACTGGCTTGCCGAAACCTATCCGGCAAGTTTTGCCGCTGGCAAGCGCCCGGATAGTTTCGACAAGGATTTCGTCCGTGCGTGGGTGGCGGAGCGCTGCGACCCTTATAAGGACGAGATTCCAGAAATCCCCACCGGACTGATCGAGCAGACCTCGGCCGTCTATATCAGAGCCTACGAGGCGATAACCGGCGAGCGCTTTGTTCCTGACAATAGCGGCGAGACGCCGCTTGCCCGTGTCCGCAGCAACCTCGCCCCCTATTTCCCCTGAAAAGGCGACGTACGAAAGCCGCCGGGCCTTGCATCGGCTTGGCAGTTTTCGCTGAATAGCGCTAGCATCGGCAAAAAAGGAGTACCGGGCGCGGCCCGGCGGGGGACGGATGGCAAGAAGGCCGAGGCGCAAGGCCGAGGAAACGCGACAGGACATCCTCTCGATGGCGGAGATGCTGTTTCGCGAACGTGGCTTCGCCGCAGTGTCGATCGCCGATATATCAGCTGCGCTGCGCATGTCGCCCGCCAATGTCTTCAAGCATTTCCGTTCCAAGGTGGCGCTGGTCGATGCCATCGCCGGGCGCCATCTCGACAATGCCGCCGAGCGTTTTGTCCCCCTCGACCAGAACATGCCCGCGAAAGAGCAACTGCTCCGCTTCGTCCTGCGCCTGCTGGAGGGTCATCTGCAGGATATCCAGAAGAACCCTTACATCTTCGAAATGGTGCTCTCGACCATCGAAGCCAAACTCGAAGCCGGCAATCGCTATCGCGCCCGTATCGAGGAGAAACTCGGCGAGATCATCCGCAAAGGCATGGTGGAAGGACGTTATCACTGCCGCGACCCTCAGCGTGCCGCACAGACCGTCGCCGATGTGCTGGCCTGCGTGTTGCACCCTGTCCTCATCGTTCGCGACGACACTGAGACACTGGTGCGTCGTGCCGAGGAAATCGTCGGCTTTGTCGATGCCGCACTGCAAAATAGCGCTTGCTAAGTGACGGTTGCTGAATTACGTCACTTCGTAAAGATTTTGCTAGACCCGGGACTATGGCATTAGAGGCCAAGTTCATCCTGACGCTTAAATAAGCCTGCCTCGGCCCGGCCGAGCCCGTGGATCGACGGCGATTGCCACCGCATGAAGGAATTAGAATGATTCGGCGTGCCGTTCTCATCTCCTCGGCCCTGATGGCCGGCGCATTGCTTGGCGCCTGCAGCGACAACGCCGGCAAGCCCGCGGGCGATGCCGGCGCGGCCGCGCAGCAGGCAACCCCCGTCGGGGTGATCGCCCTGGCGAAGGCGAGTTTCCCAATCACGACAATTCTTCCTGGCCGCGCCGAAGCCTTCCAGACGGCCGATATCCGGCCGCAGGTGAGCGGCATTATCCGCGAAATCGCCTTTAAGGAAGGCGGAGAGATCAAGAAGGGCGACCTTCTTTATCAGATCGAAGATGCGCCCTATATCGCCGCCGTCGAGCAGGCCAAGGCGGCCATCTCCAAAGCCGAGGCGAGCGTGCCGAGCGCTGAAAGCAATCTCGAACGCTACCAGCGCCTCGTCGGCAGCGGCGCCACCCAGATCGAATATGAAACGGCCAGAACGACGCTTCTCCAGGCGAAGGCGGAGGTCGAGTCGGCAAAGGCTGCCCTTTCCGCGGCACAGATCGACCTCGACCATACGAAGATCGTCGCACCCTTCGACGGCGTCATCGACCAGACCGCCTACAATATCGGCAATGTCGTCTCGGCCAACCAGACGACGGCGCTGACGACGATCCGGCAGCTCGATCCGATCTACATCTCGCTCACCGAGTCGAGCACCAATCTGCTGAGGCTGCGCGATGCGATGGCCGCCGGCGATATCAAGGGCGCGGAGAATGTCGCCTTCCACCTGATTCTCGAAGACGGCAAGGAATATAATCAGCAGGGCAAGCTCGACATGTCGAAGCAGGTGGTCAGCGAGACCACAGGCACCTTCATCATTCGTGTGCTTTTCCCCAATCCCGATCGTATCGTGCTGCCCGGCATGTATGTCCGCGCCACGGTCGAGCTCGGCGCCGAAACCGGTTATGCGCTGCCGCAGCTGGCAACGAGCCGCGACGCCAACGGCCGGCTGACGGCGCAATTCGTTTCCGCCGACGGCAAGGTCGAAACCCGCGCCTTTGAGAACAGCTCGCCCTCCAACAATTCCTGGCTGGTGACCGAAGGCATCAAAGACGGCGATCAGCTGATCGTCACCGGCCTCCAGTCGGTCACGGCAGGCATGCCGGTGAAGCCGGTTCCGATGAAGATCAACGACAATGGCGTGGTCGTGGCTGCCGAGCAGCCCGCGGCCGGTGACGCTGAGAAGCCCGCAGCGAAGTAATCGCTCCGAGCCCGCATCGTCACCGTCTCAGCCGCACAGGAACAATCGATGGCCAAGTTTTTCATCCGACGTCCGATTTTCGCCTGGGTCATTGCGATCACCATCATGCTCGCCGGCCTTCTGGCGATCTTCACCCTGTCGATTTCGCAATATCCCGACATCGCCCCGACGACGGTCCGCATCAACGCCACCTATCGCGGCGCCAGCGCCGAGACCGTTGAAAAATCGGTAACGACGATCATCGAAGACGGCATGACCGGCCTCGACGACCTCACCTATATGACTTCGACTTCGTCGACCGGATCGGCCAGCATCCAGCTCACTTTCGGAACCAGCATCGATCCCGACATCGCCCAAGTGCAGGTGCAGAACAAGCTGCAGCTGGTTCAGTCGCAGCTTCCGGGCGATGTTATCGATGCCGGCATCAGCGTGACGCGCTCGACCTCGAGCATCCTCCTCGTCGGCTCGCTCGTCTCAACTGACGGCAAGCGCAATTCGGTCGATCTCGGCAACATCATGTCGACCTCCATCGAGGATCAGATCCAGCGCCTGGAAGGCGTCGGCAGCATCAACGTCTTCGGTTCCGGATACGCCATGCGCATCTGGCTCGATCCCTTCAAGCTAGTGAAATATCAGCTGACGCCGAGCGACGTCACGGCGGCGATCCAGGCGCAGAACACTCAGGTTTCCGTCGGTTCGCTCGGCGCCCAGCCGGCGATGTCAGGTCAGCAGCTCAACGTCACCATCACTGCGCAAAGCCAGCTCACCACCGTCGCCGACTTCGAGCACATCATCCTGAAGGTCGAAAAGGACGGCGCGACCGTGCGCCTGAGCGATGTCTCGCGCATCGAGATCGGTCAGGAGAGCTACGGCGGCAGTTCGCGTTACAACGGCCTGCCTTCGAGCGGTTTTGCCGTCAACCTCGCGATCGGCGCCAACGCCATCGATACGGCCGCACGCGTTCGATCCGCACTCGATGTCATCGGCCGCACTCTGCCGGAAGGCGTGAAGATTACCTATCCCTACGACACGACGCCCTTCGTGGAACTGTCGATCGAGAAGGTCGTGCATACGCTGATCGAGGCAATCGTGCTCGTCTTCGTGGTGCTGCTCGTCTTCCTGCAGAATCTTCGGGCAACGCTGATCCCGACTATCGCCGTTCCCGTGGTATTGCTGGGCACCTTCGGGGTGCTGGCGGCCACCGGCTATTCGATCAATACTTTGACGATGTTCGCCATGGTTTTGGCCATCGGTCTTTTGGTCGACGATGCGATCGTCGTGGTCGAAAACGTCGAACGCATCATGTCCGAAGAGAAGCTTTCGCCGCTCGAAGCGACGGAGAAATCGATGGGCGAGATCACCGGCGCCATCGTCGGCATTGCGCTCGTGCTAACTGCCGTCTTCATTCCGATGGCCTTCTTCGGCGGCTCGACCGGCATCATCTATCGCCAGTTTTCCATCACCATCGTCTCGGCCATGCTGCTGTCGGCGCTCGTCGCCATCGTGCTGACACCGGCGCTCTGCGCCACGATGCTGAAGCCGGTCAGCGAACACCGGAAACACCGCGTCGGCGATTGGTTCAACCGCAACTTCACGCGCTCGACCAACGGCTATGTCAGGGCTATCGGCTATCTCTTGAAGCGCCCGATCCGCGTCATGCTGGTCTTCCTTCTCGTCGGCGCCGGCTGCGCCTACCTCTTCACCCGGCTGCCGAGTTCTTTCCTGCCGCAGGAAGATCAGGGCGTGCTGCTGACTATCGTCACCACGCCGCCGGGATCGACGACGCAGCAGACTCAGGCCGTCGTCGAGAAGGTGGAAAACTATTATCGCGAGAATGAGAAGGATGCCGTCGAATCCGTCTTCGGCGCACTCGGCTTTGGCTTCAACGGCTCCGGTCAAAACAGCGCCATCGTTTTCACCAAGCTCAAGGATTTTTCGCTGCGCACTGATCCAATTCTGAGCGCCCAGTCGGTTGTCAACCGGGCGCTGCGCAGCTTCTTTGCGATGCGCGAGGCACAGGTCTTCGCGCTCCTGCCGCCGGCGATTCAGGGCCTCGGCGTGTCGAGCGGCTTTTCCATGTATCTTGTCGATACCGGCGGCCACGGCAACGACGCCCTGACGGCTGCTTCCAAGCGGCTGATCCAGATGGGCAACAGCTCGGGTAGGATCGTGGCGCTGCGCAGCAGCAACAAGGAAGTCGAGCCGCAAATGCGCATCGTGCTCGATCAGGAAAAGATCGGCGCCATGGGCGTCGACATCGCCTCGGTCAATTCGATGCTGTCGATCATCTTCACCGGCCGCGATGTCAACGACTTCACGCTGAACGGCGAGATCAAGCCGGTCTATGTCCAGGGCGACGCGCCGTTCCGCATGCAGCCGGACGATCTTAATCACTGGTATGCCCGCAACACGGCCGGCGAGATGGTGCCCTTCTCCGCCTTTACCAAAACCGAATGGGTGAAGGGCGCACCTTCGCTTGCCCGCTTCAACGCCGTCAGCGCGATTCCGCTCGACGGTGCCGCCGCGCCCGGCGTGTCCTCCGGCGATGCCATGAACGAAATGGAAGAGCTGACCGAGCAACTCGGCGGCGGTTACACGGTGGCCTGGCAGGGCATTTCCTATCAGGAGCGCCTTTCCGGCTCACAGGCGCCGATGCTCTATGCGATCTCGGTACTCGTCGTCTTCCTCTGCTTGGCAGCACTTTACGAAAGCTGGTCAATCCCTTTCTCGGTGATCATGGCAGTGCCGGTCGGCGTTCTCGGCGCCCTGGCGGCGGCAACACTCTTCGGCCAAGCCAACGATGTCTATTTCAAGGTCGGATTGCTCACCACGATCGGCCTGGCGGCTAAGAACGCGATCCTGATCGTCGAATTCGCCAAGGATCGCATGGAAAGCGGCATGGGCCTTTTCGAGGCGACACTGGAGGCGGCGCGGCTGCGCCTGCGGCCGATCATTATGACATCGCTTGCCTTTATCCTCGGCGTTGTGCCTCTGGCGATCGCTACGGGCGCGGGCTCTGCGGCCCAGAACGCTATCGGCCTCGGCGTTCTCGGCGGCATGCTGTCGGCAACGATGCTCGGAATTTTCTTCGTGCCGTCCTTCTACATCGTCATTCGACGCATCTTTGCCACACGCAACAAAAATGCGGCAGGAGTGTGATATAAATGCACTGTGATAATGCTGTTCCGATTGCTACATTGCGCCCGACTGCTTCGGTGTGTGTGTTTGTGGTAGGACGAGGCGCGGCTGCGATAGTGAAGCATGAAGCTTCGGACAAGAATTGACTTGCTCGAGTACAGGATGAAATGAATGGTATCTCTTCGTTTTGCCACACCGGCATTATTGTTATTACTGTCGGGCTGCGTTGTTGGCCCGGATCATGCTCCTCCTGAAATGCCGCTGCCCGCCAAATTCGGAGAAGGCGGCACGAAAAGTGTCGGTGACGTTGCTACCGCAGCCTGGTGGACGGCCTTCAACGATCCCAAATTGAATGGTTATGTCCAGGCCGGGCTCGAGCAGAATCTAACGGTCCAGCAGGCAATCGAACGCATTAATGCGGCCTCTGCAAACGTCACCACCGCCGGCGCAGGCGCCCTGCCGAACCTGAATGTCGGCGCTTCGCACACGGTCAGCGGTCAGAAGGGCGAGCTGCGCTCGCAGTTCGACACACGCAACACCAGTGCCGGCGAAGTCCAGCTGACCTGGCTGCTCGATCTCTTCGGCCTCTACAAGCGCAGCACCGAAAGTGCGCTCGCTTCGCTCGATTCGGCATACGCATCCGCCGACGTCGCCAAGCTGACTCTCGTGCAGGATCTTGTCTCCAGCTACATCGATGTTCGCTACTATCAGCAACGCCTGGCGCTTTCGAGGGCCAACCTGAAGTCCCGTCAGGAAACCTACGAGCTGACCAAGTTCCAGCTTGAAGCCGGCGCCGCCTCGCGTCTCGACGTCGTTCAGGCCGAAGGCCTCGTACAGTCGACGCTCGCCGAAATTCCCGGCCTCGAAACCAACATCCGTATATCCGCCCATCACATCGCCACGCTGCTTGGCCTGCCGGCCTCGGCCCTCGTCGACGAGCTGCTGAAGGGTCGCGGTCAGCCGGTCTTCCGTGGCGGCATCAATTCGGGCATCCCGGCGGACCTGATCCGCAACCGTCCCGACATTCGCGTCGCCGAGCGTGATCTCGCCGCCGCAACGGCCAATATCGGTGTTGCCGAGGCGCAGCTCTATCCGAGCATTTCGCTCAGCGGCTCGATCTCGCCGTCCTACATCAACCAGCGCGGCATCCATGGCGACCTGACCCCCTGGTCCTTCGGCCCGACCCTCAACCTGCCGATCTTCGATGGTGGCCGTCTGCGCGCCAACGTCAAGTCGGCGCAGTCCACTGCCGCGACCGCCTACCTCAACTGGAAGTCGACGGTGCTGACCGCGGTCGAACAGGTCGAGAACGCACTCGCCGCTGTCCGCCGTGACGCCCGCACGGTCGCAGCCCTACAGGCTCAGGTCAAGACCACGCAGGAAACGCTCGAACTCTCGACCGCGTCCTACAAGGACGGCGCCTCCTCGCTGCTCGACGTTCTCGATGCACAGCGCCAGGTCTCGCTTGCCCAGGCAAGCCTTGCCCAGGCCGTCCAGCAGATGGCCAAGGACTACGTCTCGCTGAACATTGCGGTCGGCGGCGGCTACGCGCCCGGCGGCAAGACCACAGCAGCGGTGACGCCGGTGCCGGCAAAGGCCAAGAGCTGATCGGCATTTCGCCTTTCTGGAAATGCGAAACCCCGCGATCACCTCGCGGGGTTTTTTCATGCCCGACAATATCCCGGAATAATCGGGCACCAGACGAATTTGGATTGGACAAGCGGAGACGGCTGCTGTAGCAGTGATTAAACGATTAATCAGAATGCATCAGATCATGGCTGCATCGCGCTCCGGACCGAACCTCAGCAGGATAGCGACCTCGCTCGGCGTCTCTATTGCCACGGTCTCCAATGCGCTTTCCGGCAAAGGCCGGGTCTCCGGCCAACTGGTCGAACGGATCCGCGAACATGCCGCCGAACTGGGTTATGTCCCAAGCCAGGCCGGCCGCGCGCTCAGAACCGGCCGCAGCGGCGTTCTCGGCCTGGTGTTGCCGGACATCGCCAATCCTCTGTTCCCGAAGATCGCACAGGCGATCGAATTTGCCGCCTCCACCGCTGGTTACGGTGTTCTAATCGCCGACTCCCGCGGCGATGCTGCCACTCAGACCGAGGCGATCAATCGTCTCGTCGAACGCGGCGTCGACGGCATGGTCATTATTCCCCGCCGCGCCACCCGCATTTTGTCCGCCGCCTGCCCAGTCGCTCTCATCGATACCCCCTCGACGCCAGGCAACACCGTTTCCGCCGACCATTGGCAGGGCGGCCGCGAAATCGCTCTCCATCTCGCGGCCCTCGGCCACCAACGCATCCTCATCATCGGCAACAATCAGGAGTCCAGCGTTCAGAACGATCGCGCCGATGGAATTCGCACCGGAATGCACGCGGGCATGCATGCCGAAACGCTATGGATCGGGAAGGTAGAGCAGGATGGCGGCAGCGGCTGTCCGCTCGGCCTTGCCGAAAAGGTGCGGGAGGGTTTTACCGCTTTCGCGGCTCTCTCCGATCTGCAGGCATTACGCGCGCTGACCGAGCTGCAGCAAGCCGGCATCAGCGTTCCCGGCGATGTCAGCGTCACCGGCTTCGACGACCTCATCTGGTCGCCTGTTGTCACACCGTCGCTGACGACGGTCAGAATGGACATGGATAGAATTGCGGGGATTGCCGTGTCGGCGCTGGCCGACACCATCAGAAAAAGCCGCACCCGGGAAGGCGTTCTCGTGATCGCGGAAATCGAACGCGTCGCAATGCAGCTGATTGTCCGTCAATCATCCGGGCCTGCGAGCCCGGCACCAAGAACCTCAGAGATGGAGAACATGTAAGATGAAAAAAGCTCTCATGGCGTCCGCGGCACTCGCCGCACTTTGGCCGTTTGCCGCCTCCGCAGCTGAACGGACGCTGACCATTTCCGTCTATGCCTTCGCGCAGGACGACTTCAAGACGCTGGTCTATGAACCGTTCGAAGCCCAATGCGGCTGCAAGCTGGTGGTCGAGACCGGCAACAGCGTCGAGCGGCTGGCAAAAATGGAGGCGAACAAGGCCAACCCCGTGGTCGATCTCGCCGCCGTTTCGATGGCGGACGCGCTTGCCGCGTCGCGCGCCAGCCTGACCGACAAGATCGATACCGCGAAGCTTGCCAATTTCGCCAAGCTCTACGACGTCGCCAAGGACCCGAACGGCGACGGCATGAGCGTTGGCTACACTTTCTATGCCACGTCGATCGCTTATCGTTCCGACAAGATGAAGATCGAGTCCTGGGCCGATCTCCTGAAGCCGGAATATGTTGGCCATGTCGCCTTCCCGAACGTCACCACCAATCAGGGCCCGCCGGCGCTCTACATGCTGGGCCTGGCGCTCGGCAAGGATACGCCCGATCTGCAAGGCCCGATCGCAGCGCTGGGCGACAAGAAGGACGACATCGTCACCTTCTACGAAAAATCCTCGCAGCTCGTGCAACTGATGCAGCAGGAGGAAATCTGGGCAGCCCCCATCGGCCGTTTCTCCTGGGCCGGCTTCACCAAGCTCGACCTCCCCATTGCCTGGGCAACACCGAAAGAGGGACAGACCGGCGGCATGAACGTTCTCGTGCTGACCAAAGGTTCGAAAAACCAGGATCTCGCCATGCAGTTCATGGATTTCTGGCTCTCGACCGAGACCCAAACCAAGCTCGCCGAAAAGCTGATCGACAGCCCAGCGAATAGCGAGGTCAAGCTTTCGGACGCTGCCGCCGGCAACCTCACCTATGGCGAGGAGACGGCCAAGGGCCTCAAGCTGATCCCTTCCGCCATCGCCCTCGACAACCGCGCCGGTTGGCTGAAGACCTGGAACGAGAAGGTCGGCCAGTAGAGCCCGCATGAATCCGCCCCGGCCGCTCGCCGGGCCATCTCCTCTCCTGGAAAGGCGTCTCATGTTCCAGAACCGCGCGGAAGCCCTGGCGCTTGCCTTGCCGGCAGCAGTTTTTGC
This sequence comes from Rhizobium sp. L9, assembly GCF_002531885.1. NCBI lineage: Bacteria > Pseudomonadati > Pseudomonadota > Alphaproteobacteria > Hyphomicrobiales > Rhizobiaceae > Rhizobium > Rhizobium sp. L9. The sequence continues at coordinate 348,192 of NZ_NWSZ01000003.1, read as the reverse complement.
AACGGTGGTCTTTCTGCTGCCCGTCGCAATCCTGCTGTCGGAGGGGTTTCGCGCCGATGGTGCCTGGACGCTGTCGGCCTATACCGTCTTCTTTTCCGAGACGCTGAACCGCACCGTTTTCCTGCGCTCCTTCCGGCTCGCCCTCGAGGTCACCGCCGTCTCGGCCGTCATCGGCTACGCCGCGGCCTTTGCGATCGTCAACCTGCCGGCGAACGGCAAAGGCCGCATGATCGGCTTGGTCACCCTGCCGCTGATGATCTCGCCGGTGGCGCGCACCTATGCCTGGATCGTCATTCTCGGCCGCACTGGCATCGTCAACAAGGCGATCACGGGCCTCGGTTTCAGCGACGACCCGCTGCGCCTGCTCTTCACCGAAACCGCCGTCTTCATCGGCCTCCTGCAGCTCTTCCTGCCGCTGATGATCCTGTCGTTGATCAGTGCGCTGGAAAACATGCCGAGGGATGCGATCCCGGCCGCCCGCGTGCTCGGCGCCAACTGGTTCCAGGTCTTTTGGAAGGTCGTCCTGCCGCTCACGTGCGAGGGCCTCGTCATCGGCGGCACGCTCGTCTTCACCGGCTCGCTCACCGCCTACATCACCCCCGCCATCCTCGGCGGTTCCAAGGTGCTGATGCTCGAAACTTTGATGTATCAGCAGGTGTCCGTCGCAAACGATTTCGTCTCGGCAAGCGTCATCGCCTTCATTCTGATCGTCATGAGCTTTGCCGCCAACATCCTGCTGAAACGCCTTGCGACGGCGAGGAGACGCAGATGAGCATCCGTCTCCTATCGCCTGTCGTCCTCTTCCTGCTGCTTGTTTTCCTGATCGGCCCGTTTCTGATCATCATCGCCGCCTCGCTCTCGGCTGGTGACACGCTGGCTTTCCCGCCGCAGGGCCTCTCGCTACGCTGGGTGATGAAGGTCTTCACTATTGAAAGCTTTCGCGACAGCTTCGCCATGTCGATGTTCCTTGCCGTTTTCGGAACACTGGCAGCCCTCATCCTCGGCATCCCCGCCGCCTATGCCCTGTCGCGTTACCCGCTGCCCGCAGCAGAGACCGTCCGCACCATCGTCTCGCTGCCGATCATCGTCCCCGGCATTATCGTCGGCCTGGCATTGCTGCGTTATCTCGTCGTGCCCTTCGGCTTCAACATCACGCTTGCGCTCTTCTTTGCCCATGCGGCCCTCGTACTGCCCTATGCCGTGCGCGTCGTGTCGGCGAGCCTCGATAATCTGCGCTCGGATATCGAGGAGGCAGCCGTCCTGCTCGGCTCCTCCAGGCTCGGTGCCTTTTTCCGCGTGGTCATGCCGAATATCCGCGGCGGCATCCTGGCCGCCTTCATCCTCGGCTTCGTCACCAGTTTCAATCAGGTGCCGGTCTCGCTCTTCCTTTCCGGCCCGGGTGTCCGAACCCTGCCGATCGATATGCTGGGCTATATGGAAACCACCTACGATCCTTCCATCGCGGCGCTCTCCGCCCTTCTCGCTTTCCTCTCGATCGGCATCGTCTTCCTCGCCGAACGCTTCCTGGGATTCTCGCGTTATGTTTGATGCCTATCTCCAACTCGACAAGCTGACGCTTCGCTATGGTGACACGGTCGCCGTGAGAGATCTCGACCTTGCGATCGCCAAGGGCGAGCTCGTCGCCCTTCTCGGCCCCTCCGGCTGTGGCAAGACGACAGCGATGCGCGCCATTGCCGGCCTGCTGAAGCCCGCATCCGGTCGCATCGGCCTCGACGGCGCCGATATAACCGGCGTCTCCGCCAACAAGCGCGCCGTCGGCCTCGTCTTCCAGTCATACGCGCTGTTCCCGCATCTGACGGTCTACGAGAACGTCGCCTTCGGCCTGCGCCTCAAAGGCGTTTCGGGCGCGGATCTCGATGCCCGCGTCGGCGCCGGCCTGAAATCCGTCGGCCTCACCACTTTCGCCGGCCGCAAGCCCGCCGAACTCTCCGGCGGCCAGCAGCAGCGTGTCGCACTGGCGCGATCCATGGTGATGGAGCCGAAGGTCCTGCTGCTTGACGAACCGCTCTCCAATCTCGACGCCCGGCTTCGCCTCGAAATGCGCGCTGAATTGCAGCGCGTGCAGAAGGAGACCGGCGTCACCATGATCTTCGTCACTCACGACCAGGTCGAGGCCTTGGCGCTCGCCGACCGCATCGTCGTCATGCTGAACGGCAGCATCGAACAGATCGGCACGCCGGAGGAGATCTATAACAATCCCGCCTCCGCCTTCGTCGCCGATTTCGTCGGCTTCGAAAATGTCTTCGCTCTGAAAGACGGAAAGCTTGTGACGCCGCACGGCCCCGCAGCACTCTCCGATCCGCCGCCCCAAGCTGCGGCCGGCCTGGCTTGGCGCCCGCGTACGGTGACCCTCGGCTCCGGTCCGTTCCAGGGCAAAGTGCACGGCACGTCTTTCGCCGGCAACACACGCGAATACCTCCTTCATACGCCGCTTGGGCCTATCAAGGCTGAAATCGACGCGAGCCTGCCGCCGCACGAGATCGGCAGTGCGCTCGCCTTCGATCTGCCGGTCGCCGGCGCGGCCAACCTCAAGCGCTTCGGGTGACATCATGGGTGTGTGGATCGATACCGACATGGGCTTCGACGACATCGCCGCCATTCTGGTTGTGGCGCAGTCGAAATATCAGATCGACGGCGTCTCGCTGGTCTTCGGCAACACGCCGCTGCCGCAGGTGAGGATGAATGCAGCCGGCGCCGCCGGCGCCTTCGACTGGACGTTCCCCGTCCATACCGGGCGTGCTGCACCCGTTCTCGGCAAACTCGAAACCGCCCAGGCGATCCTCGGCGAAACCGGCATTCCGACATCCGGCAAGAGCCTACCGAAAGCCGCCGCCCTTGCCGAGAGCGACGCCTTCTCCGCGCTCTGCCGCTGGCTCGAGGGCAACGGACCACACCGCATCCTGGCTCTCGGCCCCCTGACCAATATCGCCGCCGTGGCGCTCGCACGCCCCGATCTTGCCGCATGTATCACCGAACTCGTCTGGATGGGCGGCGGCGTCACATCGGGCAACCATACGGCCTCCGCCGAGTTCAACGCGCTCGCCGATCCCGAGGCGCTGGCGATCGTTATCGCCCATGGCCTGCCGCTGCGCATGATCGATCTCGACCTCTGCCGCAAAGTGCTGGCAAGGCCCGAGGATGTCGAGCCGGTACTCAGTGCCGGTGGCGCAAATGCCGAACTGATCGGCGACATGTTCGCCGGCTATATAAGCATCGGCACCAGTCGCGGCCGTCCCGGCATGGCAATTTACGATCCCTCCGCCGCCGTGGCCTTCGTCGCCCCCGATATCGTCAGCTTCCGCCCCGCGCGCATCGACGTCGAACTGCAGGGCGCCCTCACCCGTGGCCGCACCGTCGTCGAGACCCGCGCCACGCATGCGACCTTCAACGCCCAATTCGCCGCCGATATCGACGTTGAGAAGGCGCGTACCATCATTCTCGCCGCCCTGATCAATGAGGCCCGCAGATGAACGTCATTGCTCGTCAGGAACCTTTCGATCTCAACGATCCAGCCTTGCGCGCCCGCGCCGTTGCCGCCGCCCGCGGCGACGCCCCGTTCGATATGCTGATCACCGGCGGTCGCCTGCTCGATACGGTGACGGGCCTGATCCGCGAGGCTGATATCGGCCTCGTCGGCGCGCTCATCGCCAGCGTCCATGCCCCGGCGAGCCGCATGGACGCGGTCGAAATCATCGATGCGACTGGCGGCATCCTGACGCCGGGCCTGATCGATACGCACATGCACGTCGAAAGCTCGATGGTAACACCCGCCGAATATGCAAGCGCCGTGCTGCCGCGCGGTGTCACCACGGTCGTGTGGGATCCGCATGAATTCGGCAACGTCCACGGCCTCGACGGCGTGCGCTGGGCAATCGAGGCGGCACGTGCTCTGCCGCTGCGCATGATCCTGCTCGCCCCCTCCTGCGTGCCGTCTGCGCCGGGCCTGGAACTCGCCGGCGCCGATTTCGATGCCGCCGTCGTCGCCGAGATGCTGCGTTCTCCTGCTGTCGGCGGCGTTGCCGAAGTCATGAACATGCGCGGCGTCATCGACGGCGATCCGCGCATGAGCGCCATCGTCAACTCAGGCCTTGCCTCCGGCAAGCTCGTCTGTGGCCATGCCCGCGGCCTCACCGGCGCGGACCTCAACGCCTTCATGGCAGCGGGCGTCACGTCGGACCACGAACTCACCTCCGGCGCCGATCTTAGCGCCAAACTTTCCGCCGGTCTGACGATCGAACTGCGTGGCTCTCACGACCATCTCTTGCAGGAATTCGTCGAGGTGCTGAACGGCCTCGGCCATCTGCCGCCAACCATTACGCTCTGCACCGACGACGTCTTTCCCGATGAACTCTACCAAAGCGGCGGCCTCGATGATGTCGCCCGCCGCCTGGTGCGCTATGGCATGAAACCGGAATGGGCACTGCGCGCCGCGACCTTCAACGCCGCTGAGCGGCTGAAGCGTTCCGATCTCGGCCTTGTCGCCTCCGGCCGCCGCGCCGACCTCGTTCTCTTCGAGGATCTCACGGAATTCCGAGCACGCCTCGTCATATCAGATGGCCGCGTCGTCGCCCGCAACGGCAGCATGGAGGCGACCGTTCAGCCGCTCGATACGGCGCCGCTGATCAAGTCCGTGAAGCTGCCGCTGCTGACCGACGACGATTTCCGCATCCCCGCGAAAGGCAAGCGCGCCCGCGTCGCCACCATCGACCGCCCACGCTTCACTCAATGGGGAGAGGCGGAAACGGATATCCGGGACGGCTTCGTCGTGCCGCCTGTCGGCGGCGCCATGATCGCCGTCGCCCATCGCCACGGAAAGGCCGGTGGCAACCCGCGCAACGGTTTCCTCAGCGGCTGGGGCGAATGGCGCGGCGCCTTCTGCACCACCGTCTCGCATGATAGCCACAACCTCACCGTCTTCGGCGGCAATGCAGCCGACATGGCGCTCGCCGCAAACGCTGTCATAACAGCCGGCGGCGGCATGGCGGTCGCCAAGGACGGCCAAATCGAAGCGATCCTGCCGCTGCCGCTCTCCGGCCTCGTCACCGACGCCTCACTGAAGGACACCGCCTCAGCCTTTGCAGACATCCGTAAGGCCATGGGCAAGATCGTCGATTGGAAGCCACCTTACCGCGTCTTCAAGGCCTGCTTCGGCGCGACACTCGCCTGCAATGCCGGCCCGCATCAGACGGACCGGGGGATTGCGGATGTGGTGACGGGGAAGGTGCTGGAAGATCCGGTGCTGGAAATTTTCTAGGCAGGGACGCACGGATCAAAAGCGAGCGGGAGTGCCGTGCAATCCGCCTACGGGCGCCTGCCGCCGTGACCAACAAAACTCATTGCCCATTCCGAAATGGACGTTTGGAATCAATGAGTCCTGACCAGGCCGAAAGGCAGCACGTTATCAGATTCAAGCTGGGCTGCCGGCGCGGGCCGTCCGATGTAATATCCCTGGATCTGGTTGATTCCGTACTGCTGCATCAGCCGCTGATGTTCAATGGTCTCAACGCCTTCAATGAGTATCCTCACGCCGCGATTGCGCAGCAGGCTGATGATGTCAAGCAACATCCTCTTGCCTTTTTCCGTATGGCAATCATGGAGGAAGGATCGATCGATCTTGACGGTGTCGAATTCGATCAGGCGAAGCCACGAGAGCCCGGCGAAGCCTGTGCCGAAGTCGTCCAGCCAGACTTGAGCGCCCAACCTCCTCAGGTCGCTGATGCAACGAACCACGGTCTGGTCGATTTCCAGCTCAACGCCTTCGGTAATTTCGAAAGCAAGCCGAGCCCCCGTCACGCCGAATTCTGCCAGCGTCGCGGCGACATAGCTGGCGAAACCCGGCATCTTGAGCTCAATCGGCGAAACGTTGACGCTGGCAACTTGCACCAAGCCGGTCGCCAACAGGTCTCGGCAAACGGTGCGAATTGCCCACCGGCCGAGTTCAACGATCGAACCTGTCCTTTCCGCAACAGGAATAAACATAGCAGGTGACACCTGCGTCCCGTCCAACATCCTCAAACGCATCAAAGCTTCAACGCCGTCCGTCTTGCCTGTCTGAATGTTGCGAATTGGCTGATAGACGAGGGAGACAAGGCCGTGTTCAATCGCGATTTTCAAGGTCGCGGCTATATCCTCGCTGTCATCGCTCCTCTGCGGGTCTTCGGGATCGAAAACCACGAGGGTGTTGCGACCCGATGCCTTGGCGGCATAAAGCGCGCGATCAGCTTCATGAATGACCTTGTCGACCTGCTTGGTTTCACCCCTGGTATAGGACACGCCGACACTCACAGTGATGACGGTGGTCCCGTCTCGCCTGTGCTCGTGTGGCCAAGCCAGTTCTCGAACGGCAGCACAAATCGCTTCTGCGAGTTCGGTCGCTCTTTCCGAATTCAGCATTGGTGTGATGAGGATGAATTCCTCACCCCCGTATCGTCCGATGATCGAGTCCCAGGACGAGGCCACACTTTGGAGAAGCTGCGAGACAGCGACAAGGCACCGGTCGCCGTCTTGATGGCCATAGCAGTCGTTGTAATGTTTGAAATAATCGACATCGATGAGCAGCACGGCAAAGGGCGCCCTCTGGTCCTGCCAGCGTTGCCAATAATCACGCAGCCGTTGGTCGATCGCCCGGCGATTTTCCAGGCCGGTCAGCGAGTCGGTGTTTGAGAGATGCAAAAGCGCCTTGCCCCTTTCCTCGGCGGCGGCTTGCTGCAAACTCGCTTCAAGAGCATTCAGGAAAACTTTATAGCGTTCTCTGTTGAGTTGAAGGTTTACGTAAGACGTAAAAACAAAGCAGGAAATGCAGAACGCACCGAGGATCAGCTTGTAAAGAAGCAACATAGGCGCGAATAGATAGAGCGCGCCGATGAAGATGAGCATGTTCGTTACGGAGGCCGCAAGAGCTAGTGGAAACCGGAAACTGAAGAACAAGTTGACGCTCATCATGAAGATCGAGCCAAAAACCATATAATATGAGAAGGCGTCTCTGACCGTGGTCATCTGTGCCGTCAGAAGCCAGACTAAATAAGCCGCTAGCACGGACGTCGCCGCCGCCATATCGACCGTATCGGCCTTTGCTTTGCGGTAGAGCAAGAACTCCAGCATGCATATCGCACCGACGCCAACCGCCAATCGGCCGGCGATCGTGTACCGGACGACATCGCCAATAAAAAGGTAGTCAGTGAAAGAGTATGCAAGGTAAGCAGCCACCGCTATCCAGAGGCCGTTGCGCGTAGCGGTCTTTCGGCCGCTCTCGCTCTTCTTCTTGTAAAGGCGACGCAACTGTTCTGACGATAGCGTCGGCCCTATGGTGGCGACTGCGGTCTCGGCTAACACGTGCATCATGCCCCTGCCACCCAAAATAATGCAGCATTGCCCTACGCAGACTGCTAGCTAACGCTGGATAGCCCCCCGCAGACTCCACATCAACCGATAACGCTGCACCGAGCTTCCGGCGGGCAGAGTATCTGTCGGGTTCACTAATATTTTCTAAAATTAAAACGTGCATTTCGACTGCGCTCCAACCTTGACGCTTGACCTTCATGAGTATGATGAAGATTTTACTCAATGTTTAAATCATTATCCCCAATGAGGTTTCCGTGGCTCAGCCCCTCTTTTCTCTTGATGGCCAAAGCTTGATTACACCGCAGTCAGTCAGCAATAAGTTCCCCTCACCTCACCACCATAATGAAACGGACCTCCTGCGGACGGCAGAGGCCGAGTTTGCGATTCTCATCAACATTGCAATGCAGCGGTTCAGCGCCGGGAAAGACCTGCCTGGTGCAGTCAGGTGGTTGATCGGTCAGCTTCATGACGTCCGCCAAAAATTCGGTGCTGCTGTATGGCAAAAGCTCATCCCATTCATTCAGGCCCATCCCTCGGCAAAGATTCTGCAGCAGTGCCCGTTCACTCGTTGGTCCTTTGAAAAACCTCGCGGCTATTCCGGTGACGCCAGTCTTATAGACTTTATTTATGGGCATCCGGCGGTCGCCGAAGAAGTTGCCAGATCCACGCTTCTCGGCCTGGATATCTTTGAATACACGATCAATGCGCCCGGCCCGGTAGCGGTCAGGGAACGTCGCGACATTCTGACCCGCTACGTTGATGACACCGCCGCGCGAAGGGGGTCGGACGCCGAAGTTCTGGCCATCGCCGCGGGTCACCTTCGCGAAGCGGAGGCATCAAAGGCGCTTGCAGAAGGCCGCCTTAAGCGCTGGGTTGCTCTTGATCAGGATCCGCAAAGCATTGGTTCGATCGCGAGCCAATTCCATGGGACTTCTGTCGAGCCTATCGATGGATCGGTGCGCGGTTTGCTCGCGCGCAAACATCAGCTTGGCACCTTCGATCTGATCTACGCAGCAGGGCTGTACGATTACCTCGCCGATAAAGTAGCAATTCGGCTCACTCAGATTTGCATGGAAATGCTGAAACCGGGCGGCGTCTTTCTATTTGCCAACTTCTCCGATGAGATGGCGGATGACGGATACATGGAATCCTACATGAACTGGGAGCTCCTCCAGCGTTCCGAGGCCGACATGTGGCGTATTGCCAATAGTAGTGCGGCGGAAAACACCGTTGAGAAGACAGTCTGGTTCGGTGCCAACCGTAACATCATTTACAGCACCATCAGGAAGCTGTCGTAAGTCGGGATGGCCGCCCGGCCTCGCTGCTGCAGACCGGCCGGGACATCCGCATCAAGGGAGAGTTAGCAAGCGTCAAAGACAGACGGAGCAATCGGATCGCGAGGACGCAGCAGGGCCACTCCGCGACATGCTGATGACGAGGCCGCGGCGAGCGCAAAGAACTGGAGCATTTGGCGCCAAAATCCACTAATTTCGGCATTCCTGTTCCTGGCGGGCGTCGCAGTGAGTGGCTTCGTGCTGTTGGCATCTCGCTGGCTTCGCCGCTCGGACGGATCCACTACACGCTCTTCCTCCGACCCGTGCTGTTTCACCATTGGCAGCGCTCGTGGGCATGGCTGGCGGCAGCAGCGCTGGTGATCCCGGTCCCCGTCATACTCGGTTACTTCGGGGCTTTCCGTTTGAACCAGCTGCCGGCAGGATCCGTTACGCCTGGGCGCTCGTGCTGATGCTCATCGGCCTGATCGCCGCGGAGGTGAAAAAACAGGCTGCGCCGGCTCTGGAAGCCTTTCTGCGGTAAATGCGCCAATCGGCCGTCTCCCGCACCAGCGCATAGTGGCGGGCGATATAGTGGGCATAAAGATCGCGCAGCCCGTTGCCCGTCCAGATCTCGATCGGCCATTTCGGATCGAGGATAAGATCGACGTCGGCGAACATCTCTTCCGCGGCCAGATGATCATACGGCCCAAGAGTTCGCCCCCAATGATACCAGACGCTGTCGCCCGCGGGCGGCGTCAGCCCCAGGCCGGCGGAGAAGGGATTGACGAAATCGAGAACCGCGACGCGCTCGTCACCAGACATGAGTTGCGACAGGATGGTCGAAGCGTCCACCAGTGTCCTGTTGTATTCCTCAAAATATTCGTATTGGCCGGCGCTCCACATCTCAACGAGCCTGATCTCGGAAAACGCCGGCAGCGGGATCGCTTTGCCTCGGGCGCCGGCAGCGTAATAGGCGTGAATTGCGAATGATGCAGCGTTGCCGACGGTGGCGGGCAATAGCAGGAACCCCACGAGTAGCGGCAGCGCGAACCGCGCTTTCCTGAATCGGGAGAGCGGCTTGGCGCGAAAGAGGCTTTCCGTGATGATGGCGGCGCTTGCACCCAGAGTCAGAATACCGACGGTCTGGAAATTCTGCCCAATCAAGAGGATTCCGGTCGTGCCGCAGAAGGCAACGAAGAGCAGATGCCGATAGCTCGCCGTCAGGTTGAGAACGATGAGCACGACTGTCAGATAGACAAGAAGGTCGGCGAGATTGTTCCGTACCAAATGACCGAGTGCGGTCAACGTCAGAACGCCGCCGCTGTTCTTTGCTGAAAGGCCAAGGTCAGCAAGGTAGTTGAACCCGCCGCGCCAGACGATTTCAATCGCGATGACGCTGAAGGCGATCATCCCCAGCGCCAACCTCACCCAACCGATCTGGCGACGATCGAAAAGCATGAACAATAGGAAGCCAAGCCCTACGACCCCATAGGTCATTTTGGTGTAGAGCATCAGCAACACAAGGAAACTGGCGCATGCCGCATCGACTGCTTTGCGACTCCCGGCGGCCGGCAATCGAGGCAGATACATCACCAACAAAAAGCCGAGCGACGCCCATCCAATCCGGTTGTAGAACATGGCAAAAGTTAGCTCCCCTATCCGCTCGCCCGGATTCGCGGGAGCCGCAACTATCAGGAGCAGGAAGAGCGCAAGCGGGAGTCCGAACGCCTTATGCATCCGGCCGCTCACGATTTCCGCGGCAATGGCTGTAAGCAGGAGGACCACTATCGCCATTCCAGACGGCATCGCGCCGCCCAGATTGTCCGACAAGCCATAGCCGGCAGCGGGAATATAAAATGTCAGCGGCCCGAGCGATGAATGGAAATCCACATTCGGCACCTGGCCACGCACGATGCGATGAGCACCATCCAGGAAAACGAAGAGATCGTTGACGTACTTGGTCGTCGCCGTTCGGCCAGGCAAAGCGAGAAGGGCGGCGAGAACGAAACCCATGCCGACGATGACAACCCACGACCGGCTCAACCGTGACGCCAGGGGCGATGCGGCGTCTGCCGTTTCCACCGACCTTTCCGTCTCAGTCACTGCACCTCACTTTGCGTCTTCGCCTGGCGCCACTGATAGATCGTCCACTCGGATGTCTTCTGGACGACCTCGAACCGAGCCGAAAGAAACGGGCCGTACAGCGCCTGCAGCGGCAGGCTGTTGATTCCTGTTTTTGGCACCATGACGAACTTTACATCCGCAAAGAGCACTTCCGGTGGGATGTAGGCTTTCTCGTTGATATTGCGGTTCCAGTGAAACCATGCGGAGTCACCGGTAGGCGGACGAATGCCGAGCCCCGCTGAAAAAGGATTGGCGAAATCAAGCACGAAAACGCGCTCCGGCGGTACCGGCAATGCCTGCAGCAGACTTCCCCCGGTGATGATGTCGTCGAGATAACGCCTTATGAAGTCAGGCTCGCCGCCGGGCGGATCGATCTCCCGAACATCGTCGAAGCGCGGCAGCCCGAGAGATTGCCCAGCTTTCTCAGCCGCAAGCGATGTATGCAGAATGAGAGCTGCGGCGTGGTGTACGATCGGCGGCAACAGGAATAAGGTCGCAAGCAGCGGCAGAGCCGTGGCAGCAAGAGCCAAACCTCCCGCCCTTCTCCCTTCATCGCCTTGCTGAAGCCACGCGGTTTTCTGCGCCAGAACGACTGCACCGCAGTAGAGCGTGATGATGCCCCAGCTGTGGGCGTTCTGGTTGATGATCGCCAAGCCGGCGCCTACGCAGAACCCGGAGAAGAGAAAATCTCGGAAGCTGCGGGTTTGCCAGATGGCGATCAAAGCGAAGGTCGTAAATACGACGAGGTCGGAAAGGTTCTCACGTAGGTTCTTCAGGATGCTGCCGAGGTCATGGCCGCCGCTGACACGCGCCGCCGCCCGCAGATCCTCAATGTGCTGAGCGGTTGCGCCCCAGAAGAACTCGATGGCGATCATGGCCAGCCCCGTCAGCAGCAGGGCGGTCACGACCCAGCGGCGCTGCTGCCGATCCAATAGGATGATCACGAGAAAGGCGGTTCCAGCAAGCCCGTAGGTCGCCTTGGTGTAGAATGAGACGAGCAGAAGAAAGACGGCGGCAAGAGTATCGGCGGCATCGCTTCGCCCGCGCGCGGGCTGCGGCGTCAGATACATCACCAGCAGCAGGCCAAGCGCGACCCAACCGATGCGGTTGTAAAACATCGCGAAGGATGGATACCAGATGGAACTGCCGAGATTGATCGGCGCCGCGAGGATGAGAATGAGGAATATGCCGAGCGCGGCCGCCAATGACGGGCTGAGGCGGGACACGAGAATGCGGATCATCGCCGGGATGAAGGCGACGACAACAATAGCCATTCCGACGGGTATGGCAGCGCCGAAATTCCCGGTCAGTTGATATCCAGCCGCCGGAAGATAAAAGACGAGTGGCCCGAGCGCGGTGTGGAAATCGCGATTCGGCACCTGACCGAACGTGATGCGGTGCGCACCGTCGATAAAGACCAGCACGTCATTGATAAAGGCGGCGTTGATGGTCCTCCCGGGCAAGGCAAGCATGGCTGCGCAGGCCAATGCTGTTAGAATGATTGCGCCTTCGGCCGACGGCAACCGCCGTATCCTCGCCGCCGGTCGCTTGCTGGCACCTGCGCTCGTTCCGATGGCCGCGTAAGCGGCGTGATTGCCCGGTTCCGTCACAGCCGCAACCTCTTGAAGATCGGTTCCGGGATTAACCGGATCGCCGTCATGAGCGGCCGCCATATGCGTCTGACATAGACGACGTCCCCGCCTCTGCCTCCCTCCGCGACAGTAAAGATCTTCTGCGCGACCTCCCGAGGTTCGGCTGTGAGAAGCGGCGGCAGCTTCATGCCATGCGTCATGCGTGTCCGAACGAAACCCGGCTTCACGGTGAGCACGCGCACGCCGGACCCGGACAGCCGGCTTCTCAGGCCAGACAAGTAGGCGGTCAACCCGGCTTTTGCGGCGCCATAGACATAGTTGGACGCGCGTCCGCGATCTCCGGCGACGGAGCTTATGCCGACGATGGTACCTGATCCCCTTGCCGCAAAACGTTCTGCCAGAAGGCCAAGAAGCAAAGCTGGTCCTTCGAAGTTCGTCCGCATGATCATGGCGGCGTGCTCGAGCTGCCGTTCTGCGCGAGACTGCTCGCCCAGTTCGCCGACAACGCAGACCACCGTGTCGGGCAGAGGCGAAACGACGCCCACAAAATCTTCGAACTGGCTCGTGGCGAGGATATCGAGTTCGTGAACCAGGACATTAGCGCCGGTCCGCGCGCTGATGTCGTCGGCCTCGCGCTGTACGGCGGAGAGCTTTCGTCCGGTGAGAAGCACATTCCATCCGGCCTCCGCATAGATCAGCGCCGTCGCGCGACCGATATCCGACGTCCCGCCTATCAGGAGCAATGTCTTGCAGATCCCCGTCATATGCCGAGCCTCTTTGCCAAGCGGGAATTAAAGTGACGATCGGCGCCCGTTATTTTGCGTAGCTCTTTGAACGCAGCCAGCCGAGGGTAACCGGCCTCGAATGTGTGACGTGACTGTCGTGCATCCTTGGCGAGATAGAGCCGCCCCCCTGCCTTGACAACCAGCTCGTCGATTTCGTCGAGCAGCCGGAACACTTCCTGCGTGACGGGAAGGTCGAGTGCGAGCGTGTAGCCCGGGGCAGGAAAGGACAGCAGCCCGCTCCCGCGCCCCAGCTTCTTCAGAACGGCAAGAAAGGAGCCTTTTCCCGAGCGCGCAAAGCGCTCGAGAATGCCACTCAGGACTGCCAGCGCATCCTCGGCAGGAATCACGCACTGATGCTGCAGAAAGCCCCTCCTGCCATAAAGCCGGTTCCATTCAAGGATACCGTCCAATGGAAAGAAGTATTTATCCCAGTGAACCAGCGACGTCTTGGCCGCCTTTCGCGCTCCCGCCCTGAAATAAAGCTCGTTGAAGGCTGCTACGCTTGTTTTGTTGAGCACCCATTGCGGCAGATCGAATGGCAGTGAAAACCTCCCCGCGTTTTCCGCTGCAAAACGATCGGCCTTCGGCATGCCGCCGACCTCGTCCAGCGACGCGTGTTCGCCGGCGAAAATCAGCGAGCGTCCAAGGGAAGCGCCTTGCAAAAGGCAATCGATCCAGGCAACCGAATAAGTGGCATCCTCGGTCTGCTGCAGCGCCTTCAACGCCTCGCCAAGGTTTTTCGTGACGATCGTCTTTTGCGCGATCCAGCCGGATTCGATCGGTCTCAAGCGGAAGGTCGCTTCCGCGATAATCCCGGTCATGCCCATGCCACCGACCGTCGCGAAGAAAAGCTCAGGGTTGCGCGTGCGGCTACAGGTGAGGATCTCTCCGCCGGCGACCACCAGCTTGAGCTCGCTGACATGGTCACCGAACCCGCCGTCGCGATGATGGTTCTTGCCGTGCACGTCAGAGGCGATCATCCCGCCGACTGTGACAAATTTGGTGCCCGGTACCACAGGCGGAAAATAGCCTCTCGGGACAAACGAGCGCAGAATGTCCGAGAGCATTACGCCCCCTTCCACGGTCAGCGTCGCATTGGTGGGATCGAAGCTCCGAATCCGGCTCAGCCCACGGCACATTAAGGTGGAGTGTTCGCCGATCGCCGCGTCACCATACGAGCGCCCATTTCCGCGCCCGATCAGTCCCACGCGAGCCGCCACGGTGCCTGCAAGCGCTTCCGGCAGCCGGCAGTCGATCGTCTCGCTCTCATGGTGCGGATAGCGTCCCCAGCCCTCCATGAGTTTGTCACGCCTCCTCTGGTTTGAAGACGAATTTCCGGTCCAATGCGTATTTGGAGATGTAGCCGATCGCCAAGCCGAGCGCTCCGCCGGTGTATTTTGCGAGGTCCGTCTTCCAGACCGTCCAAAAAGCAATTTCAAACCCCCAGAATATGAGCGTCGTCAGAACACTGAACAGGCCGTAAAGCGCCACCTTGAGCATCTCGTCGCCGTATGACGTGTAGCCGTCGAAGAAGATCCATCTTTTGTCGAGGACGTATTTCAAGCCGAAGCCGGCAGCAGTCCCTGCGAGCATAGATGGCATGAGGCTCGGCGACGGGGCCAGCTGCATGACACTAGCCTGGACCGCGAAATTGGCGGCCGTGGAGAGCATGGCAAAGGCGAGGTAGCGGGTTGCGAGGCTGGCAGAAGTGCTTCGCTCTGAACACTGACGACCCATGCGACCACCTCACATCGCGGCGATGACAAGTGCGCCGGCAACGCCGAGCGTGGCAAGGCTGACCTTGTCCTTCATCGCGAAGACGACTGGATCGTCATGCATCTGCCCCCGATGGGCGAGCATGAGGATGCGGGCAATCCAGCAGGCAAGGATCGGCCCGGCCAACCACAGCATAGCTGGCCTAGTGTAGATGTCTTGGGCACTGTCGCTTGCGGCATAGAGGGCAAATAACGTCAGCGCGTTCATTCCTGCTCCAGCTGCCAGGGCACCCACCATACCGATATCCGCCTTCCTGTAATCGCGGTTTCTGGAGTCCGGTAGGTGCGCGGCGCGTCGCGAAATGAGCTCGGTGTATCGCTTCACCAAAGCGAGCGAGAGAAACCAGCTCATCATGAAGGCAAGCAGCCAGGGAGATGGCCACACCGAGACGGCGGCAGCGCCGCCGATCACCCGTGTGGTGTAAAGGGAGGCGAGAGCCACCACGTCCAGGATCATCTTCCGCTTGAGGAAGAAAGAATAGGCGGTGGTCAAGGCGAAATATCCCGCCAGCACGAGCACAAAGACCGATGAAACCATGGCGGCGACCGTTAGCGCCAGCAAAAGCAGGATCGGGATTGCCAGAACGGCGCGCGACAGCGGTATCTCGCCACAGGCAAGGGGTCTGCGGCATTTGGTTTTATGGCGGCGGTCGTCCTGCAGATCGACCAAGTCGTTCAGGAGATAAACGCCCGAGGCACAGAGCGAAAAAGCCACCAAAGCCAAGCAGGCATTCGCAAGGCTATGGAGCTCAAAGAGTTGATTTGTCAGCAGCGGGACAAATACCAACGCGTTCTTGACGTATTGATGCACTCGCAACGAACGCGCCCAAGTCCGCCATGTCGGTTTGTCGTGGCTCAGATGCTCGACGTTCTCGCATTGGTACGAAAGCGCTCGCGCAACTGCCGCCGATGTCCTTATGGCATAAGACTTTGCGGCGTGGCGCCAGACTGCCAAGTCGGCCGAGTCGTTGCCGATATAGTCGAAGCCACCCTCTCCGAAGGCGGCGACGAGTTTTGCCGCCTTTAGCTCGGCGACACAATTCATCGTCTCGCTTGTTGCAAACCAGCCGGTGAAGAGGCCGAGGTGGTCTGCAACCGCGCAAACCAGGCGCTCGTGGGTTGCAGAAGCGAGATAAACCGAACGCCCCTCCTCCCGTGCGGTCTTGATGACCTTCAGCACTTCCGCGTCATAGGGAAGGATGGATGGATCGAAATCCGCCGGCTGAGACAGGCGGTGCTTCAGACAGGCCTTTCCGGCGGAAAGCGACCTGATGAAATCGACGATCGAATGGGGCCGACGGCTAAGCTCCGAGAAGGCCGCCTCAATTAGCAAGTCGGATCGGACCAGGGTGCCGTCAAGATCAACCACTAATGGGCGGGGCGACAGCGATCTTTGCAGGTCCGGTGGACTGTGCACCGACAATGCCGCAGGCTCAGGTTGAGGCCACTGGTCCTCCTCGGCTCTCGGCAGAAAATCTCTTCGTAGCTGGAATTCGTGATGCAGCTCGTTCAAAGGATTTCCCTTATGCTTCGAAACCGTGAAAGCTCGCCGAACCACGGCTAAGCAGTTTAGTTCCATCACCAAAATGGGTGAGGTGCCGCCGGGGAGAACCTTATCGGAGGTTGAGTTTTTCTCGTAAAACCGAGAGTATCTCCGCAGATCCAGAGGTTCAGGCCCCGGAGTTGGTTCCGAGGAACTTGCACAGACGTTACAGCGTTTCTGAATATCATTTTCAGCTCGGCTGTTCGCAACATCCCAGCCTCTTCCCAGGGCCGCATGACAACACAACAGATAATCGCCTTTTCTGTCATCGGGCTCATGATGGCGGTCTTTATATGGGATCGCTTCCGCTATGATGTTGTCGCGTGTTGTGCGCTTGTATTGGCAGTCGCGACCGGCATTGTGCCGCCGGAAAAAGCGTTTTCCGGATTTTCGGATGACATCGTCATTATCGTTGGCAGCGCACTGGTCGTCAGCGCAGGCGTAGCGCGGTCAGGCATTGTGGATTCGGCAATCAAGAGATTTTTCCCGAACCTGGATACGTTCTACACGCAGCTTGCGCTATTGATGATTGCCGTGGCGATGCTTTCTGCTTTCATTAAAAATATCGGCGCGCTTGCGATCATGATGCCGGTCGCCTTCAAGTTCGCGAAAAAATCCGGCGCCTCTCCTTCAAAATACCTGATGCCGATGTCGTTTGCCGCTTTACTTGGCGGATTGATGACGCAGATTGGCACCTCGCCCAACATCGTCGTTTCACGATTGCGGGAGGAGATGACGGGGACCTCCTTCACCATGTTTGACTTCACGCCGACAGGTGGTGTTCTCACGATTGTTGGCATCACCTTCCTCTTGTTCTTCCACTGGCTGGTGCCAAGCCGCACCAAGCAGAACAGCTCGATTGAAGATGCAATCGAAATCAAGAATTACACCAGCGAAGTCGCGATCACAGACCAGTCAACTCTGGTTGAGCAGGCGCTGAGCGATCTCCTGAAGCTCGGTGATGGTGAGGTCATAGCCACGGCTGTGCTACGGGGTGGTACCCGAATGGCTGCATTCCCTGATCTCACGCTTCGCACTGAGGATATTATCATGCTGGAAGGTCCATCGGCAGCGATGGACCGCATTGTATCCCAGGGGAAATTGAAGCTTTCCGGCAAGCCTCTGGCGGAAGGCGGCCATCCGGAAGCAGACATCATTTCGCTTGAGGCAATCGTTAGTCAGGAATCATCCCTCGCTGGCCTTTCGGCCAAAGAATTGGCGCTTTCCTACACGCGCGGCGTCAACCTTTTGGCGATTAGCCGGCGCAATGAACGCCTCAAGGAACGTCTTGGAAACTTGACCATCAGCACCGGTGATGTGCTCCTTCTGCAAGGCAACCGGAAAAGCCTGACTGCCCTTCTGCAGGATTTCGGCCTGCTGCCACTCGCACAGCGCGAGGTGCTGCTTGGCACCCGCCGCCGTGCCTTCATTCCGCTTCTTATCCTGGCGCTCGCGATGGCAACGACCGCGGCCGGCCTCGCGCCGGTTCCGGTGGCCTTCTTCGCAGCCGCCCTGGGCATGGTCGTTTTCCGAGCTGTTCCACTCGCGGATGTCTATAGATCGGTTGATGGTCCGATCCTCGTAATGCTCGCAGCCCTTATTCCCGTCTCGGATTCGTTGCGCACCTCCGGCGGCAGCGATCTGATTGCCGGCTGGCTGAGTGGGGCGGCGATGAATCTGCCGGCATGGGGTGCGCTCGGCCTGATCTTGGTGACCGCCATGGCCGTTACTCCCTTCCTCAACAACGCTGCAACGGTCCTTGTCATGGCACCGATCGCCGCAGGCTTCGCAACGGGTCTAGGCTTCAAACCGGAAGCCTTCCTGATGGCGGTGGCCATTGGCGCGGGTTGCGACTTCCTCACGCCTGTCGGCCATCAGTGCAACACGCTCGTCTTCGGTCCTGGCGGTTACAAGTTTTCCGATTATCCGCGGCTCGGCTTGCCGCTGTCGGCGTTGATTATTCTCGTCAGCGTGCCGGCGCTGCTATTTGTCTGGCCCGTCAACTAGTGTGGAACGACGCCTCACTTCCAAAAAGTCGTGCGTGACTGCCGCAGCGCCGCAAGACAGCGAAAACGGAGCAATGGACATCGCTTAAACCTTCAACTCCCCCTCCACCAGCGCCACCCAGTAAGCCGCCCCGTATCCAAGCGCCTCATCGTTGAAATCATAAGCCGTGTTGTGGTGCAGCGCACCGTCAACCGCCGGTCCATTGCCCAGCCAGACATAACAGCCCGGCGCGTTCTGCGCGAAGAAGGCAAAGTCATCTCCGGCCGTCGATGGCGGAAAACTCCTCCGCACTTTTTCACCAAAGACGATGCCGGCGGCGGCAAGCGCCCGTGATGTCGCATCCGCATCATTGACGACAGGCGGTATCCGCCGCTCAAAACGATAGTCGGCCGATACGCCGTACATCGCAGCCGTCCCACTCGCCAACCGGGCGATCTCGGTCTCCAGCTGGTCGCGCACCTCAGGCGAATAGGCCCGTGCCGTTCCGCCGATCTCCACAATATCGGGAATGACGTTCAACGCCTTGGCATCGCCGGCCTGCAGAAAGCAGGCGCTGACGACCGCGGGCTGCAGCGGGTCGACCACGCGGCCGACGATCGTCTGCAGCGATGATAGGAAAGTACCGGCTGCCGTGATCGGATCACGGCCGAGATGCGGCTTGGCGCCGTGCGTGCCGACGCCGCGAAAGGTGATGCGCCAGCTGTCGGAGGAGGCGAGCTGCGGTCCCTCGACCACGGCGATCTCGTCGACCGCAAGCCCCGGCATATTGTGCAGGCCATAGACGGCATCGCAGGGAAAAAGCCGGAAGAGCCCCTCCTCGACCATACGCTTCGCCCCGCCGCGGCCTTCTTCGGCCGGCTGGAAGAGAAAATGCACGGTACCGGAAAAATTCCGCGTCGCCGCCAGATACCGCGCGGCGCCGAGCAGCATTGCCGTATGGCCGTCATGGCCGCAGGCATGCATCTTTCCGGGCACTGTCGATCTATAGGGCCGCTCCGCCATTTCAGGCATGGCGAGCGCATCCATATCGGCTCTCAGCCCGATCCTGCGCGTGCCATTGCCGACCTGCAGCGTGCCGACGATGCCGGTGCCGGCGAGCCCGCGATGCACGGCGATGCCGGCCTCCTCGAGAAGCTTCGCGGCGATACCGGCGGTGCGCTCTTCCTCGAAACCGAGTTCCGGATGGGCGTGCAGATCGCGGCGCAAGGCGGTGAGGAACGGCAGATCGTCGTTGATCCGGGCAGGAATACTCATGGGCTGGATATCCCTTCATGTGAAACGGGCGCCCGAACGGCGCCCGCGTCAGATCATTCGTTTTTCATCAAACAGCTGGCGAGTTCAACCCTCAAGCTTCTTCGACGAATACCTCCTCGCGCTTCTTCCTGACGCTCGGCAGGAAGACGACGATGAGCACGGCGACCGCGATTGCCAGAAGCGTGGCGCTGATCGGCCGAGTGATGAAGGTACTGGGGTCGCCGCGCGACAGGATCATGGCGCGCCTGAGATTCTCCTCCAGCAGCGGGCCGAGCACGAAGCCGAGCAGCAGCGGCGCCGGTTCGCAGCGCAGCTTGGCCAGCACATAGCCGATGAGGCCGAAGAAGGCGACGGCATAGAGGTCGTAAACGTTGGAATTGACGCTGTAGACCCCGATCGAGCAGAAGGCCATGATGATGGGGAAGAGTACGTAATAAGGCACCGTCAACAGCTTCACCCAAAGCCCGATCAGCGGCAGGTTGAGGATGACGAGCATCAGATTGCCGATCCACATCGAGGCGATGATGCCCCAGAACAGCGCCGGCTGCTCGGTGGCGACGTTCGGGCCTGGCACGATGCCCTGGATGATCATGGCGCCGATCATCAGCGCCATCACCGGATTGGCCGGAATGCCAAGCGTCAGCAACGGAATGAATGAGGTCTGCGCTCCGGCATTATTGGCCGATTCCGGCCCTGCGACGCCGGCAACCGCGCCCTGGCCAAATTCCTTCGGCGTCTTCGACAAGCGCTTTTCCACCGTATAAGAGGCGAAGGAAGCGAGGATCGCCCCGCCACCCGGCAGGATGCCGAGTGCCGAGCCGATGGCGGTGCCGCGAATGATGGGCGCGATCATCTCCTTGAATTCCTGGCGCGAAGGCAAGAGGCCCGATACCTTGGCCATCAGCACCGTTCTTGTCGACTCTCCCTCGAGATTACGCAGGATTTCAGCGACGCCGAAGACGCCGACGGCGAGCGCGACGAAATTCAGCCCGTCCGCATATTCACGGATGCCGAGCGTAAAACGCGGCGTGCCGGTATAGATATCGGTGCCGACGAGGCCGAGCAGCAGCCCGAGCGCCACCATCGCCAGCGCCTTGACGACCGAGCCATGCGCCAGCGCGATCGAGGAAACGAGGCCGACGATCATCAGCGAGAAATATTCAGCCGATCCGAATTGCAGCGCGATGTCGGTCAGCGGCGGCGCGAAGACCGCAACGAGGAAGGTCGAGACCGTACCGGCGAAGAACGAGCCGAGCGCGGCAATCGCCAGCGCCGCCCCCGCCCTGCCCTTGCGCGCCATCTGATAGCCGTCGATCGCGGTGACGGCCGAGGAGGATTCGCCCGGCATGTTGATGAGGATCGCCGTTGTCGAGCCGCCATATTGCGCGCCGTAGTAGATGCCGGCGAGCATGATGAGTGAGGAGACCGGCTCGAGCTGGAAGGTGATCGGCAAAAGCATGGCGATCGTCGCCGTGGCGCCGATACCGGGCAGTACGCCGATCAGCGTGCCGAGCAGCACGCCAATCAGGCAGAAGAGGAGATTATCGAGGGTTGCCGCCGTGGCAAAGCCGAGCGCGAGATTGCTGAAAAGATCCATCGCCGCCTCCTAGAACCGGACCCAGGGGCCGAAACGCTCGAACGGCAGTCCGAGCCCATAGCTGAAGACGGCGACCGAAAAGACCGTCAGCAGCAGCGACAGGATGACCGCGAACACCAGATTCATCTTGCGCGACGCAAAGCAGGCGATAAAGGCGGTGAAGAACAGCGCCGGCGCAAATCCGAGCCCGCGCACCGTCAATCCGAAGAAGACGGGAGCCGGCAGAATGAAGAGCATACCGCGCCAGGCGAAGGGATCGACCGGCTCCCCCTCCACACGCAGCGCCTGAATGAAGATGATCGCGCCGAGAAGTATCAGCGCGCAGGCAAGGATAAACGGAAAATAGCCGGGGCCCATGCGCAATGCCGTGCCGAGGTCGAGCCCGACCGACTGATAGGCAAAGAAAGCGCCGATCGCGACGAAAAGTGCACCGCAGATCGCATTGGTGCTATCGAGACTGATAGATTTCATGGTGTCTCCTGAAGTTGGAGATGGTTCTCGTGATGCCGTCACTGCCGCAATGGCCCCTCATCCGTCTGCGGGCACCTTCTCCCCGCTCGCGGGGAGAAGGGAACATGCCGCAGCCTCTCCGTCCCCCGCCACGTCTCGCATGGCACGTCCCCTCTCCCCGTTTAGGGGAGAGGGTTAGGATGAGGGGCTATTCCTGGCACATCCCTCACTAGTCCGCATATTCCCCGGCAGCCTCGATCACCGGCTTCCAGCGGGCTATCTCGCTTTCGAGCTTGGCTTTCAACGCAGCAGGCGTTGCATCTGCATCGGAAGACGGCGCCGTGCCGAGTTCGGCGAAGCGGGCGCTGACATTCGGATCCTTCAGCGCCAGCTGCAGCGACTTGGACAGGCGCTCGTTGATCGCGGCTGGCGTACCCTTCGGTGTGTAGATGCCGTGCCATATGCCCACTTCGAAGCCCGGCAGGCCGGCTTCGACAGCCGTCGGTACATCCTTCAACACCTCGAGACGCTTCGGCGAGGTCACCGCATAGGCCTTGATCGTGCCGCCCTTAATCTGTTTCGTCGTGTTGGTGGTCTGGTCGCACATGATATCGACCTGGCCGCCGAGCAGATCCGTCATCGCAGGGCCGGTTCCTTTATAGGGTACGGTCGTGAGTGGCGTCTGGATGGCGCTCATGAACATCATGCCGCAGAGATGCGAAGCCGCACCGATGCCGGCATTGGCGACCGTCACCTTGTCCTTGTTGGCCTTGACGTAGTCGATCAGTCCCTTGAGATCGCTCGGCTCGAAATCCTTGCGTGCGACGATCGTCATCGGCACCTCGGTGACGAGTCCGACATATTCGAAGGCGCCGAGCGTGTCGTAGGCGAGCTTGCGATAGAGCGTGGCGCTGGTCGCCATGCCGATATGGTGCAGCAGGATGGTGTAACCATCGGGATCGGCGCTCGCCACCCGGCCGGCGCCGAGCGTGCCGCCGGCGCCGCCGACATTTTCAACGACGATCTGCTGGCCGAGATCCTTCGACATGGATTCCGCCACAAGGCGCGCAACGGTGTCGGTGGGGCCGCCCGCCGCAAAGGGGACGACCATGGTGATGGTGCGTTCGGGGTAGGTCTGCGCCGAAGCGACGCCGGCGAGAAGAGAGACCGCGGCAGCCGCGGTCAGGCCGAGCACGGCCTTCAGGATTTTCATCGTTTCCTCCCTGATGAAACAGCCGCCCCGCCGACACATCCTCCGCCGGGGATGACCTATTTGCCGCCGAGAGAAATCGCGCCGCAATCGTTACCGTCGCTTCCGCAAGATGATTCTGCGGCGGTGCAATGCAGCATGGGTCGATTTGGAAACAAACGGCATAGGCGATGGGTGGATTTCCACCCAACGCGCAACGTTCCGGGGCTGGAGCACCATTGTCCCGGAGAATGCACGACGCAAACGAGGATCAGCTTTCGGTAGTCAGCATCCGCTTGTCGAGGCCGTATTTCTGCATCTTTTCGTAAAGGGTCTTGCGGGAGATGCCGAGGGATTCATAAACAGGCCTGAGGCTGCCGCCATGCGCCACGAGCGCGCTGGCGATAATCCCTCGCTCGAATTCGGCGACCCGCTCTGCAAGTCCGATTGCCTCCTCGGTATGCCGTCCGCCATTGTCGAGACCCAGGACCAGACGGTCGGCGGCATTCCTCAACTCACGCACATTGCCGGGCCAGTCGCGCTGGGCGATGTCGGAGATCACCTCCGGCGGCACGGCCACCTCGTCGCGGCCGTAGCGGGCGGCCGCTTCCCGCACCAACTGCAGAAAAAGCAGCGGAATGTCCGCCCGCCGCTGCGACAGCGACGGCACATGCAGCGTCGCGACGTTCAGTCGGTAAAACAGATCGGCGCGAAAGCGGCCAGCGGCTACCTCCGCCTCTAGGTCTACTTTGCTCGTCGCGATGAAGCGCACGTCGAGCGGCACGACCTCGTTCGATCCGAGCCTGGAGATCACCCGCTCCTGCAGCACCCGCAGGAACTTCGCCTGCAGGTCGAAGGGCATAGAGCCGATCTCGTCGAGCAGGATGGTGCCGCCGCGGCCATGTTCGAACTTGCCGTAACGCGGCCTGACGGCGCCGGGAAAGGCGCCGGCCTCATGGCCGAAGAGCTCGCTTTCGATGAGGTTCGCCGGCAGCGCGGCGCAATTGATCGCAATGAACGGCCGGCTCGCCCGGGCACTGATATCGTGAAGTGCGCGGGCCACGACCTCCTTGCCCGCCCCGGTATCGCCGACGATCAGCGTATCGGCATCGCTGGCGCCGATCGCGCGGATGCGATAGCGCAGATCCACCATCACCTGCGTGCGCCCCGGCAGCCGCGCCTCGATGTCGTCGCGTTTGCCGGCAACCGCCTTCAGCAGTCGGTTTTCGAGCACCAGCCCGCGCCGCTCCATCGCTCGGCGAATGACGCCGGCGAGCATTTCAGGCGTGAACGGCTTCTCGATGAAATCATAGGCGCCTTCGCGCATCGCCTTGACCGCGAGCTGTACATCGCCGTGGCCGGTGACGAGGATCACGGGCACCTCCTGATCGATCTCACGGATCTTCTGCATCAAAGTCATGCCATCAATGCCGGGCATTCGGATATCGCTGACGACGACGCCGGGAAAACTGTAGCCAATCAGCTCCAGCACATGTTCGCCGCTCGAAAAGGTCTCGACGCTGAAGCCGGAGAGTTCCAGCGCCTGCGCCGTCGAGCGGCGCAATTCTTCCTCGTCGTCGACGAGCAGGATCTTCGCATCATTCATTCAGCCGCCTCCGGAATCAGCCCTGCCGCCGATTGCAGCTCGATGCGGAACACCGCGCCCCCTTCGGAATGATTGGCAGCCGTCAGGCTGCCACCGAAATCCTTGACGATGTTGTAGGAGATCGAAAGCCCCAAGCCGAGCCCCTTGCCGACACCCTTGGTCGTGAAGAAGGGATCGAAGATGCGCTCGGCGATCGCCGCCGACACGCCGGGTCCGTGATCGCGCACCGTCAGCACCACCTTGCCGGCCTCCTCGAAGGCCGAAACCTCAATGCGCCTGTCATCCAACCCCTCCACCGCATCGGCCGCGTTGGAGATCACATTCACCAGCACCTGCTGCAGCCGCACCGAGCCGGCGCGCACCACCGGCGGCTGCGTGCCGAGATCAAGCCGAAGCTCGGCGTCCGCCGCCTTCAGCCGCCAGGCGATGATCTCGAGTGTATCGCGCATCGCCTCGTCGAGTGAAACGGGCCCGAGCTTCTCGTTGGGCTTGCGGGCAAAATTGCGCAGGTGCCGGCTGATTGCGGCCATGCGGTCGATCAACCCGCCGATCCGCCTTATATTGTCGCGCGCCTCCTCCGTCCGGCCTCGATCGATCAGCACCGAGGCACTGTCCGTATAGGTCTTGGCGGCGGCGAGCGGCTGATTGAATTCATGCGAAAGGGCAGCCGACATCTGCCCGAGCCCAGCGAGTTTGCCCGCCTGGATGAGATCGGCCTGGGTCTGGCGAAGCTGCTGCTCGGTCAACCGCCGCTCGGCGATCTCCTCCTCGATGCGGCTGTTGACGCGGGCAAGATCTGCCGTGCGCTCCTCCACCCGCCGCTCGAGCTCACCCCGCGCTTCGGCCTGCATCTGCATGCGCTCGGCAAGTCGCGCCCGCCGCTGGCGAATGACCGCGACAGCAAGGCCGGCGATGCAAAGGATGAGAAAGACGGCGACAAGCGCGGTGCGCGCCTGAGCGCGGATGGAGCTTGTCTCCATCAGCACATTCACCGTCCAGTCCTCGGCCGGCATGTAATGCGACAGCACCAGATACTCGCTTGCGCCCCGATCACTCGCAAGCGTCATCAGATCATGCGGCTCGAAGCGATGGCGCGTCACCGGCAGCGCCGTCAGCTTCGCATTGGCGTATCGCCGCGACGCCTCGGTCCGGGCAATACGATCGGCGGTCAGCGGCAGGATCGCGCCATAGAGCCATTCCGGGCTGCCGGACATGAAGATGATGCCCTCGGGATCGGAGACGAAGATCTTGTATTCGCCACCGCTCCAGGAGGATTCGATCATGTCGATATCGACCTTGAAGACGATGACGCCGCGAATGTCCGCACCGACCCTGATCGGAGCCGAAAAATAATATCCTCGCTTTAGCGATGTGGTGCCAAGTGCGTAAAACCGCGCCTGCCGGCCTTCGATCGCCTCCTGGAAATAGGGCCGGTAATTGAAATTCTGGCCGACGAAGCTCCCCGGTCCATCGTAATTGCTCGCCGCGATCGTCTCCCCGTCCGGCTTCACCACATAGATGTCGGAGGATTTTAAAAGCCCGTTGATCTCCTTGAGATAGAGATTGGCCGCATCACGCAGCGCCATATCGTTGGGCGCGCTCACCAGTTCCTTGATATCGTCGTGATCGGCGATCAGCGCCGGCAGCGCCTCGTAGCGGTTGAGGTGGCCGCTGAGCGCCGAGACGGCGAGGCGCAGCGCCGTTCCCGCCTGAGCGGAAGCCTCCTGCATATAGGCGCGCGTCGCAATCGCGCTTCCATAGGTGAAGAAGGCGAAGATGACGAGCGGCACCAGCAGCAGCGCCGCGATGGCACGATATTTCGAAGACAGATCCGGCTCCTCCCTTTCTGCCTTCACTCCCCAGCAAGGCATGCCCGACGGCTCAGTTTAATGAGGCAAGCGAGGATTTCCAAGGGCTCACCGGAACTTGACACTCGGCAGGGACGGATGTCCTATTGCTGCACCGCAAGGAAACCCATTCATGAGCGACGACCAGACGCCCGCCGACAGCAAACTCACCAACTCCAAGCGCCGCTGGGCGTCAGAGGGCAAGTTCCTGACCGGGCGCATCAGCAGGCCCGAGACCGAGCGCCTGCCGCCCGGCCAGCACCTCGTCAAGAATTGGCCGGTGCTCGATCTCGGCCAGCAGCCGGTCATTTCAACCGAGAGCTGGCGGCTTGAAGTGCGTGGTTTGGTCGAAACGCCTCTCACCCTCACCTGGGCCGATTTCCAGGCGATGGAGCAGAGCACTGGGGTGAGCGACATTCACTGCGTCACCACTTGGTCGCGTTATGACAACAACTGGAAAGGCGTTTCGACGCGGGATCTGCTCGATCGCGCCATGCCGAAACCGGAAGCAGCCTACGTGATGCTGACGAGCTATGACGGCTACACCACCAATCTGCCGCTCGCCGATTTCGCCGCCGAGGATGCGATCCTGGCGACCTCCTGGGACGGCCTGCCGCTGACACCGGAGCACGGCGGCCCAATGCGCCTCGTCGCGCCGCATCTTTATTTCTGGAAAAGCGCCAAATGGCTGCGCCGCATCGAGTTGCTCGCCGCCGACGAGGCAGGCTTCTGGGAAAAGAACGGCTACCATATGTATGGCGATCCGTGGCGCGAGCAGCGCTATTCCGACGACTGAGCCTTCGGCCGCAGGAAGCGGCGAAGCGTCAGGATGGCAAGCCCCAACATGGCGGCCAACCCCGTCAGGGACGCCATGCTGGCAGGATGAAGCGGCACCTTGCTCCAACTCGGCTTGATGATATTGGCGGTATTGAATGCCTCGCCGCTGAACTGGCAGGTAATGAAGGCAAGCCCGCGACCCGCCATCTCGGCGTCGATGGCCGATATGATTTCGCCCGCCGCGGTTGCCTCCCGCGGCATCTCACGCATCGCCAGCAGCACGGCTTTCGTCGCCGCGAGATAGGCATGGGCGCATTGGTTGAACGGGCTCTCCTCGTCCGTCACGCTGCCGGGCATCCGACCCCAGAGGCAATAGGAATACTGGATTTCGGCGTAGTTCAGGACACGCCGGAACGATTCGTTCGTATCGGCCGCCCGTGACGCCAGCATGCTGATGCTGCTGCGATACTCCGAAATGATCGCCATCTCGCCGTGGGAAATTGCCGGAATATCGAGCCCGGTATCGGAGCCGCCAGAGCTGCTCCCATGGCCGAAAGCATTTCCGATAAACATTGGCAACAGGCTCGCGATGAGACCGAGAAAAGCAAACCTGCCAATATGCTGCATCACCGGAACGCCGGCCGCAGTCCACTCTTGGCGGCAAGACCCCTTTCTGCCAGCGCTCCGAAAACCAGACCGAGCGTTGCCCAAAGGATCGCATGCATGCCGAGCGAGGTGGTGCGGAACCGCCAGAGTACCATCGCCGAGAAATTCTCGGGCACCTCGTTGATCGGCGGCAACAGATAAAGCACGAAGCCGATGAAGACGAGATAGGCGATGCCGGCGATGATCGCGCCGTTCCAGAGACCGAAGCGCTCGCCAAGGCGGCGCGACAGCGCGACCGCGGCAACCAGCGAGGCGAGCGAAACGACAATCATCAGGAAGAACAGCTCGGTCCTGACGCCGATCGTTTCGGGATTGCCGACCGCCGGGGGGTTGGCCGGATATTTGATTCCGGGAACAAACACCACTGCCACGAAGGCGGCAATGGCGATAACGGCCGAGGTGCCGCGCGCCGAGAGGCTGCTGAAGCGGCCATGTACGAAGGCGAAGGCGAGCGAAAAGAGCCCGCCGACGGCGATACTGTAGGCCATGACGCCGGTGAAAAGGCCGAGACCAGCCTGCGTGGCCCGGCTGACGATTTCAGGTTCGGCAGCTTCGCCCGCCGCCTGGGCGCTCGCCTCCTCGAAGGCGATTGCCGCATCGACCAGCGGCTCGCCGAAGATATGGGCGAAAGCGAAAACGAGGATACCAGCAATCAGGCCCGCGAGCATGCCGCGAAGCAGAAGCTTTCCAACCATGTCAATATTCCCCCTAAGCATGTCGCGCAAAAGTGTGCAGCGGTTTTGCGATAACGACATGCGTAAACAAAGACCTAAAGCGCGAAAAGCGAATCTGAAAGATCGCGATGCGCTTTAGTGGCAGGGAAAGCCGAGCAGATGGCGGCCGTCATGCACGAATTCGTGCACATACATGCCGTTGAACAGCGCCATCGCGCCTTCCTCGGTGCCGACGAAATAAAGAACGATGAGCATCAGCAGGCCGCCGAAAACCGCCCAGGGCAGGATTTCCCCTACAGGGATTGGCGCCGGTGCCGCAACGGGCGCGAAAGTGGTGTCAGACATGTATCCCTCCGGAATGACGCGTTCAGTCGAAAGAGTGTTGTGCGGCAGGGTCTGACTTCCAGCGTAAAGAACTTCGAAACGCTGGTCACAGTGGCGCGACCGCGCCGGATTTCCACCGGCTTCCAAACCCGCAACAGCACGGTTATATCTGGACGCCGAAGAGACTGTCAACGAAACTTCGAGACGCCGGCGAAGGGTCGTCCCCACCATATTGCGAAGATCGGAACAACCGTGAATACCCGCCTCACCTGGATCTGTCACGGCGCCACGGCGGCGAGCCGCAAGGCCCTGTTCCCGCTGGATGAGCCGCTGGAAGACAAGGCCGCTGAAGAAGCCGGCCGGATGACCGCCCTGCCTCGCGCCGACCGGATCGTCACGAGCCCGGCTTTGCGTGCCCGCCAGACCGCTACAGCCCTCGGTCTCGACGCTCAAATAGAACAGCGGCTTGCCGACTGCGACAATGGCCGCTGGGCCGGCAGGCCGATTGCGGCAATCGGCACCGAAGAGCCGGAGAACCTCATGGCTTGGATGAGCGATCCGGAAGCCGCCCCACATGGCGGCGACAGTTTTCTCGGTCTGCGGACGCGCGTCGCCGGCTGGATGGATGAACAATCCACGCTCGGCGGTCATGTGATAGCCGTCACCCACGCATCGATTATAAGAACAGCGATTGCGCATGTGCTTCAGGCTCCCCTCCCCTCGTTCTGGCTCGTCGATGTCGAGCCGCTGGTGGTCGTTCGGATGACCAGCAATGGACAGCGCTGGTCGCTGCGCCTCTAGAGAATTAGACATCCCTCATACTATCCAGCCTTACGCAAGCAAATCGCGTCATCTCTATTGAACCGGGTCTGACCGGGACTACTTCCTTGTCCCAAGGAGACGGAAGCTATGGCATATGATTGGAGTGGGGAGCGTACGCGGCGCCTGCGCTTGATGAGGGTCGTGACGCTCACCTTAGTTATGGTCGGTCTGGTCGTCAGCGTTCCGCTGCTGATCGTCACCGCCTGAAGAGCGAGACAGGGCGAGCGATGCGACAGCACGCTCGCCCTCGTTCTTTCGTGGGGCTCCCCTCGTCTTGAATCCGGACATCCTCTAATCTTCCAAGCAGCACCAGCGAAACGCCGTAGCGCAGCCGAGGTCCGGACAGCACCGCAACGGACGGGCTGCCACCTCCAACAATTCGCCTTATGGTTTCAACGAACATTTCAGATTTTCGTGATAGTCCGGCAGAGGGTGGAGATGGAGAATGCGATAATGCCTGCGTTTTTTCGAAGCAGGGCCGGAAGGCAATGCGTGTCGGTTGTGGTTTTCGGAGTAACCCTCTGGATCCTCGGCACGGTGCTGCACTTCGACGACCGCCTCGTCTCCTTCATGACCAGTTTCGGCGAGTACGGGGCGGATAAGCTCGTTCTGGCTCTCGGCATCGCTGGCGCGATGAGCTTCATCTATTCGGTGCTGCGCATCGCCGACCTGCGCAAGGAAATGGAGCTGCGCGCCACCGAACAGGCTAAGGCCGATTGGACGGCAACCCACGACCATCTGACCAAGCTGCCGAACCGCTACGCCTTCGAGCGCAAAATCCTCTCACGGCCGGTCAGAAGCGGCGAGGCCGAGATCGAGGAATGGGACGACAACGTCACGATCTTCTCCGTCGACCTCGACGGCTTCAAAAAAGTCAACGATCTCGTCGGCCACAAGGGCGGCGACGTGTTGCTGGTCGAAGTTGCCAGACGCATCTGCGCGCTTGGCAACGCGGATTGCGTTTACCGCTTCGGCGGTGACGAATTCATCATCGTCGCCTTTTCCCTGACGGCAGAGCGCGAGGAGCGTTTCGCCAAGTTGCTGATCCAGGCCGTCACCCGGCCGATCCATATCGATGGCTTTGCCGTCGAAGTCGGCGCCAGCGTCGGCTACGATCGCTGGCTTGAGGGCAGCGAGCCGCTGGAAGACGCCGCCCACCGTGCGGATCTGGCCATGTATGAGGCCAAATCACGCGGCCCTAACAATTATCTCGTCTTCGAAGCTTCGATGCAGGACAAGGTAACGGAACGCGCCTCTCTGGAAAGCAGGCTGCGCGCGGCAATCGCCGACAAGGCGATCATGCCTTTCTATCAACCTTTGATTGATTTGAAAACTGGCCAGCTTTGCGGTTTCGAAGCCCTCGCGCGCTGGGTCGGCGAGGATGGTATCAATATTTCGCCGCCTGTTTTCATCGACATTGCCGAGGAGACCGGGATGATCACCGCCCTGTTCGAGGATCTCCTTGCGCAGGCCTGCGGCGATGCGCTCACTTGGCCAGCTCATGTCACTTTGTCCTTCAACGTGTCGCCGGTGCAGATGGAAGACAGGCTGCTGGCCTCCCGCATCCTCAAGGTCCTTTCAGCAAGCCGGCTGCCGCCGCAACGCCTGGAGATTGAGATCACCGAAAACGCGCTGATCCAGGATCCCGCTATCGCCGCCATCATTCTCGAAGAGCTGCATGCGGCCGGCATCCAGATCGCTCTCGACGATTTCGGCACGGGCTATTCGAGCCTTGCCCAGCTCGCCCGCTACCGCTTCGACAAGATCAAGATCGACAAGAGCTTCATCGCCACCTATCGCGATGACGAACGGCAGGAAAAAATCGTCCGCGCCATGCTTGGCCTCAGCAGAAGCCTCAACATCAAGACGACTGCGGAAGGTGTCGAGGAGCATGGCCAGCTTGCCTTCCTGCTGCAGCTCGGCTGCGACATCGGCCAGGGCTATCTTTTCGGTAAGGCGATGCCCGCCGCCGAGGCGAGCATCTTCATCCGCGATCGCAACGCCAATCTGGCGTCAACCGCCTGACCCTCGCGTAATTCGACAAAACTGCCCCAAGGCTGCCACGCACCGTCAGCATGTGGCGCTCGGGCGGCCATGCCTTTCCGGCGGGAGTTTCGGCGCTAAGTTCGGTCATCGTGACGACTGTGCGGAGTCTCTGAAGACATGTCATCCACCGACCTCCTCCTGACATTCAACGCCGGCTCATCGACGGTGAAGGTCGGCGTCTTCTCGATTGATGGTGCCGATGCACGACACCTAGGAAAGGGCGTCATCGATCTCCGCGCCGAGCCGCTTTCGCTTGTCCTGACCAAGGGATCGCAGACATTCGATATGCCGCTGAAGGCGGAGGTGACGGACGATCTGCACCGGGTCATCGACGAGACCTTCACGCGTCTCGCCGATCACTTCGATATGGCAGCGGCGGCCGTAGCCGGCCACCGCGTCGTCCATGGCGGCGAGCGCTTCACGAGCGCCGTCGCGCTTGATGACGCCGCCACCGATGGGATCGAAGCGCTGATCCCGCTCGCGCCCCTGCACCAGCCGCAAGCGCTGCGCTTCATCCGCGCGCTCCGCCATCTGAAGCCGCATCTTGTCCAGACAGCCTCCTTCGACACGGCCTTCCATGCCACGCAGGACGATCTCGTGCGCCGCCTCGCCATACCCCGTTCCTTGCATGAGGAGGGCATCAAGCGTTACGGCTTCCACGGGCTTTCTTATAAGTTCATCGCCAGTGAACTCGCTCGCAAGGCGCCGCATACGGCAAGGGCTGTGGTCGCCCATCTCGGCAGCGGCGCCAGCCTCTGTGCGATGGAAGACGGCATCAGCCGCGATTGCAGCATGGGCTTTTCGACCCTCGGCGGCATCCCGATGGCGACACGCCCGGGCTGCCTCGATCCCGGCGTGATCCTGCACTTGGCAGGAGAGAGAAAACGGTCCCTGGGTGAGATCGAGGATTTGCTCTATCACCGCTCAGGCCTGCTCGGCGTCTCCGGCATCAGCGCCGACACGCGCGATCTGTTGAAGGACGGCCGGCCGGAAGCGCGCCAGGCGATCGACCTTTTCACACTGCGCATTGCCGGCGAGATCGGCCGCATGGCGGTAACCCTCCGCGGCCTCGATGCCGTCGTCTTCACCGCCGGGATAGGCGAGCATCAGCCGGAAATCCGCGCCGGCGTGGCGAAACACCTGTCCTGGCTTGGCCTTTCGATCGACGAGAAGGCCAATGCAGCTAATGGTTTAACGATCAGCACCAGGGAAAGCCGCATGGTCGCCTATGTCATTGCCACGGACGAAGAACAGGTGATCGCCGATGAAGCGCTGTCCGTTCTTCGCGCCCGCTGATCCAGATCAATGGCGCGCCGGCGCTAACGGCTAGAACTGACGTTGAACGTGTTTTCGAACGGGAGAAGCCAATGGAAAAGCATGTCTCGACCGCCGCCGCCCTGACCGATGCTGAACTCACCCTGATCGACCGCTACTGGCGGGCCGCCAACTATCTCTCGGTCGGCCAGATCTACCTGCTTGCCAATCCGCTGCTGCGCGAGCCGCTGAAGTCAGAGCACATCAAGCCCCGTCTGCTCGGCCACTGGGGCACGACGCCCGGCCTCAACTTCATCTATGCGCATCTGAACCGCCTCATCCGAGCCCGCGATCTCGACATCATCTACATATGCGGCCCCGGTCACGGCGGGCCGGGCATCGTCGCCAACACCTATCTCGAAGGCACCTACAGCGAAATCTATCCCGATATTTCCGAAGACGCCGAGGGGATGCGCAAACTCTTCCGCCAATTTTCCTTTCCCGGCGGCATTCCGAGCCATGCGGCGCCGGAAACACCGGGGTCGATCCATGAGGGCGGCGAACTCGGCTACGCCCTCGTCCATGCCTATGGCGCCGCCTTCGACAATCCCGACCTCACCGTCGCCTGCATCGTCGGCGACGGTGAGGCCGAAACCGGGCCGCTCGCCGCCAGCTGGCATTCCAACAAGTTCCTCAATCCCGCCCGCGACGGCGCCGTTCTGCCGATCCTGCATCTGAACGGCTATAAGATCGCCAATCCGACCATTTTAGGCCGGGCGGGTGACGACGACCTCCGACGTCTCTTCGAAGGCTACGGCTACGAGCCGCTTTTCGTCACCGGCCATGAGCCGCGCGACATGCACCAACAAATGGCTGCGACGCTGGACCGGGTCTTCGAGCGCATCCGCGAGATCCAGGAGCAAGCCCGCAGCGGCAAGAGCACAGCCGGCTGCCCGCGCTGGCCAATGATTGTGCTGCGCAGCCCCAAGGGTTGGACAGGCCCAAAGGAGGTCGACGGCAAGAAGGTGGAAGATTTCTGGCGAGCCCACCAGGTGCCGGTCTCCAACTGCCGCGGGAATGACGACCACCGCAAGATTCTCGAGGACTGGATGCGCGGCTATGATCCCGAAGACCTGTTCGGCGCCGACGGCCGGCTGAAACCGGAACTGCGCGCCCTTGCCCCCGCTGGCAAACGCCGCATGGGCGCCAATCCGCATGCCAATGGCGGCTTGCTGCGCAAGGAATTGGCCGTGCCCGATATTCGGGATTATGCAGTCGACATCGGCAGGCGCGGCAGCGTTGTCGCCCAATCGACGGAGATCCTTGGCCATTACCTGCGTGACACGATGAAGCTCAACGCCAAGGCGGCAAACTTCCGCATCTTCGGCCCCGACGAGACGGAATCGAACCGCCTCGGCAGCGTCTTCGACGTCACCGACCGTGTCTGGATGGAGGACATCCAACCCTATGATGTCCACCTCTCCCGCGATGGGCGTGTCATGGAGGTGCTCTCCGAACATCTCTGCCAGGGTTGGCTGGAAGGTTATCTCCTGACTGGCCGGCACGGCCTCTTTTCCTGTTACGAGGCCTTCATCCACATCATCGATTCCATGTTCAACCAGCACGCCAAATGGCTGAAGGTGACGCGCGAGCTCGAATGGCGAAAGCCGATATCATCGCTGAACTACCTGCTGACCTCGCATGTCTGGCGACAGGACCATAACGGATTCAGCCATCAGGATCCTGGTTTCGTCGATCTCGTCGCCAACAAGAAGGCCGATATCGTCCGCATCTACCTGCCGCCGGACGCCAACAGCCTGCTCTGGGTCGGCGATCATTGCCTGCGCACCTATAACCGCGTCAACGTCATCGTCGCTGGCAAGCAGCCGGAGCCGCAATGGCTGTCGATGGACGAGGCGGTGAAACATTGCGAGGCCGGCATCGGCATCTGGCACTGGGCAAGCAACGAGGAGGACACGATCTCGCCTGATCTCGTCATGGCCTGCGCCGGCGATGTCCCGACGATGGAAACGCTCGCCGCCGTCGATCTTCTGCGCAAGGCCATTCCCGAGCTGAAGATCCGCACCGTCAATGTCGTCGACCTCCTGGCGCTGCAATCCAGAGACCAGCATCCGCACGGCCTTGCCGACGAGGCCTTCGACGCGATCTTCACCGCCGATAAGCCGGTCATTTTCGCCTATCACGGCTATCCCTATCTCATTCACCGCCTGACTTATAAGCGCGCCAACCACGAAAACATCCACGTCCGCGGCTTCGTCGAGGAGGGAACGACGACCACGCCTTTCGACATGACCGTCCTTAACGAACTCGACCGCTACCATCTCGCCATCGAAGCCATCGAGCGCGTGCCGGGCCTGAAGGAGAAGGCGAAGGACGCGCTGGCCGCCTTCCGCGGCAAGCTCGCGGAACATCATGATTACGTCAGGGAACATGGCGAGGACATGCCGGAGGTGCGGAACTGGATGTGGCCGGCCGCGTGAGACATCTGCGACTGACGCACGCGATGTCGGATGACCGAATGCCGGACCCTATGCCCGTTCAAGCCGAGCTTTTTCGTTCATCCGCCAGACCCGCGGCGTTTCGCCCGTATATTTCAGGAAGAAGCGCGAGAAATAGGCGGGATCAGCAAAGCCGAGGCGAAATCCGATCTCCTGAACGCTGCCGATGGTAAAGACGAGCTGGCGCTTCGCCTCTTCGATCAATTTCCCGGCGATCAGCTCATGCGGGGTGCTTCCCGTCATGGAGCGAACGATACGGGTGAGATGCGTCGACGAAATGCCGAGTTCCCTGGCGTAGAAGGACGCCGGCCTGTGCGATCGAAAATGCTGCTGGATCAGTTCGTCCAGCATCTCCATTCGCCGCTCGTTCTCGTTTGACGGAAGCTCCTGTGCATGTCCTTCATGCGAAATCCGCGCCGTCAGCCGCAACGCCAGCCCGACATAGGCAGCCAACACCTCGTTGCGGCCACCGCGGCGGTTTTCGAATTCGTCGCCGAGCCGCCTCAGCGTCTGCATGACATAGGCAGCCTCGGCGTTATCGGGAGCGAGCGGCGTCAGAAGCGGCATCGCCAGCCACTCGCCCAGCTGGCTTCGCTCGCCTGGCGGGTGGCTAAGATGGGACCTCAATATAGTGATCACCAGGCCGTCGATATCACGTGAGAAGCGAAAGCCGTGATTGAGCCCAGGGGGAACCGTGATGATCGCAGGCGGGCAGATGGCGTGGTTCCTGTTGCCGAAGATCGCATCGCCCGAACCGGCTTCGATGTACAATATCTGAAAGAAGCTCTCGTGGCGGTGAAGCCGAATTTCCCATTGATGCAGGCTGCTGCGGGAGCGAATTGTTTCGCAATGCAACCAGAATTCCGGAGATCGCCCGGTATTTTCGCCATAGAGCTCGTAGGTCGGTATATGCCTGCTCATCGGCTCTCTCCTGTGCCAATGTTCGATAAGTGCAATTTTTCGGTCGGAATGTCCATTGTTGCGGCAATGGCGGCACGGCAGAATCTGACAAAACGCAAAAATGCGAGGGAGGAAGCATTTGCGAACTAAGGTCGCCATCATCGGTTCGGGGCCATCCGGCCTTCTGCTCGGTCAGCTTCTGACCGAAGCTGGAATTGACAACGTCATCCTCGACCGCGTGAGCAAGAACTATATCCTCGGCCGCGTCCGCGCCGGCGTGCTGGAGGAAGGCACTGTCGGGCTGTTGGACGAGGCCAAAGCTGGAAGAAGATTGCATGCCGAGGGCTTGCCGCATGACGGCTTCTCGCTAGCCTTCGACGGCCGCGACCATCGCATCGATCTTCACGAATTGACCGGCGGCAGGCGCGTGACCGTTTACGGACAAACCGAGGTGACGCGCGATCTCATGGAGCGGCGGGAAGCTTGTGGCGCCCTTTCGATCTATGATGCCGCCGATGTGGCTCCGCATGATATCGACCGTGGCTCGCCCTTCGTTACCTATGCGAAGGATGGTATCGGCCACCGCATCGATTGCGATTTCATCGCCGGCTGCGACGGCTTTCATGGAATAAGCCGCAGAGCCGTTCCCGAACGGGCGATCCGAAGTTTCGAGAAGGTCTATCCCTTCGGCTGGTTCGGCCTACTCGCCGACGTGGCGCCGGTCAGCCATGAACTGATCTACGCCAACCACCCGAGGGGCTTCGCGCTCTGTTCGATGCGCTCGGCCACGCGCAGCCGCTACTATATCCAGTGCCCGCTTGACGCGAAGATCGAAGACTGGAGCGACGAGCGCTTCTGGGACGAGTTGAGACGGCGCCTGCCGGCCCATCACGCCGAAGCATTGACGACCGCCCCATCCTTCGAAAAATCGATCGCTCCGTTGCGCTCCTTCGTCGCCGAGCCCATGCGTTTCGGACGGCTCTTTCTCGTCGGCGACGCCGCCCATATCGTGCCGCCAACCGGCGCCAAGGGGCTGAACCTTGCAGCTAGCGATGTCCATTACCTGTTCTGCGGGCTGCTCGAGCATTACCGCGAAGGCTCCGACAGCGGCATCGACGCCTATTCGCAGACGGCGCTCGCCCGCGTATGGAAAGCCGTGCGGTTTTCCTGGTGGATGACGACCATAATGCACCGATTTCCCGATACCGGCGATTTCGATCAGAAGATCCAGGAAGCCGAACTCGACTATCTCACACATTCCCGTGCGGCCTCGACGGTGCTCGCGGAAAACTACGTGGGATTGCCGTTCTGACACGAAGATCGAGCATGAAAGTCGCGCATAGACGCAGCGAACAACGAGTGGTCATGACCACGCAGAACCATAACCGGCAAATCATGTGTTTGGGGATTTATTTCATTTTACATCACCATTTCGCATGACAAGCTAACCAGAAATTCAATACGGCGCTGGAGTACGCCGAAAAGGGAGAGAGAAAAATGAGGAAGCTGTTTCTGGCCGCCGCTGCGGCAATTGTTATGGGCACCAGCGCCTATGCCGACACGATCAAGGTCGGCGTCATCGGGCCGTTCTCCGGTCCCTTCGCGCTCCAGGGCAAGAACTTCAAGGCCGGCATCGAAGCCTATATGGCTGTCAACGGCAACAAGGTCGGCAGCGACGCGGTCGAGATCGTCTACCGCGACGTGCCGCAGGCCGACCCGGCCCAATCCAAGGCGCTGGCGCAGGAACTGATCGTCAAGGAAAAGGTCCAGTATCTCGCCGGCTTCTATTTCACCCCCGACGCCATGGCAGTGACGCCAATTCTGAAGCAGGGCAACGTGCCGATGATTATCATGAACGCCGCCACTTCGGCGATCGTGACCAAGAGCCCGCTCGTGGTGCGCACCTCCTTTACGACGTGGCAAACCTCGACGCCGATTGCCAAGGTCGCTTTCGACGCAGGCGTCAAGAAGGTGATCTCGGTCGTCAGCGATTACGGCCCCGGCATCGACGCCGAGAATGCCTTCAAGGCCGGCTTCGAAAAGGCCGGCGGCCAAGTGGTCGAGGCCATCCGCATGCCGCTTGCCACCAACGATTTCAGCCCGATCATGCAGCGCATCAAGGATTCCGGCGCCGAGGGCGTCTTCGCCTTCTTGCCGTCGGGCCCGACGACGCTCGGCTTCGTCAAGGCCTATAACGAGAATGGCTTGAAGGCCGCCGGAATCAAGTTCTTCGCGCCGGGGGATCTGACGCAGGAATCCGATCTGCCGGCGCTCGGCGACGCCGCACTCGGCATCCAGACGACCTTCCACTATGCCGTGTCGCACGACTCGCCAGAGAACAAGGCTTTTGTCGAGGCTGCCGCCAAGGCGATCGGCAACAAGGCTGAACTCTCCTTCCCGGCCGTCAGCGCCTATGACGGCATGTATGTCATCTACAAGATGATCGAGGCGACGGGTGGCAAGCAGGATGCAGAGAAGGCCGTCGACGCGGTCAAGGGCCTTGCCTGGGTGAGCCCGCGCGGCCCGGTCTCGATCGATCCGGAAAGCCGGCACATCACCCAGAACATCTATCTGCGCGAAGTCGTCAAGGCCGATGATGGGACCTACATCAACAAGGAGATCCAGACGTTCGAGAAGCAGGGCGATCCGGGCCTCGCGGCGGCCAAGTAAGATTGCGGCATCCGGACCGGCGGCGGGCTCGCGCATCGCGCCCGCCGCATCGAAGTAAGGTATTTTCATGCAGACAGTCTTCAGCATCGCCGTCGACGCCTTTGCCTATGGCATGGCGCTCTTCGTGATCTCGATCGGCCTTTCCGTGACCATGGGGCTGATGCGTGTCGTCAACCTGGCGCATGGCGCCTTCGCCATGATCGGAGGCTACATCGCCTCCTATGCCGCCCGTGACCTCGGTCTTAGTTATGCTGTCGCAGTCGTCGCGGCCGTCGTCGTCACGATCATCATCGCAATTCCGCTCGAGCGTTTTCTCTACCGCCGGATCTATGGCGCCCCTGAACTGACCCAGGTGCTGATGACAATCGGCATCACTTTCTGCGTCATCGGCATCGCGAACTACGTGATGGGACCGACGCTGAAGACGATACCGCTTGCCGGCGCCTTGCAGGGATCGGCCGATCTCGGATTCCGCACCATTCCCGTGCACCGGCTTTTCGTCATCTTCTGCGGTCTCGCCGTTGCGCTCGCCCTGTGGTTCGCGATCGAGCGAACGAGCTTCGGGGTCAAGCTGCGCGCCTCCGTCGACGATGCGGCGATGGCTGCCGCACTCGGCGTGCGCACCGAGATCATCTATGCGGTGAGCTTTGCCGTTGCCGTCGGGCTTGCCGCCTTCGGCGGCGTGGTCGGCGCCGAACTCCTGCCGGTCGAACCTTACTACGCGCTGCGCTATATGGTGACCTTCCTCGTCGTCGTCTCCGTCGGCGGCGCCGGCTCCATTCCGGGCGCGCTGATTGCCTGCCTGCTGCTTGGCGCCATCGATACGACGGGACGCTATCTGATGCCGGAATTCGGGGAATTCTTCTTCTATCTCGCCGTGATCGCCATCATCTGCGTCTTCCCGCGCGGCCTTGCCGGAAGGATGAAATAGGATGACGCTCGTCATGAACAACGAAACCGAACGCCTCCGGCATCGGCGCGCAGTGAATGCCGATCTTCTCGGAATAGCGGTGATCACAGCCATCGCCGCGATCGGCTATTTCGCCTTTCCCGACAATCTGGCGCTTCTGACGCGGATGATCACGATCGCCCTGCTCGTCCTGTCGCTCGATCTCGTGACCGGTTATTGCGGCGTCGCAACGCTCGGCCATGCCGCGCTGTTCGGCTCCGGCGCCTATGCCGCCGGGATCCTGTCGGCGCATTACGGCATTAACGATCCGCTGCTGATGATACTTGCCGGCATAACAGGGGGCGCGGTTGCCGGGCTGCTCTGCGGCGCGATCATCCTGCGCGCGCATGGGCTGCCGCAGCTCGTGCTGTCGATTGCGCTCGTCCACCTCTTCCATGAATTTGCCAACAAGGCCTCCGCCTGGACGGGAGGCAGCGACGGGCTTTCCGGCATCGCGCCGGATCCGATATTCGGCATTTTCGAATTCGATCTCTACGGCCACACCGCCTTCTTCTTCGGAATGACGCTGCTCGTCATCGTCTTCGTGCTGCTGCGATTGCTGGTTCGCTCACCCTTCGGCATGCTCTGCCGCGGTATCCGGCAAGACCCGCTGCGCATCCGCGCCATGGGCGGCTCGCCGAAGGCCGCTCTCATCAAGATGTACGTGATCTCAGGCGCCGTTGCCGGCGTCGGCGGCGCGGTGAATGCGATCTCGACCCAGGTCGTCGGGCTCGACAGCCTGTCGTTCACGCAATCGGCCGAAGCGCTTGTCATGCTCGTGCTCGGCGGCACCGGCTCCCTCTTCGGCGCGCTCTCCGGCACCGTCATCTTCATGCTCTTCGAAGATTATGTCTCGGCGGCCAATCCCTTTCACTGGCTGACCATGGTCGGCGCCCTGCTGATCGCCGTCGTGCTGTTTGCGCCGAAAGGCCTCTACGGAACGGCCGCCGCCTTCATCGGCCGCCGGAAGGAGACGCGCGCATGAGCCCGGTCTTCGAAGTAACCAATCTCAGGAAAGCCTTCGGCGGCCTTGCCGTCACCAATGATGTCTCGCTGGCAATGGCGCCCGGCGACCGCATCGCGCTGATCGGCCCGAACGGCGCCGGCAAGACCACATTCGTCAACCTCGTCACCGGCAATCTCTCCCCCGATTCCGGCGAGGTTCGCCTCGGCGGCGAGGCGGTGACGAAGGTGGATGCGATCGGCAGGGTCAAACGCGGCCTCGTCCGATCCTTTCAGGTGACGCGGCTTTTTCAGGATATGACGCCCGCCGAACATGTGGGGCTCGCCGTCCTTCAGCGTGACGGAAAGACCCGCAAGATGTTCGGGAATTTCCTCGCCATGCCCGACGTCATGGGGGAGGTCGACGATCTCCTGGGTAAACTCGGGCTGGCCTCGCTGATGCATCGCAGAGTCAGCGAGATCGCCTATGGCCAGCAGCGGCTCCTCGAAATCGCCGTGGCGCTGGCGCTGAGGCCGAAGGTGCTGCTGCTCGACGAGCCTGCGGCCGGCGTGCCGCAAAGCGATACCGGCCGCATCGAACAGGCGCTGGCCGACCTTCCCGCCGATCTCGCCGTCCTGATGATCGAACACGACATGGACCTCGTCTTCCGTTTTGCCAAGCGCGTCATCGTGCTGGCGGCCGGCGCGATCATCTTCGACGGCCTGCCGGCCGATGTCACCAAGGATGCCCGCGTGCGCGAGGCCTATCTCGGGAGCTATGCCAATGCCAGCCCTGTCGCTTGAGGTTGAAAACCTGTCGGCCGGATACGGGCCGACGCGGGTGCTCGAAGGCATCTCCTTCACCGTGCCGGCGGGCGCCCGTCTTGCCGTGCTCGGCCGTAACGGTATGGGTAAGACCACGCTGCTGGCAACGCTTGCCGGCCAGACCAGGCGGTATCGAGGCCGGATCCACCTCGGTGGTTCGGATGTCACCGCAGCACCGAGCGCAATGCGCGCCCATAGGGGCCTCGGCTATGTGCCTCAGACGCGCTGCGTCTTTCCGACGCTGACGGTCGAAGAGAACCTTTTCGTCGGTCTGAAGGCGCGGCCGAAGACGGCGCTGGAGGAAGCCTATGCCATGTTCCCGCGCCTGAAGGAGCGCCGCCGAAACCTCGGCAACCAGCTCTCCGGCGGCGAGCAGCAGATGCTTTCAACAGCCCGCAGCATTCTCGGACGCCCGTCCGTGCTGTTGGTCGACGAACCGTTGGAGGGCTTGGCCCCCGTGATCTGCGAGGAACTGATGGCGGCCTTCACAGAACTCGCCAAATCAGGCGACATGACGATCCTTCTGGTCGAACAACGCATTCAGAGCGCGCTCGATTTCGCCGATCGGGTCATCATTCTCGAACGCGGGAGGGTGGCCTGGACCGGTACGCCGTCGGACTTGTCGAAGGATCACGAAGCAGTAGAAAGCTTGCTCGGAGTGGGCGGCCTGCATTGAAGCAATCAATGCAGTATATCGTCGGGATCACGTCATCATCGGCTCGCAGACGTCGAAGCCGACGCCTCTACTTGGATATTTGAGCTGCAGAAAAATTGCGCCTGTTGGATTTGACAGCTGAATTGATCTGACGCTCCGTCAATTTCGTTGCCAAGCACCCGATACGGTTGCATATTCAAACAATACTTCAGACGGGAGGTGGAAATGGCAAACCACAAGCCGATCGCAGGTGACGTATACCAGCCTATTTTCGATGTCGACAAGCCGATTGACGGCAACATTCTGGACAGCACCAGTTACATGGATGCCGACGGAGATCTTGTGCGTCTCAACTTCGTGAACGGGCAGCGAATTCCGCAACCGCCCAATCCGGATGGACCGGCCACGACGACGATCGAGGGAAAGTACGGCACGCTGACCGTCTATTCCAACGGCTATTACACCTATGAACTCGATCCCTCCAATGCGGTGGTATCAGCGCTCGGCCCGGGAGATCAACTCCTCGACCAGTTCAGTTTCAAGATTTCGGACGGTAGAGGCGCTACCGACTTCGGCTTGCTCAATATCGCTGTCGACCTGCCGGAGCGCGGCGACATCTTCGTCAATTTCGAGGATGTCGGCAAACACGATTTCCCCACAGGCTACAAGGGCTTCGATTGGGGCGCCTGGCACGATGGCGATGATGCAACGATACAAAAGGAAGCTGATGGCAATCACTATCTCTCGGGCGGCGTATTCTGGACGCCCATCCAGGCCGCAGATGGCGGCACCTTTCAGATCGAGCAATTCAGCGTAGCAAACGGTACATCAGACTATGACAACGTTCTGACGATCGAAGGCAGGCTGAACGGCGATACCGTGTTCTTGGTCACGGTCAACGTGACCGCCGACAGCATTCATGACCCGCAAGTGATTGATCTCAGCGCCTATGGGCTGATCGACTATCTCATACTCGACACCGAACCCGTCATCACCGAAACGAGCGGGCCTGATTATTATGGCGCGCAATACGACAATTTTTACTTTGTCGTTTGAGAATGGGGGAGGCGTCGTGCCCGAAGGCTTTCCCAGCTTAGCGAGCGGCTTTTCTGGTAGCGATTTCTTGCGATAGCTGATCGACCTCCACCCTGCTAGCCTTCGATCGTGCGGAGGAGCACGATCATACTCGGATGGAGGAAATGATGCAGTCAGTCGGGGTTAAGTTAGCGGCGGTGATGTTCTCACTGGCCGTATGGGCTGCTATTATCGCTGCCGCATCCCATCTCTACGCGATGAAAATGCCGCTATTGCAGTTAGCGCTCTACAGATAACTGTTCTCGGCGTAGCGTAATCCTGAGGCTGAACTGTTTTGTCCGCTTGCCGCAGCGTTTGGAGCTGGAAATGTGCTACCGCGCCCGCG
The DNA here is from genome assembly GCF_002531885.1 of Rhizobium sp. L9. NCBI lineage: Bacteria > Pseudomonadati > Pseudomonadota > Alphaproteobacteria > Hyphomicrobiales > Rhizobiaceae > Rhizobium > Rhizobium sp. L9. The sequence goes on along the minus strand of NZ_NWSZ01000003.1, from coordinate 304,344 downwards.
TGAATGCCGCTCAATATCGAGCCGCAAGGATCACAAATTCTTTGACAAAGAGATGGTAGCGGAGGAGGGATTTGAACCCCCGACACAAGGATTATGATTCCTCTGCTCTGACCTACTGAGCTACTCCGCCACTGGTCAAACGATACCTGCTCGCGAAGCGCTGCGGGCTCGTGGGATGAGCGGCTTATAAGGTGCGCTTCGGCTCTGTGTCAAGCGCAGGATGGAGAAAAACGCTGAGCTTTGCCGCCCGTCGTTTCCGATGGGTTTCAGGCGGCGACGGGGCCGGCCAGCAGAGCCTTCAGCGAGGCTTCGGCCGAAGGTTCGCGTTCGGAGCGTTCGATAAAACCGCCACCGAAGACGCGGGCGTCGTCACCGGGCGCCGAATAAAGCGCGCAGGCTTGCCCCGGCGCGATGCCCGCCTCGCCGACGGTCAGGTCGACATAGGTGCCTGTCGCATCGACATGCAGTATGGCAGGCGCCGGTGCCCGCGTCGAGCGGACCTTGGCGTAGCAGGCAAAGCCATCACCGGAAGCAGCCTGCGCGAGCGTCTCGTCGCCCAGCCAGTTGACGTCGCGCAAATAGACGCGGTGCGTCTCCAGCGCCTCCTTCGGCCCGACGATGACGCGGCGCGAACGGGCGTCGAGATAGACGACGTAGAGCGGCTCGCCGGTGGCGATGCCGATGCCGCGGCGCTGGCCGATGGTGAAATGCAGGATGCCTTCATGGGTTCCGAGCACGCGGCCGTCGAGATGGACGATTTCGCCGGCGAGCGCCGCATTCGGCTTCAGTTTGGTGATGATGTCGGAATATTTGCCCTGCGGCACGAAGCAGATGTCCTGGCTGTCGGCCTTTTTGGCAACGGCGAGGCCCATTTCTTCGGCAAGCCGGCGGGTCTCGGCCTTCGGCAGGCCGCCTAAGGGAAAGCGGAGATAGTCGATCTGCTCCTGCGTCGTGGCGAAGAGGAAATAGCTCTGGTCGCGGTCGGCATCGGCCGGACGGAATAGCGCGCGACGGCCGGGATGTTCAGACGAGGGGTTTGGTCGCGAACGGATATAGTGACCGGTCGCCAGCGCGTCGGCGCCGAGCTCCTTCGCCGTTGCCAGAAGGTCGGCAAACTTGACGGTCTGGTTGCAGGAAACACAAGGGATCGGTGTTTCGCCCGCCACGTAGCTTTCGGCGAAAGGGTTGATCACCGTCTCGCGAAAGCGCTTCTCGTAATCCAGCACATAATGCGGAATGCCGAGCGTTTCGCAGACACGGCGGGCGTCGTCGATATCCTGGCCGGCGCAGCAGGAGCCGGCACGGTGAACAGCGGCGCCGTGATCGTAGAGCTGCAGCGTGATGCCAAGCACATCGTAACCCTGCTGTTTGAGAAGGCCGGCCACGACGGAGGAATCGACGCCGCCCGACATGGCGACGACAACGCGGGTCTCTTCCGGCTTCTTATCAAAATCCAGTGTGTTCAACGGTGGTGCCAAATTCTGCGCGCTCATAACCCGCCCTTGCGCTGCAATTGCGGCGGATTGCTGATCTCAGGCGGGATCGGCCGCCTTTCTGGGTAAGCGACCGATATAGAAAGGATTGCAGCAGGACGCAAGGGGAGCCGATCGTTTCGCAATCGCGTCACAAAGGAAGGCGCGGCCGAAGTCACGCCTTGAAGCGGGGGGCGGCTCAGGTGCCGATCAGCTTGTTGCAGGCGAATGCGATGCCTGGATTGGCGATGACAACAGACACGATCGCCAGTCCGATTATCGAGAATGAATAGCGTTTCACATCATCCTCCATTTCAGCCCATATGAATTAACTCAAAATAACGAATGCTTGAGCATCAACTAGCTCAAGTCGAGATCGCCGGACAATTAATTATCACCCTATGGAACTATTCCGTCGATCACGCGTTGCAAGTAATCAATGTTGCAATCGAATGCTACGGAGGGTTTGATGGCCAGGTTCGGCACGACGACAGATTACAGCAGGATCAGAGATTGGATCGAGGCGCGCGGCGGTCATCCCGCCCGGATCAAGGATGCGAGGGATAGCGAAACTGTTCGCGTCGATTTCTCGACGGACTCACAGGAGGAGATCTCCTGGGACGAGTTCTTCCAGGGTTTTGACGGAAGCAGACTCGCCTTCCTTCACCGCACGAAGGCCGAGGACGACAGAGCCCGCTTCGGCAAGATGGTCCGCCGCAAACGCCGGCACCACTGAAAATCATCATTCCCCAACGTAGAAAACCCGGCGCCGTTTCCGGCACCGGGTTTTCCATGTTTTCCTTGGGAGGAGGAAACCAGAGCAGGTCGCGCCGCGACGCGCTTTAGTCGATGTTGAAGGTCAGCAGCTTCGCCTGGCGGATCGCCTGGTGGGCCGTCAGCTGTGCGAGCACGCCATCATCCACCTCGCCGTCGACATAGAGCAGCGCAATGGCGTCGCCACCCTGCTTGTCGCGGCCGAGCTGGAAGTTGGCGATGTTGACGCCGGCAGTGCCGAGCGTCGTACCGATGAAGCCGATCATGCCGGGGACGTCGGTATTGGTGATGTAGATCATATGCGAGCCGACATCGGCATCGAGATTGATGCCCTTGATCTGGATGAAGCGCGGCTTGCCATCCGAAAACACCGTGCCGGCGACCGAACGGGTCATGCTTTCGGTGGTCACCGTCAGCTTGATGTAACCGTCGAAGACGCCCGTCTTGTCGCGCTTGACCTCGGAAAGCACGATGCCCTTTTCCTTGATCATGATCGGCGCCGAAACCATGTTGACGTCGGCGACCTGCGGGCGGATGAGGCCGGCAAGCACCGCGCTCGTCAGCGCCCGCGTGTTCATGTTGGCGGTGACGCCGTCATAGAGGATTTCGATTTCCTTGATCGGCTCTTCGGTGACCTGGCCGACGAAGGCGCCGAGAACATCGGCGAGACGGATGAAGGGCTTCAGGATCGGCGCCTCTTCCGCGGTAATCGACGGCATGTTGATGGCATTGGAGACGGCACCGTTGACGAGGTAATCCGACATCTGTTCGGCGACCTGCAGGGCGACGTTTTCCTGCGCTTCGGTCGTCGAAGCGCCGAGATGCGGCGTGCAGACGACGTTCGGCAGGCCGAAGAGCGGGCTTTCCTTGGCGGGCTCGACCTCGAAGACGTCGAAGGCAGCGCCGGCGACGTGGCCTGATTTGATGGCTTCGGCAAGGGCTGCCTCATCGACCAGGCCGCCGCGGGCGCAGTTGATGATGCGCACGCCGGGCTTGGTCTTGGCCAGCGCTTCCTTGTTGAGGATGCCGCGTGTCTTGTCGGTCATCGGCACATGCAGCGTGATGAAATCGGCGCGGGCGAAAAGCTCGTCCAGCTCGACCTTGGTGACGCCCATCTCCTCGGCGCGCTCCTTGGAAAGGAACGGGTCGTAGGCGACGACATGCATCTTCAAGCCGATGGCGCGGGAGCAGACGATCGAGCCGATATTGCCGGCGCCGATGACGCCGAGCGTCTTGCCGGTGATTTCGACGCCCATGAATTTCGACTTTTCCCACTTGCCGGCCTGCGTCGAGGTATCGGCCGCAGGCAGCTGGCGGGCGACGGCGAACATCAGCGCGATTGCGTGTTCGGCCGTGGTGATGGAATTGCCGAAGGGCGTGTTCATGACGATGATGCCGCGGCGCGAGGCGGCCGGGATATCGACATTGTCGACGCCGATGCCGGCGCGGCCGACGACCTTGAGATTCGTCGCCCCTGCGATGATCTTTTCCGTCACTTTGGTGGCGGAGCGGATGGCAAGGCCGTCATATTTGCCGATGACTTCGAGCAGACGATCTTTGTCTTTACCGAGCTGCGGCTCGAAATCGACTTCGACGCCACGGTCGCGGAAGATCTGGACAGCGGTTTCCGACAATTCGTCGGATACGAGAACGCGAGGTGCCATTGTGGCCTCCTTCAAAAGTGTTCAGCGATGATTGAAATCAGGGGCTCCGCCCAGTGGCGGAGCCGGATGCGATCACGTCAGGCAGCGGCCTGAGCGAGCTGCGCCTTCTGCGTTTCGAAAGCCCAGGAAAGCCAAGGCATCAGCTTCTGCATGTCGGATGCTTCGATCGTGGCGCCGGCCCAGATGCGCAGGCCGGATGGCGCGTCGCGGTAATGGCCGATGTCATAAGCGACACCTTCTTTTTCCAGGAGGCCGACGAGGCCCTTGGCGAAATTCGCCTGGCCGTCGTCGTCGAGCGCGGTGATGTCCTTGTCGACGATCTTCAGGCAGACGGAGGTGTTGGAGGCCGTTTCCGCCTTGACGGCGAGATTGGCGATCCAGTCGTTCGCCGCGACGAAATCGTGAATGACCTTGGCATTGGCATCGGCACGAGCAATCAGCGTCTGGAGACCGCCGACCTCCTTGGCCCAGAGCAGCGCATCGATATAGTCCTCGACGCAGAGCATCGACGGCGTGTTGATCGTCTCGCCCTGGAAGATGCCTTCCGTCAGCTTGCCGCCCGAGGTCATGCGGAAAATCTTCGGCAGCGGCCAGGCCGGCGTGTAGGTGATGAGACGCTCGACGGCCCGCGGCGAGAGAATGATGACGCCATGGGCGCCCTCACCGCCCAGCACCTTCTGCCAGGAGAAGGTGACGACATCGAGCTTGGCGAAATCAAGCTCCTGGGCAAAAGCGGCCGAGGTGGCGTCGCAGATCGTCAGACCCTTGCGGTCGGCAGGAATGAAATCGGCATTCGGCACGCGCACGCCCGAGGTCGTGCCGTTCCAGGTGAAGACGACGTCGCGGTCGAAATCGACGGCGGATAGATCGGGAAGCTCGCCGTAGCCCGCTTCGAGCTTGCGCACATCCTTGAGCTTCAGCTGTTTGACCACATCGGTGACCCAGCCGGCGCCGAAGCTTTCCCAGGCGAGCATGTCGACGCCGCGTTCGCCGAGCAGCGACCAGAGCGCCATTTCGACGGCGCCGGTGTCGGAAGCCGGCACGATGCCGATGCGGTAATCCGCAGGCACTTCGAGAATTTCACGGGTAAGGTCGATGGCCTGCTTGAGCTTGGCCTTGCCGACCTTCGCGCGGTGCGAACGGCCGAGGGCCGCGTCGGAAAGGGCTTCGAGCGACCAACCGGGGCGCTTCGAGCAGGGGCCAGAAGAAAAATGGGTATTGTGCGGACGGATGTCCGGCTTTGCGGTCTTCGCCATGATGCTATCCTCTCAGATAGAAAGCCCTTCGTTGGGGAAGGGTGTCCCGCCGCCGTGTGTATGGATCGGAAGCGTCATAGTCAAGATCGAAGTGTCGCAAGCTGTAGATATTTTGACGCAGGCAGGGTGGCGAAAAAATGAAAAAGCCGCCCGGCGCGAGGGCGGCTTTCTGATGCGATGGTTGATCGGCCTACTTGTAGACCGGCTGCTGCAGCGGGATTGCCGGCGGCTCGTAGGCGACCGGCTGAGCGCAGCCACCGAAGAGGTAGCGGGCGCCCACGCGGGCTTCATGGGCGTTGAGGCCCCTGTCGCGGCCCGGGCCGCCATTATCGGCGTAGCCGAACATATTGCCGCCGTCGATATGCAGATAGCGGTAACCGACGTCGGCCTTGATGTTGCAGGTCACGTCGATCGAGGCGCCGGCCATAAGCGCGTAGGTGAAGCGCCAGTTGCCCTTGCCGCCATGGGTCACCTCATCGTCGCAGAAGCTACCGTCGTCGGCGCAGGCGACGTTGCGCAGGTTTTTCCACTTGACGTAAGAACCGCCGATACCGGCGCCGACATAGGGCGTCACATAGCCGTAGGTGCCGAGATCAACATAGGCGTTGGCCAGTAGCGTATAGGCGGTCAGCGAAGAGCGGTCGCTCGAGGTGCAATCCACCAGCGGGAAGCCGCACTGCCCGGATGTCGAGCCCTTGAAATCCGCCTGGGTGAGATAGTCGAAAGTCAGATCGGTGCGCAGATAGCTGTTGATCTGGTAACCGACACCGCCACCAACCGTCCATGCGTCATCGAGATCGGCGTCGTCGAAATCGACCTCCGTGGCGTTGCTGCCTTGGAAATAGCGCGCGCCGCGGAGATCTGTGAAGGCGTAACCGACATCGCCGCGCAGATACCAGCCGGTCGCTTCGCTGACGGTCACCTCCGGCGGCTGCTCCGGAATGGGCTCGGCAGGGGCGAGATCCGCAGAATAGGCATTTGTCGCTATCAAGAATGCGGCGAAGATGCCGGATAAGCTTCTTTTCATGGATTTCACTCCAAAATCCCGTTGCGTCGGCAAGCTCCGTCGCTGCCAATCTGATACGCTTTGCATGGATAATGAATGGGAAACGTTAAAAGCTGCTTAACCACGCTTGTTTACTTTGATTTCAAGCATCTCGGCCGCATGAAACAGAAGATCGACCGCGTCGTGAAATGATTTGCGCAGAGATACATGCCACCCGCGTACGCAACAAAAAAAGCCGGCGCTCGCGCACCGGCTTTTTGATTGTCTGTTCTTGCAGGGTCAGGCAGCGGTCCGGACATTGGAGATCGTGCCGATCAGCTCGTTGACGATACGCTCGATCTGGGCGCGGTCGTCGCCCTCGGCCATGACGCGGATCAGCGGCTCGGTGCCGGAAGGCCGGATGACGAGGCGGCCGTTTCTGGCGAGCTCGGCTTCGGCATCGGCGATCGCCTTCTGCACCTGAATATCCTCCAGCGGCTTGCCACCGCTGATGCGGACATTGCGCAGGAGCTGCGGCACCGGCTCGAAGCGGCGGCAGACCTCACTGACAGTGCGGCCGGTGCGCTTGACCGCGGCAAGGATCTGCAGCGCCGCGACCAGACCGTCCCCCGTCGTCCCGTAATCCGAAAGCACGATATGGCCCGATTGCTCGCCGCCGACATTGTAATTGTGCTGGCGCATATGCTCGACAACGTAGCGATCGCCGACCTTCGTGCGGGCAAGCGCCATGCCGCGTTCGTCGAGGAAACGCTCGAGGCCGAGATTGGACATGACGGTGGCGACGATGCCGTTACCGCGCAGTTGCTGGCTCTCGGCCCAGCTCTCGGCGATGACGGCCATCAGCTGGTCGCCGTCGACGATCGAACCGTTCTCATCGATAATGATGACGCGGTCCGCGTCGCCGTCGAGCGCGATGCCGATATCGGCGCGAACCTCGTCGACCTTCTTCTGCAATGCGACGGGGCTGGTGGAACCGCAATTGAGATTGATATTGGTGCCGTTCGGTTCGTTGCCGATGGTGACGACATCGGCGCCGAGTTCCCAGAGCACGGCGGGCGCCACCTTGTAGGCAGCACCATTGGCGCAATCGATCGCCACCCTCAGTCCCTGCAGCGTCACGTCGCGCGGCAGCGTGCGCTTAGCATGTTCGATATAACGGTCATGCACGCCGTCGACGCGCTTGGCCCGGCCGATATCGTCGGATTTGGCAAGCTGCGCGTTCAGGTCCTTTTCGAGCAGGTCCTCGATCTCGGCCTCGATGTCGTCCGACAGCTTGTAACCGTCGGGACCAAACAGCTTGATGCCGTTATCTTCATAAGGATTGTGCGAAGCAGAGATCATTACGCCGATATCGCAGCGCAGCGAACGCGTCAGCATGGCGACGGCAGGCGTCGGGATCGGGCCGAGAATGAAGGCGTCGAGGCCCGCAGCCGTAAAGCCTGCCACCATCGCATTCTCAAGCATATAGCCGGAAAGGCGCGTATCCTTACCGATGACGACGCGATGACGGTGGTTGCCCCGGCGGAAGATCGTGCCGGCGGCGATGCCGACCCGCATGGCAAGATCCGGCGTCATCGGGAAGACGTTGGATTGACCGCGAATACCGTCCGTACCGAAATAGCGTCTTTTCATCTGCACTCCTGCGCTTTGGCGCGCCATTCAAGGCAGCGCATCGTTCCAAGCAAATCCGGCTTCAATGGATTGTCGTCAGTCCAGGAGCGTGATTCATGCTTGCTTCTCTTCAGCGGAATGCCACAAATTGTGGCAATCGGCACGTAAATTAGCGAGAAAAATGATTATATCCCGTTACCAATGAAAAAGGCCGGATCTCCCATCGCGGAAATCCGGCCTTTTTCGAGATCGTGTCGCAGCTCAATGCGGCTGCGGTTCAAGGCCGCCTTCGGGCTCATCGCCCTTGGTGGCTGGCCGCACCCCAGCCTTCGGAACGGCCGATCCGCGGCTCGGCGGCGAATCGTCGCCGAGGTCGCGGGAGGGCTTCTCGCCCCGGATCAGCGCCTTGATCTCATCGCCGGTCAGCGTCTCGTACTCAAGCAGGCCTTCAGCAAGCGCGACGAACTCATCGTGCTTTTCCGTTAGGATCGTGCGGGCCTGATCGTAGGCTTCGTCGATCAGGCGGCGCACTTCATTGTCGATCTTCTGCGCGGTCGCTTCCGAAACATTCTTCGACTGCGAAACCGAGTGACCGAGGAAGACTTCCTGCTGGTTCTCGCCATAGGCGACCTGCCCGAGCTGGTCGGAGAAGCCCCACTGCGTGACCATGGCGCGGGCAAGCTTGGTCGCCTGCTCGATGTCGGAGGAGGCGCCCGATGTGATGTTCTCCTTGCCGAAGGTGAGCTCCTCGGCGACGCGCCCGCCCATCATGATGCAGAGGCGCGAGACCATCCATTTGTAGCTCATCGAGTAGCGATCGCCCTCGGGAAGCTGCATGACCATGCCGAGCGCACGGCCGCGCGGAATGATCGTCGCCTTGTGCAGCGGGTCGGCAACGGCGACGTTCAGCGCGGTGATGGCGTGTCCGGCCTCGTGATAGGCGGTGAGCTTCTTTTCCGCTTCAGTCATTGCCGAGGAACGGCGCTCGGCGCCCATCATGATCTTGTCCTTGGCGTCCTCGAACTCCTGCATGGTGACGACGCGCTTGTTGCGACGGGCAGCCATCAGGGCGGCTTCGTTGACGAGGTTCATCAGATCGGCGCCGGAGAAACCGGGCGTGCCGCGGGCGAGAACCTTTAGATCGACATTCGGCGCCAGCGGAACGTTGCGGGCATGCACTTTGAGAATGCGCTCACGGCCGACGATATCGGGGTTCGGTACCACGACCTGGCGGTCGAAACGGCCGGGGCGCAGCAGCGCGGGATCGAGAACGTCAGGGCGGTTGGTGGCAGCGATCAGGATCACGCCTTCATTCGCCTCGAAGCCGTCCATTTCGACAAGCAACTGATTCAGCGTCTGCTCGCGTTCATCATTGCCGCCGCCGAGACCGGCGCCGCGATGGCGGCCGACGGCATCGATTTCATCGATGAAGATGATGCAGGGCGCATTCTTCTTCGCCTGCTCGAACATGTCGCGCACACGGCTTGCACCGACGCCGACGAACATCTCGACGAAGTCGGAACCGGAAATGGTGAAGAAGGGCACGTTGGCTTCGCCGGCGACCGAGCGGGCGAGCAGCGTCTTACCGGTGCCAGGAGGGCCGACCAGCAGCACACCGCGCGGGATCTTGCCGCCGAGACGCTGGAACTTCTGCGGATCACGCAGGAATTCGACGATTTCCTCGAGATCCTGCTTGGCCTCGTCGACGCCGGCGACGTCTTCAAAGGTAACGCGGCCATGTGCTTCCGTCAGGAGCTTGGCCTTGGATTTGCCGAAACCCATCGCGCCGCGCGAGCCGCCCTGCATCTGCCGCATGAAAAACAGCCAGACGCCGAGAATGAGAAGCATCGGCAACAACGTGCCGAGATAGCTCAAAAAACCCGAAGAACCATCCGTTTCGGGACGGGCGGACACCAGCACATTCTTCTGCTGCAGGCGATCGAGCAGGCTGTCGTCGATGACAGGCGAATAGGTCTGGAAGGTGGAGCCATTTTCAACATAGCTTCCGGAGACACGGTTGCCCGTGACCACGACTTCCTTCACACGGCCCGCATCAACCTCACGCAGAAACTGCGAATAAGGGATATCGCGGGAGCCCGTCTGCGCCGGCGCCGTCTGAAACATGCTGAAAAGGGCGATCAGCAAAAGCGCGATGATCGCCCACAATGCGAAATTACGTAAGTTAGGGTTCATTGAACTCCCCAGCACTGCAACAGCCGCCTCATGGCGACCGTCTTATTAGGTTCTAACATAGGGTTGCCCCGCGCTATTGCCAAGGCAATCCCCCAAGTCAGATGGTTTTTCCGTCAATACTTCTTAAAGGCAGCCCCGCATAGGGCGCCATCGCGAAAACCGCCGAAAGCCTGTCGGCAAAGATGAAATCAAATCGTGTCAAAAAGCGGTCGAAGGGGGCGAAATAAGGCGTCAGTTCAACCATTGACGCGGATTCTGGAGATAAATAGGCTCCATCTGAGGATAAGGCAGGCGCCGACGCGATTGCGCGTTTCCATGCGGATGTGGGAAGCTCCCTGCCGCGCCCTCCCTCATTCCTGTGCTCGTCACAGGGATCCAGCGCGCCCAAGCCCTTGGACGCAGAAGACTCGTTACGCATCGGTGAGTCATTCACCTCGCCGACGCGCGGTGGCTGGATTCCTGTGACGGGCACAGGAAGGAGGGAGGAGCGCGCGGCCTGAGCTTCCACCCTCATTGTCGTTCCTAACCGGTTTTCAACACGGAACCTGCCATCCCAAACCCCCGTCTCCCCCGACTGCAATATCAGCGGCACCATCCCTCGGTACTCGCGCGCCAGATAAAGCCCGTCGCGCCTCAGATCGAACACCACTCTACCGGCGGTCATCCGTCCCGGCGCGCTGCTGCCGGCGGCGAATGCGAGAATACGTTCCATCTTCACCCTGCCCGGCGCGAATGGCTGCCCGCCGAATACCGCCGTCAGGCGGCCGAGCGTATAGTCGAGGACCGCACGGTCCTGCCGCAACCCGCCAGGCATCACCTGCCCAAGCACGCCGCCGTGAAGCTGGAAATGGCGATCCAGCCATTCGGCGGCTCTAGACGAGAGAGTGAGCCGCTCCGCCCAGGCGGCGCGTATATCCTTCTCCACAGATGTATGAGCCGAAAGTTGCCGGCGCATCCGCACACGCTCGTAATTCGTATCCTCATTGCTCGGATCGTCGATCCACCGCACGCCCCGCGCCCGCAGGAAAAAGCGGATATCCATCCGAGTGGAAAATAGAAGCGGACGCAAAATCCAGAATCGCCGGTCGAAAAGCACGGCATCGGCAATACCGGTCGAAACCTGCTCCGTTCGCATGCCACGCATGGCAAGCGTTTCGCGCTGGTCGTCCAACGTATGGCCGGTGACGATGAGGTTGGCGCCGAGCGCTTCGGCTGCCTCGGCTAGAAGGCTGTAACGGGCCTCGCGTGCCGCGGCCATGATGCCGGTTTTCGGTTTTTCGCCCTGCCATGTGGCGCTCATATGGGGAATGCCGAGGGCTGCACAGAGGGCTGCGACCTCTCGCGCCTCGTCTGCGGAACCGGCACGCAGCGCGTGGTCGACGGTCGCGGCACAAAGGGAAATTTCAAGATGGGGCGCGGCCTTTACGACTTCATCGAGGAGGAGAAGCAGGCCGGTGGAATCGCTGCCGCCAGAGATCGCGACGAGAATGCGCGCAGGACTTCGAAGCGATGCGAGAAACTGGCGGATCGCCTGTCGAGGCGATGCGGCGTCCGGAGACATTCCGGAGACCTCAGCAGGCGAGGCGTTTCTGTTCGCTCGCAACCTTGCTTATGACGGCGCGTGACGCCTTCGGATAACGCTTCGAGACTTCGCGCAGGGTCGCGCAGGCGGTTTCCTTGTTGTCAAGGGCAGCAAGCGACATGCCAAGCTTCAACAGCATTTCCGGCGCCTTTTCCGAGCTGCCGTATTTCTGATGTGCGTTGAGGAAAGTCTTGGCCGCCTCGTTATATTTGCCCTGCGAATAGAGCGCTTCGCCGAGCCAGAAATTGGCGTCCGCCGCGCGTGCGCTGCTCGGGTAACGGGCGATGTACTGATTGAATTCCTGCTCGGCCGTGCCGTAATCGCCCGAGAGCACGTGGCCGTATGCTGACTTATACTGATCCGCCTCGCCGCCGAGCGAGGCCGTCTGCTGCGGCGTGCCGCTGTTGGCAGTGGGAACCGGGCCGGAACCGATGGTGGCTTTTTCATCGACGCTTCCGCCGATCGCATTGCCGTTCTGGTCGAACTCGATCGAGCCGAGCTGCTTCGGCGGCTGGCCGAGGCCGGTATTGGCAGGCACATCGGTGGAGGGAGCCGTTTCGGCCCCCTGCGGTGCTTGAATCACTCTGGCGACGTCGTCGCTGCCGGACGCTGCCGGAGCGGCATCGGTCTCGCTCTTTTTGACCGGAGCCTTGGCGCCGCCACCGCTACCGGTTTTTTCGAGCTGCTGGAAGCGGAATTCATTGTCTTCCTGCTGCTTGCGGATCGTCTCCTGCATCTGCAGAAGCTGAAAGCTCATCTCCTCGATTCGGCCATTCAGCTGCCGCATCTGCTCTTCGAGCTGCTGCACGCGGATTTCCGCGTCTCCGCTCTGCACCTTGACGACGGGCGGCTGCTGTTCCGCGGATCGGCCGCCGAGATGCAGCCCGAAGAACGAGGCCGAATAAGCCGTCCGTTCGCTCCCGGTGATAGCCGCCAGGCACAGCATGCCTGCCACGACAAGTTTCTTCATATGTATCGTCCTGTCCCAGTGATTCTTCGCGCCATGAGGCACGAACAGGAGATTTTTCCAATTGCTGTCAAAAAGCAACGGAGTCTGGCCAAAGTGTGGTCAAAAAGAAAGGCGGCCCGCTGCGGGACCGCCTCTGCGGAAACGAATGATATCCGAAGATTACATGCCGGCGCCGCCGAGCACGGTGACCGCGCGGCGGTTCTGCGACCAGCAGGAAATATCGTCGCAGACGGCGACCGGACGTTCCTTGCCGTAGGAGATCGTCTTCATGCGCTGTGCCGGAACGCCGCGCGAAGCGAGGTAGTCCTTGGTGGCAGCAGCGCGACGGGCGCCGAGTGCGAGGTTGTATTCGCGGGTGCCGCGTTCGTCGGCATGGCCTTCAACGGTGATCTGGTAGTTCGGGTAACGACCGAGCCACTGTGCCTGACGGTCGAGCGTCTGAGCGGCATCGGCGCGGATCGACGTGGAGTCGGTATCGAAGAAGATGCGGTCGCCGACATTGACCGTGAAGTCCTGGGTCGAGCCCGGCGTCGCGGCGCCTGCGCCGAGACCCATGTCGCCGGCGCTGTTCGGCATGCCGCCGTTCTTTTTGTTGGCGCAACCCGCAAGCGCGAGACCGGCGACGAGCGCGATCATGACGGGGTTGCGGGCGAAATTCTGCATGCGGCTCAGTGCCGGGGTATGAATTCGGCTCATGGCCGGTCTCCTTGCGAGTTCATCAGGGTTTCCGGACAGTAACCGCACTCGGTTAACCGCCCCTCAAAGATTATGGTTAACAGTTTACTGATTTGTCCCGTGTCGCCCGGTTTCCACGACTTTGAGGCGACATAAAGGCAGTGATGCACTCGCTACTCCAGCAGCGGCGACCAGGCCGGGTCGGAAGCATAGCTCGGCGTCTTGACCAGCTGCTCGTTGTAACCGGTCAGATCAATCGAATAGAGTTGCGGGCCACCCGCGCCTGCCGCTTGGCGGAAGAACATCAGCACCCGGCCGTTCGGCGCCCAGGTCGGGCCTTCATTGTGGAAGCCGGACGTCAGGATGCGCTCGCCCGAGCCATCTGGCTTCATCACGCCGATGGAGAACTTGCCGCCGGACTGTTTGGTGAAGGCGATGAGATCGCCGCGCGGCGACCAGACCGGCGTCGAATAGGAGCCATCACCGAAGGAAATGCGGGTCTGGCCCGAGCCATCGGCGTTCATCACGTAGATCTGCGGCTTGCCACCTCGGTCGCTTTCGAAGCTGATGCGGGCACCGTCAGGCGAATAGGAGGGCGAGGTGTCGATCGCCGCCGTCGAGGTCAGCCGCGTCGTCGTGCGCGAGCGCAGGTCCATCGTATAGATGTTGGAATTGCCTTCCTGCTGGAGGCTCATGATCACCTTCTGGCCATCAGGCGAAAAACGCGGCGAGAAGGTCATGCCGGGAAAGTTGCCAACGATTTCACGCTGCCCGGTTTCGAGCTGCAGCAGGTAGACGCGCGGCTGCTGGTTGGCGAAGGACATGTAGGTGACTTCCTGCCGGCTCGGCGAGAAGCGCGGCGTCAACACGAGATCGCTGCCGTCGGTCAGCGTCCGCACGTTGAAACCGTCCTGGTCCATGATCGCCAGCTGGCGCTTGCGCTGCTGCTTGGTGCCGGATTCGGAGACGAAGACGACGCGGGTGTCAAAATAACCCTCTTCGCCGGTGATCTGCTTATAGATCGCGTCGGCGATGATATGGGCGACACGGCGCCAGTTCTCCGGCTGGGTGTAGAACTGCTGACCGGTCATCTGCTGGCCGGCGAACGTATCCCAGAGACGGAATTCGGCGCGAAGGCGGCCGTCGGCTTCCTGAGTAACGCGGCCGGTCACCAATGCCTGCGCGTTGATGACCTTCCAATCTTCGAACCGCGGCGCCGCGTCCGGGTTGGAAATCTTCTCAATAAAGGCGCTCTTGTTGATCGGCGCGAAAAGGCCGGAACGCTGAAGGTCCGCAGCGATAACTTGGGAGACCTGTGCGCCCATATCGCCCTGCAGGAAATCGGTCACAGCAATCGGCAATGGCTGGACGTTGCCCTTGTTGATGTTAATCTCGACCAGCGCATTCGCCGGTGTCGCGAACACAGCAATGGTCATGAGACCGGCAGCGACGGCGATCGCCCGGAAGAAAGAACATTTGTTCATGGAGTAAAAGCCTTTCAGCATTTAAATTCCCAGATCACTCGGGTCGAAGTTAACGACGACTTCGCTCCAGGCATCGTATTTGTCTTTTGGAAGGGAGGAGAAAGGTGCCGATTTCATGATGGCGCGATAGGCGCCGCCGGCGAGCGCCCGGCGCGTCGACTCGTTATCACCACCGACTGCCTCGACCTCCGGCTCGCCGACAATATTGCCATCCTGGTCAAGGTTCATGTGGACCTTGATGCGAACGTCGCTCATGCCTTCCATGCCGGGAATGACAGTCCAGTTGCCGGCGATGGCGCTCTTCAGGGCGTCCATCTCGCTCATGGACAGCTTGGAACCGCCATTGCTCTTCTTGGCTCCCAGCGATGCCTCCTGCGTCGAGCGCTTGGCGCCGCCGGCGGAAGGGTCGGTTTTGTTCAGCAAGGCGGAAATCTCATCCGCATTGAAATCGCTTTTCATCGACGAAGCCGATTTCGCCGTTTCCTGCTTCTGGTCCGCCTTCTTCTTCTCGGTCGGCTTGTCAGCGGTCTTCGGCTGATCCTGCGCCTTTTCCGGCGGCTTTTCGGCGGGCTTTTGCGGTTCCGGTGGCTTCACCTGAGGTTTCGCGACAGGGGTAGGCACATTATCAGGCAGCGCCTCGGCATCCGGCTTCGGCGGCTCTTCCGGCTTGGCCTGCTCTTCCGGCGGCTTCTCCTCCGGCTTCGGCGGCGTTACCTCGACCGGTTTCGGCGTCGGAATGGAAGCGACTTCCTTCGGCTGCTCGACCTCGGTCTCTTCCTTGTTGACTTCCTTGACGTCGTTCGGCTTGGGATCGATTGTCGGCAGTGGCTTCTCGCTCGAATTCGCCGCCGCAGCTTCGCTGTTGCTGGGCTTGGCGTTCGGGACCGGCGGCGTCTTCAGATCCGCATTGTTGTCGCCGGCATTTTCCGCAGGCTGCGCGATCGGCGGCCGTGTCGTCGGTACCGGGGCGGACGTCTCCTTCTTCGGAGCCTTCTTGTCGCCCTGCTGCATCTGGGTGATGGATTCCACCGGCACGAGATCGACCGGCATCGCCTCGAAATCCTCGACCTTGAAGGATTCTGGCGCACTCAGCGACACCATCGCCCAGGTGAGCACCAGGCAATGCAGAACAGCAGATGTGACGACGCTAGTCTTCATCTTGAACGCTATTGGTCCTTCTTCTGCTGCGTCACGAGGCCGATATTCTTGAAACCGGCCCCCTGGATGCGAGCCATCACGTCGGCGATGACACCATAAGGCGCCGTCGCGTCGCCGCGCACGAAGATGCGTTCATTGTAGCCGGTGGTAGCGATCGCCTCGAGCTTGGCGGCGATCTCGGCGGCCGGGATGGGAGTTTCCTGCAGGTAGACTTCGCCGGAGTTCTTGACCGAGATCGTGATCGGCTGCGTCTCGGAATTCAACGCCTTAGCCTGCGTTTCCGGCAGGTCGATCGGCACGCCGACGGTCATCATCGGCGCCGCGACCATGAAGATGATCAAAAGCACGAGCATGACGTCGACGAGCGGCGTCACGTTGATTTCGGAGATCACGGCCTTGTTCCGACCGCCGCGACGGCGGCGTCCGCCGCCTCCGCCGCCATTGCCTCCAACAGCCATACCCATGTGAGAATACTCCGTTGGTTACTGAGCGGCAGCGCGCGGCTGCAGCTTCTCGTCGATCTGGCGCGAAAGGATGGCGGAGAATTCGTCCGCGAAACCCTCCATGCGCGCCGAGAGCTTCCCGGCATCGGCAGAGAACTTGTTGTAGGCGATGACGGCCGGAATAGCGGCGACGAGGCCGATCGCGGTGGCGAGCAATGCTTCAGCGATACCGGGTGCGACCACCGCGAGGTTCGTCGATTTCGAGCCGGCGATCGCCTGGAACGAGGTCATGATGCCGACGACCGTGCCGAAGAGGCCGATGAACGGGCCGGCTGAACCGATGGTGGCGAGTGATCCCAAACGGGCGCCGAGATATTCGGTTTCACGGGCGAGCGTCACGTCCATGGCGCGGTCGATACGCATCTGCAGGCCGATCGGCGAGCGGGCGCCGCGTTCGAAGGATTTCTTCCATTCGCGCATGGCTGCGACGAAGATCGACGCCAGGCCGGTGTTGTTGCGTTCGGACAGCGAACGATAGAGTTCTTCCAGCGACTGGCCCGACCAGAAAACCTGCTCGAACTTGTCGAACTGGCGCCTTGCGCGGCCATAGGCCAGATACTTGTCGATGACGATCGCCCACGTCCAGACCGAGGCCGCGATGAGCCCGAGCATGACGAGCTTGACGACGATGCCGGCCTGCATGAAAAGCGACCAGAGGCTGACGTCCGTCGTGGCTGCTGCCAATCCTACTTGTTCCATTGATCCAAAATCCCCGAATCCAAACGCCCGGCGCTGGACCGGGCGGCACAAAATGATCTCGCAAGAAGTGTCCGGCGACCGCCGCCCAAAGCCCTGGTCAAGCTTCCAAGCTCTTCTTCCGCCTTCTTGCCGTCAAATTTGGTCAAAGGAAGGCGTGCACCGCACAAACTCCGACTTTCCCAGTAAGACACTATTATGGTTAATAGATCGTTAGTGCCGGACTATGACAGCAAGCCTGTGTTCGGAAGGTTTTGTTCCATGGATTACTTGCCCGGAGCATGGTCCGGCTGCCGAAAGAGCGCTCATCCTGCGGCGCGGGAATTCCTTCACATAAAGTTCAAGTTTTGACAAGGCCGATTCGGAACTACAGCGGCCGGCTGCCTTCCAGGAACCTTGCCGCCAGCGTTTCCGGCAGCCGCCGCGGCCGCCCCTTGGCGTTGATGACGGCGATGATCACCTTGGCTGCAATCAGCAGAGTTTCGCCTGACCGGATCTGCTGGTTGAGCACCATCTTGGCGCCTCCGGCCTTTTCAGTATGCGTCAGGATCGTCAGCACGTCATCCATGCGCGCGGGGCTCTTGAAGTCGATCTCCATGCGGTGGACGACGAAGACGAGGCCTTCTTCATCGGCGCTGACGAGCTCGCGCTGCTCGACGCCGAGGCAGCGCAGATAATCGGTGCGGCCGCGCTCGAGGAAATGCAGGTAGCGGGCGTGATAGACGAGGCCGGAGAAATCCGTATCTTCATAATAGACCCGCTGAACGAGGCGATGTCCGGCCTCCGTCAGCTCTCCCGAGATGGAAAAAGGGCGTTCGGTCATAATTTTCTCCAAAGTGAGGTGCCCTCTTTGGCGCAACGCTTGGCGGCAGGCAAGCATTGAATGCCGGGCCGTCCGGCATGGAATGCGCCGCCGGCAGGCATTGAATGATTGTCATAATTCCTAACTATTCCCGATAATAGCGACCGATCAGGAGACGATGCGATGAAGATTGCGGTTATGGGCGGAGACGGTTTCATTGGTTGGCCCACCTCGCTCCACCTTTCCGATGCCGGTCATGACATCCATATCCTCGACAATCTCTCGCGCCGCTGGATAGACACCGAACTCGGCGTGCAGTCGCTCACCCCGATGGATTCGATCCAGGAGCGCACGCGCATCTGGCACGCAGAAACCGGGCGCCGTATCCACTTCAATCTGATCGATCTCGCTAGGGATTACGAACTTCTGAAGAAATGGCTTTCGGAACACCGGCCGGACGCGATCATCCATTTTGCCGAACAGCGGGCCGCGCCCTATTCGATGAAGAGCGACCGCCACAAGAACTACACGGTCAACAACAATGTCAGTGCCACGCACAACCTCCTGAACGCGCTGACCGATCTCAATCTCGACGCCCACCTCATCCATCTCGGCACCATGGGCGTCTATGGCTATTCGACGGTCGGTGCAGCCATCCCCGAAGGCTATCTGCCGGTCGGCGTTGAAACCGTGGACGGCGAAACGGTCAGCCAGGAGATTCTCTACCCCTCCAATCCGGGCTCGATCTACCACATGACCAAGTGCCTGGATCAGCTTCTCTTCCAATTCTACGCCAAGAACGACGGCTTGCGAATCACCGACCTGCACCAAGGCATCGTCTGGGGCACGCATACCGAGCAGACGCGCCGCCACGCGCAGCTGATCAACCGTTTCGATTACGACGGCGATTACGGCACGGTGCTGAACCGTTTCCTCATTCAGGCAGCGATCGGTTATCCGCTGACGGTGCACGGCACCGGCGGCCAGACCCGCGCCTTCATCCACATCCAGGATTCGGTGCGCTGCATCGAGCTGGCGCTGAAGAACCCGCCCGTCCGCGGCGCCCGCGTCGAGATCTTCAATCAAATGACGGAAACCCACCGGGTGCGAGACCTCGCCGAGATGATCGCCAGGATGAGCGGCGCCAAGATCGCTTGGCTGCCCAACCCGCGCAAGGAGGCTGCCGAAAACGAGCTGATCGTCCGGAACGAAAAGTTCCTCGACCTTGGCCTTGAACCGACCACGCTGGAAGCCGGGCTGCTGGGCGAAATCGTCGACGTGGCGAAGAAATTCGCCTATCGCGTCGACCGCTCTCGCGTGCCGGCCGTCTCCGCCTGGACTAAAGACATTGCCGCGACGCTCAATCACGATCCGGAAGGCAAGCGGCTGAAGTCTGTGTCGTGAGCGCTGAGATGACGAACGCCAGAGGGTTATCGGCCGACCCGAAAACTTCCCCACATCACGTCGGTTCAACCAAGGGCCGGCATCTCATTTGGACTCGCCAAAGAGGAAAGGTCGCGGCTTGCTCCCTCTTCTCCCGAGCGGGGGTCCAAAGGACGGGTCGAGACCCGCGGCTCGGCCCCGGGCGGTGGCCCGCAGGGTCGGATGAGGGGGCCACACGGCACGCCATACATTGCCTTTTGCTCGTGCTCAGAGCATTCGCTCCTGTCGTCGCTCACCCCCTCAACCGCCTGCCGGCACCTTCTCCCCGCTGGGGAGAAGAGACGCGTAGCAACGCCTTGCCGTCTCTCTTTCGCCGAAGCGAGATTTATCGGGGCAGTCAAATCCGATGAACCGCTCGCCCGTCTTCGCCTACGTCACCCTCGTCACCAATGCTGACTACGCTATGGGCGCCACCGCACTGGTGAGGTCGCTTCGCCGAACCGGTACCAATGCCGATATCGTCGTCCTGCACACCGGCGGCGTCGATGTGGCCGCCCTCGCTCCTCTGAACGCGCTCGGTTGCCAACTCGTTGAGGTCGAGCACTTGCCGCTTTCCGATGCCTTCAACGAGCGCCACGCCCGCGGCCATCTCCATTCTGCAGCCCCCTTCACTAAAGGCCGCAAGCCGGAGTTCCATTCGCCGCTCGACAATTTCTGCAAGCTCAGGCTCTGGCAGCTGGTGAAGTATGAGCGCTGCGTCTTCATCGATGCCGACGCCCTGGTGCTGAAGAACGTCGACAGGCTCTTCCTCTATCCGGAATTTTCTGCCGCTCCCAACGTCTATGAAAGTCTCGCCGACTTTCGCCGCTTGAATTCCGGCGTCTTCGTCGCCACGCCGTCGCATGACACATTCGGGAAAATGCTCGAAAGGCTCGACAGGTCCGAGGCTTTCTGGCGACGCACCGACCAGACCTTTCTGCAGACGTTCTTCCCGGAATGGCACGGCCTACCGGTCTATTTCAACATGCTGCAATATGTATGGTTCACCATGCCGGAGCTTTGGGACTGGAAGAGCATTTCGATCGTGCACTATCAGTATGAAAAACCGTGGGAAAAGGATCATCCAAAGGCAAAACAACTACAACCATTGATCGACCTGTGGCACAATATACACGATAATGGCGACTTGCCTCAGATCACGGCGCTGGGAAATCCGGAAGGGACGGCATGAAAGTATTGGTATCCGGCGGAACGGGTCTCGTCGGCCGGTACGTCGTCGAGGAGCTGTTGGCCGCCGGCTATCAGGTGATTGTCGGCGGACGCCGGGCGCCGCTGCCGCGTTTCTTCTCTCGCCCGGTCGAGTTCGCAGCACTCTCCCTCGATCCCGACAAGGATCAGATCGACGTCTTCGACGACGCTTACTTCTTCGTGCACGCCGCCTTCAGCCATGTTCCCGGCAAATATCGCGGCGGCGAGGGCGAGGATCCCGAGAGCTTCCACAGATTGAACCTCGACGGCACCGTCCGGCTCTTCGAAGCGGCCAAACGCGCCGGCACGCGCCGTTGCGTCTTCCTGTCCAGCCGCGCTGCCTATGGCGACCAACCGCCGGGAACCGAGCTTGTCGAAACGATGCTTCCAAAACCGGAGACGCTCTACGGCCAGGTGAAACTCGACGCCGAAGGCGCGCTCAGCCATCTCTCGACGCCGGGTTTTGCCGGTGTAAGCCTGAGGGCAACTGGTGTCTATGGCGATCTCCCACCGAACAAATGGGATGGCCTCGTCGCCGATTATCTCGCCGGCCGGCCGGTCGCTGCTCGCGCCGGGACGGAGGTTCATGGTCGCGACCTCGGCCGCGCGGTGCGGCTGATGCTGGAGACGGAAAGCACCCGCATCTCGGGCGAAGTCTTCAACATATCGGACATAACAGTCGACACGCGCGACATTCTCGCGGCTATCCGCCGTGAAACGAGCTGTCCCCACGTTTTGCCGCCCCCCGCCGACAAGGCTGCCCTCAATCCGATGAACACGGCGAAAATCCGTGCGCTCGGCTGGCTGCCAGGTGGAACTCCTCTGTTCGAGGAAACGATGCGGTTGCTGGCGGCCGCCTTGCCGGTGTCGCCGCGGCACGAATCTGCGCAGTATCGATAGGCATCCTCGTCTGACGATCGGTAAACGCACGGTGATACGACGTGAAACGGGTGCAGCCCTGTCGCAGCCGGCATTTGCATCGGGTCTCCAGCCGGCTATGCTCGGTTAGACCTCTCAATCCGGCAGATCGAATGACCGCAAAAGAACTGAAAGCGCAGCTGCGCAACGAACGGCTGGCCGCCCGCGACGCCATCGCTCCTGAAGAGCGCATCTCCAAAAGCCTTGCAATGGCCGATCACGCCGGCGAGGCGGTCGCCTTCGAGCCGTGCACGATCATCTCCGGCTTCCTGCCGATCCGGTCGGAGGCCGATCTCAGGCCGCTGATGTCGCGCTTTGCAGCACGCGGCGCGCGGCTCTGCGTGCCGGCGATCCTCGACAAGCAGACCATCGTCTTTCGCGAATTGGCGGAAGGCGCACCGCTTGTCGCTACCGGTTTCGGCACGGTCGGCCCAACCGAGCATGCCGCCGTCCTCGATCCCGAGATCATGCTGGTGCCGCTTTCGGCTTTCGATGTCAGAGGCCACCGCATCGGCTACGGCGCCGGCCACTACGACCGCGCCATCAGCCGGCTCAGAGAGAAAGGCCTGCACCCCAAGCTGATCGGCATTGCATTCGACTGCCAGGAAGTGGCACATGTGCCCGACGAGCCGCATGACATAAGCCTGGATGCCATCCTGACAGAAAGCGGCCTTCGCTTTTTTGCCTCTTGGATTGGATAGGGAATGCGGCTGCTTTTTTTGGGTGACATGGTCGGCAAGACGGGACGCACGGCGGTCTGGGACCGCCTCCCCGGCCTGATCTCCGACCTCAGGCTCGACTTTGTCGTCGTCAACGGCGAGAATGCCGCCGGCGGTTTCGGCATCACCGAGGACATCTTTCTCGAAACGATCAATGCCGGCGCCGATGTGGTGACGACCGGCAATCACGTCTGGGACCAGAAGGAAGCCGTCGCCTTTGCCGGGCGGCACGATCAGTTCCTGCGGCCGGCCAATTATCCGCAAGGCACGCCCGGGCGCGGCTCCGGCCTTTTCTATGCCAGGAACGGTGCGCGGGTGCTCGTTGCCAATGTCATGGGCCGCGTCTTCATGCATCCGGAACTCGACGACCCCTTCAAATCGGCGGAAGCGATCCTCGATGCCTGCCCGCTGAAAGAGCAGGCCGATGCAATCGTCTTCGATTTTCATGCAGAAGCGACCAGCGAGAAGCAATGCTTCGGCCATTTCGTCGACGGCCGCGCCAGTTTCGTCGTCGGCACCCACACCCATGTGCCGACCGCCGATGCGCAGATCCTGAACGGCGGCACCGCCTATATGTCGGATGCCGGCATGTGCGGCGACTACGACTCCTCCCTCGGCATGGACAAGGAGGAGCCGCTCAACCGCTTCATCTCCAAGATGCCGAAGGGCCGCATGGAGGCGGCAAGCGGCCCGGCGACGATCTGCGGCGTCGGCGTGGAGATTTCCGATGCCACCGGACTGGCCGAAAAAATCGCGCCGCTTCGGCTCGGGCCGCGTTTGGCCGAGACGGTGCCGGAGTTCTGGCGATAATCCAGCCGCTCCAACACGCAATTGTGAGCATCGCGGCTCTGGACCGCTGCGACCTCATGACGCATCCTCCGCCGCTCAATGAAAGCGCCGGAGGAAGTGGCATGAAGCCGCATTATCTCATCCTCGCTATCACATGCTTGACGGCCTTCGCCGCATCAGATCCCGCCGAGGCACAGGAGCAGCGCCGGCGAGCCAGCCAATGCCACGTGATCGCCGAGAATATGCCCAGGGCGACCTTCGCCAGTTTCTCCGTCGCCCCGGCGCCGATGCCGGCTGTATCCGAAGGCGAGAATGTTAGATTTACCTATCTCGGCCATTCCACCTTCGAAATCGAGACCCCCGGCGGCATCATTATCGCGACGGATTATAATGGCTGGTACAAGCCGGCGACGACCCCCGATGTCGTCACGATGAACAAGGCTCATACGACCCACTTCACCCTGACGCCTGAGCCCGACATCAAGCATGTGCTCCACGGCTGGAGCGACGTGCCGGGCGAGAAGGCCAGCATCAATCTCGTCGTCGGCGATGCCTATATCCGCAACGTCACGACCGATATCCGCTTCAACTACGGCATCGGCGGGTCGCAGGAGGATGGAAACTCGATTTTCATCTTCGAGATTGCCGGTCTCTGCATCGGCCATCTCGGCCATCTGCACTACGAGCTGACTGATAGCCATTATACCGAAATCGGCCGCCTTGACGTCGTCATGGTGCCCGTCGACGGCGGCCTGACCATGGGTGCCGACAGCATGAGCCGCGTCATCAAGCGGCTACGCTCGTCGCTGATCCTGCCGATGCACCGCCGTGGCCCGCCGGTCAATGCCTTCGTCTCCATGTTCGGAAAGGACTTCGATATCACTTATGCGCCTGATGACAGCCTCACCGTTTCCATGCGCACGCTTCCCAGGAAGCCGCTGATCTATGTGATGAAGGGGGTGCAGTAAAAGCCGGCGGGGCCCCTCCAAACCTTGCTGATCAAGCAAATTGTAGGTGGCGTTTGACGCCGACCTCGGGCATCTTGTCGTCGTCCAGATTGGCCTTGGCGATCTCCCAACCGAATTTTAGCGTGCTGCCTGTCGAAACCCAGATCTCGGCATCATCGACATGCAGGGAAAGCATGGTGAGTTTCGGGTCTTTCTTGCCGCCGTCATACCAGGCCGCCACCATCGAACTCCAATATTCCTCGATCTTGGACGGGTCGGGGCGTACCTCGATGACGCCGGAAAGGCAGGCGTGATAATCGTGATCCTTGCCGATGACGCAGAAATGCGCGCGGCTACCGGGTTTGATGGCGCGCACGATGTCGGCGTCGGTTTTTGTGTAGAACCAGATCGTGTTGGTGGTGGGATCGGCATGCGGCGCCATCGGCTGCATGTGCATATCAAGCCCGGAAATTCCGAGCATGCCGGCATGAACACCGTTGACCTGATCCCAAAGCTGACGTGCTGGTTGCTCCCGCGCCTCGCTGAGACTTGCCATGACCGTTCCTTTCCGTTGGGTGGAGTTCGGTTGAAACGTCATCCTCCTGCCTTTGTTCCGTCCGCCAGCAGCGGGCGGCGCCGTCTTTTCAGCGCAGGGAAATATGCGATAGTGCACCTGACCGGCGGAGGATCAGCAATGCGAGCAGGACATTCGATTCTGACTTTGATCTTCTGCGCAGCCTATGCACCTGCCTGCCTTGCAGCGGAAAAGACGTTCAAACCCGACCAGAACGGTCAGATCGTCTTCGTCACGCCCACAAGAAATATCGGCTGTGTCTATACACCAAAGGGCGGCGTCGAAATGTATGTGCCAGAAGACGGCGGGCCGGAACTTGCTTGCGATCGCATTGAGCCGCTCTACGTCCGCCTCATCCTCGGTGCGAGCGGCAAGGCCTATACCTTCAAGATGGTCGGAGACGCCGCCTGCTGCAGCGACGAGCATGTGCTCGACTATGGAGATAGCTGGAAGGGCGGGCCTTATTCCTGCACCTCCGGCACCGAAGAGGTGCGCTGCCGACGGCAGGACGGGCATGGTTTCTTCGCTAGCCGCAAGCGGCTGAAAGTTGACTGAGAACGGCAGCAACCCCGTGCATCATGCGACAAATCCACTGCTTTTTCCTTGAATGGGTGCCGTTTCGCTCTTATAAGGCGGCCCATTCCGAACAATGAGACGTGAACAGGGGTGCCATGGCTGGCCATTCACAGTTTAAAAACATCATGCACCGCAAAGGCCGTCAGGATGCCGTGCGGTCGAAAATGTTCTCCAAGCTTGCGCGCGAAATCACCGTTGCCGCCAAGGCCGGCCTGCCCGACCCGACGATGAACGCCCGTCTTCGCCTGGCAATCCAGAACGCCAAGGCCCAGTCCATGCCGAAGGACAACATCGACCGCGCCATCAAGAAGGCAGCTGGCGCCGACAGCGAAAACTATGATGAAGTCCGCTACGAGGGTTATGGTCCGGGCGGCACGGCGATCATCGTCGAAGCCCTGACCGACAACCGCAACCGCACCGCCTCCAACGTCCGCTCGATCTTCACGAAGGCAGGCGGCGCCCTCGGAGAAACCGGTTCCGTTTCCTTCTCCTTCGATCATGTCGGCGAAATCACCTACAAACTTTCCGCAGGCGACGCCGACAAGGTAATGGAAGCCGCGATCGAAGCCGGCGCTGATGACGTCGAGACCGACGAAGAGGGCCATTACATCACCTGCGCTTTCGAAGCCCTTGGCGAAGTGTCGAAAGCCCTGGAGGCAAGCCTCGGCGAAGCCGAAACCGTCAAGGCTGTCTGGCGCGCCCAGAACAACGTGCCGGTGGACGAGGAAAAAGCACAGTCGCTAATGAAGCTCATCGACTCGCTCGAAGACGACGACGACGTGCAGAATGTCTATTCCAACTTCGAAGTCTCGGAAGAGGTTCTGGCCAAGCTCTCCGCCTGAGTTTCCGCACGATCATCAATAGAAACCCGGCCTCTGCGCCGGGTTTTCTGCTTTTTCGGGATGCTACCGTGATGCTACGCGGCGGTCCGCATGAAGTTTCCCAGACTGGCAAACAGTTCCACCGACCTCAGCCGCGCCTCGATGTCATGGATCGGCATCGAGATGATCACCTCGTCAGCCTGAGTCTCCCGGAGGAACTCCGTCAGCTTCGCCTCCGCCGTCGCCGGCGAGCCCACCACGGCATAACGCAGCGTGTGTTCGACGTTCATCTTTTCCATCGGCGACCAGAAGCCTTCCATATCAGTGGCAGGGCGCGGAAACGGGCCGCGGACATTGCGGCGTAGGTTGACGAACTGCTGCTGGGCGGAAGTGAAATGGTAGCGCGCCTCCTCGTCCGTCGCCGCCATAGCGCCCATGACGCCGACCATTACATAGGGCTTGTCGAGCGCCGCCGAGGCCTGGAAGCGGTCGCGATAGATCGCGATGGCGTCGAGCAGCATGTCGGGAGCGAAATGCGAAGCAAAGGCATAGGGAAGTCCCAGCATGGCGGCAAGCTGGGCGCTGTAGAGGCTGGAGCCGAGCAGCCAGATCGGGATATGCGAACCATTGCCTGGGACCGCGAGGATCGCCTGGTTCTCGACCGGCGTGCCCAGCAGCTGCTGCAATTCCACCACGTCATTCGGGAAGCTGTTCGCGCCGGCCTCGAGGTTGCGCCGCAACGCCTGTGCCGTGCGCATGTCCGTTCCCGGCGCCCGTCCCAGGCCGAGATCGATGCGGCCGGGAAAGAGCGCCTCCAGCGTGCCGAACTGCTCGGCGATGACGAGCGGCGAATGATTGGGCAGCATGATGCCGCCGGAGCCGATGCGGATGCGTTTTGTCGCAGCCCCGACATGGCCGATGACAACGGCGGTCGCAGCACTGGCGATGCCCGGCATGCCATGATGCTCGGCTAGCCAGAAGCGCTTGTAACCGAACTCTTCAGCCTTCTGAGCCATCCGCGCAGAGCTTTCGAGCGACTGGCGCACGGTGCTGCCTTCGGCAATGGGAGAAAGGTCGAGTATGGAGAAGGGAACCATGGAAACCTGCCGGGCAGTTGAAGGATCCCGTCTATGTAGGTTGGCGCCCGCCCCATTCCAAACCATGCACGCAAACAAAGGGCCGCGCGAAGGCGGCTCTGGTCGAATATTGCAAGCGATGCCTCACCGGTGACGGCGCAACACATGCACCTCGGCGCTCGGTCTGTGGTGCCCCTGCGGCAGCGTGAAATTGCCGAGTTGGCGGTCCATTTCCAGAGCTTCCGTCGCCAGGCGGTGGATCGCCGCCGTTGTCTCCTCGACCATTGAGGCGTTCTGCTGCGTCATCGCGTCGAGTTCGGCCACTGCATTGTTGATCTCGCGCAGCGTATTGGCTTCGTCGCGGGTCGATTCCATGATCTCGTTGATCTGGCCGTTGATCGCCTCTACGTGGGCGCCGATGCCGGTAAGGGCAACGCCGGCCTTCTCGACCAGCGCGACACCGCTTTCGACCTCATGCGTGGACTTCTGCAGCAGGCTGGAGATCTCCTTTGCCGCACTCGATGAGCGCTGGGCGAGCTCCCGGACTTCCATGGCGACGACGGCAAAGCCCTTGCCCGATTCCCCCGCGCGGGCCGCCTCAACGCCAGCGTTCAGCGCCAGAAGATTGGTCTGGAAGGCGATGTCGTCGATAACCGATATGATGGTGTTGATCTGGCGCGATGAAGTCTGGATGGCCTCCATCGCCGCAATCGTCTCACGCATGATCTGGCCGGAGCCGGTCGTCTCCGTCTTGGCGTCTCGGGCGATACGCTCAGCCTGTTCTGCCCGCTCGATCTGACGGCGAACGGACTGGGTAATGGCGCTGATCGCATTCGCCGTCTCGGTGATCGACCCGGCCTGACGTTCGGTGCGCCCGGCAAGCTCGTCGGCGCCGGTGCGCATCTCCTCGGAGCCGGCACGCACCGCCATCGAGTTGCCGCCGATCGCCGTCATAGTTTCGCTGAGCGTTGCAAGCGCGTCGTTGAAATTGACGCGCAGGCTTTCGAGCTCGTTCGGGAAGCGGGTGTCGATCTGGTAGGCGAGATCGCCGCTTGCCAGATGATGCAGACCCTCATCGAGCGCTTCCACCACCTGCTGCAGCGACTTCGCCTCGGCCTCCCGTTCTGCGAGATTCTGCTGGCGCTCCTGTTCGGCCTGCAGGCGTGTCTCTTCGCTCGCCGCTTCGAGTTCGCGGCCTTCGATCAGCGACTGCCGGAAGCGGGCAAGCGCTTTCGCCATCGTGCCGATCTCGTCCTTGCGGTTCAGGCTGCCGATCTCGCTGTCGAGCTTGCCGTCGGCGACGTCGCGAGTCACACCGGCGAGCCGCGCCAGCGGCGAAAACAGGAAATTCGTGACGAGTCCGGTTGCGACCGCCATGACGACGAGCACACCCAAGCCAATCATCGTCAGCAAAGTGGCGATTTCGATCGAGCCGGCATTGAGCTCGCTGAGCAGCACGCTCTCGACCACGAGAAAGCGGTCGCCACGATAGTCGATGCCGCGGACATAGGCACGGGCCGCGCCATCCGCCCTGTCGAAATCGGCCACGGTCATCGCGGAGCTGGCAAGCGCGTCCTTGATGAAGGTGAAGGGGGTGGCATCGAGCGTCGCAAGCTTGCCGCCGGCTTCGAGGGCGATAGCGGAGCCATCGCTGGCGACGATCGCAGCCCGCGCGGTGCTGCCCTGGACGATGCCCTTGGCAAGGATGCTCGAGATGATGTCGTCGCGCACTTTGAACAGGATAATGCCCTTGGCCGCTCCGAGCTTGACGATCGGCACGGCATAGAAGATCGCGGGCTTGCCGCTTGCCGCATCGACACGGAGGCCGGAGAAGCCCGTCGGTGCGGCGTCATCCGTCGCCTTGGCGGCATTCTCGATCGCCTTGGCGAAAGCGACGCCGGCGCCGGTTGTCTTCCAGGCGTCCGACTTCAGATTCTCCGCGAAGTCGTCGTCCTTCTTGTAGGAATAGAGTACGCTACCGTCGAGATCGGCGATCAGCAGATCGCTGAAAGCGGTGTTTTCGAGGTCACGGGCAACTTCGCCCTGCGTCTGCTCATGGTTTGAATAATAGAACCCGCTCGGCCCTTCCGGCTTCATCAGCTTCTCGCGCTGGTCTGCCGGGTTGGGATTGCCCGTGATAAAAACCTTCTTCAGCTCGGCGCGGGCATCCCCCGAAGTCTTCTGGATTGTCTTCCAGCCGCTCTTCAAGCTGGTGATCGACATCTGCAGCGCCTCGATGCGCGCGATGGAATTGGCTTGGTTCTCGAGCTGCACCAGTTGGTCCTGCAGCATGTCGCCACGGAAGATCAGCACGCTCTCCTTGGCCTTCAGCGCCTGCTCGTCGGAGATGCGGCTGCTGGCGAAATAGGCGAGCACATCGATGACCGCGATCGACAGCACGGTCATCAGGATGAATGTGGCAATGACCTTGAAGGACAGGGATTGAAATCTCTGAGCCATATACGACGAACCCTCTGAACGGCGCCTGCCAGCCTGGGCGCGCGGCCGGCTGACCTCAACAGAATATCGGGGGCTTATTCTTGCGGAACGAAGCCCCACGCACATTCGACGAACAAGAATTCAGGCATCTCTTTTAATTCGCGGTAAATGGCGCATCCGAAAACAACGATGTTTTTGTTTTGTTCACATATCGATGGCACTTATTTTGCAATCGCTATAAGTTGAACCATGCAAAATACGATTCGCATCATCGGTATCGATCCCGGTCTTCGCCGCACTGGCTGGGGAATCATCGACACATTAGGCAATTCCCTGAAATTCGTGGCCTCAGGGACGGTGACCTCAGATGGCGAGATGGATCTCGCCTCCCGCCTCTGCCAGTTGCATGATGGGTTGGCCGACATCGTCCATAGCTACCAGCCAGATGAAGCCGCCGTCGAACAAACCTTCGTCAACAAGGACGCGGTGGCGACCCTGAAGCTCGGCCAGGCCCGCGGCATCGCCATGCTAGTGCCGGCGCGCGCTGGATTGCCGGTTTCCGAATATGCCCCGAACGCGGTGAAGAAGGCGGTCATCGGTGTCGGTCACGGCGAAAAGCAGCAGATTCACATGATGTTGAAGATCCTGATGCCGAAGGTCGAATTCAAAGGTAATGACGCCGCCGACGCCTTGGCGATCGCAATTTGTCATGCTCACAATCGCGGCGGCCACCGGATGCGTCAAGCGCTGGCCGGTTAATTCGTTCTTGACCTGTTCTTTTCCCATGATAAGTAATACCGCGGAGGTATTACCATGCGCGTGACCGAAAAAGGCCAGGTGACCATTCCCAAGGACATCAGGGATCGCTTGAAGATCGGCCCGGGATCCGAGGTTGATTTCATTGCTGATGAAAAGGGCGCCCGCCTAGTCGTTCTGTCCAGCCGCACGGAATCATCGCAGGACGATTTTGAATCCTGGCTCGGCAGCATGAGCGGCACTTTCGACACCAACGGCATGACGACCGATGAGTTCATGGAATGGCTGAGGGGACCACGCGATGATCTCAGTCCTGGTTGATACGAACATCTTCATCGATATCTTCGGCCCGGACAATCCTTTCAGTCAATGGTCCGCACGTGCCTTGAGCGCATTGCGCCCGGATTCACAATTCATCATGACACCCGTCGTCTGGGCGGAGCTGGCAAGCATGACCTCGCGCGAGGAAACGCTTGCGTTTCTGCTGTCACGGTTAAACCTGATCCGCGAGGCCCTGCCGTTTTCCGCCGCTTATCGGGCCGGCATGGCGCACGCACAGTACCGGAGGAGCGGCGGCCTGCGCGAGCGCACCCTGCCGGATTTTTTCATCGGTGCGCACGCCGTCGTTCGATCGCATCGTCTTCTGACACGCGATGGCGCGCGCTACCGCTCCTATTTCCCAGAATTGGACATCATTTCTCCCCAAACGCACCCTTGAGAGACCGCGACCCATGATCGGCAAGCTGAAAGGCACTATAGACGAGATCGGCGAAGACTACGTGCTCGTCGATGTGCACGGCGTCTGCTACGTCGCCTATTGCTCGGCCCGAACGCTGTCGAAGCTCGGCTCGGCCGGCGAGGCCTGCGTACTGTTCATAGAGACTTATGTTCGCGAGGATCAGCTGAAGCTCTTCGGCTTCATGACCGCACTGGAGCGGGAATGGTTCAACCTGCTGCAGAGCGTCCAGGGCGTCGGCGCCAAGGTGGCGCTCGCCGTGCTCTCGACGCTGACGCCGAGCGAACTTGCCAATGCGATCGCCCTGCAGGACCGCGCCGCAGTGTCGCGCGCACCGGGTGTCGGTCCGAAAGTGGCAATGCGCCTCGTCACCGAACTGAAGAATCGCGCGCCCGCCTATGCCGGGGAAGCGATCAATATCGCCCTCAAGCAGGAACTCGGCGAAGGTGTCGCCGCCGCACCGATTGCCGATGCAGTGTCCGCGCTGACCAATCTCGGCTACAGCAGAGATCAGGCTGCGAATGCCGTCGCCTCGGCATTGAAAACGGCCGGCGAAGGCGCAGACAGCGCCAAGCTGATCAGGCTCGGATTGAAAGAACTGGCACGGTGAAGATCGGAAAAACCTAGGAATGGATGTCGAGGCAGCTGACTTTTGGTGTATTGCTGTAACAGGTTTCAAAACGGAATGAGAGCATGAGCGAACCCGCCCGCCTGATATCGCCGGAAAAGCGGGGTGAAGACCTTGATGTCACCCTACGCCCGCAATCGCTGGACGAGTTCACCGGCCAGGCTGAGGCGCGCGCCAATCTCAAGATCTTCATCGAGGCGGCGAAAAACCGCGGCGAGGCGCTGGACCATGTGCTGTTCGTCGGCCCGCCGGGCCTCGGCAAGACGACGCTGGCGCAGATTATGGCCAAGGAGCTCGGTGTCAACTTCCGATCGACATCCGGTCCCGTCATTGCCAAGGCCGGCGACCTCGCCGCCCTGCTCACCAATCTCGAGGAGCGTGACGTGCTCTTCATCGACGAGATCCACCGCCTCAATCCCGCCGTCGAGGAAATCCTCTATCCCGCGATGGAGGATTACCAGCTCGACCTCATTATCGGGGAAGGCCCTGCCGCGCGCTCGGTGAAGATCGACCTCTCGAAATTCACGCTTGTCGCCGCCACTACCCGCCTCGGCCTGCTGACGACACCGCTGCGCGATCGTTTCGGCATCCCGGTGCGGCTCAGCTTCTATACCTTCGAGGAACTGGAGCTGATCGTGCGCCGCGGCGCGCGGCTGATGAACCTGCCGATGACCGAAGAAGGCGCCCGCGAGATCGCCAGGCGCGCCCGCGGTACGCCGCGCATTGCCGGCCGGCTGCTGCGGCGCGTGCGTGATTTCGCCGAAGTGGCAAGGGCCGAGGCCGTCACCCGCGAGATCGCCGACGAAGCGCTGACCCGCCTGCTGGTCGACAATGTCGGTTTCGATCAGCTCGACAAACGTTACCTCAACATGATCGCCGTCAATTTCGGCGGCGGCCCGGTCGGCATCGAAACCATCGCCGCCGGCCTTTCGGAACCGCGCGACGCGATCGAGGACATTATCGAGCCCTACATGATCCAGCAGGGTTTCATTCAGCGTACGCCGCGCGGCCGCGTTCTGACCGCAATCGCGTGGAAACATCTGGGAATGCAACCGCCCAAGGAGATGGAGGCTGCCCAGTTCCGGCTGTTCCAGGAGGACGACTGAGTGATCACCCGCCGCGGATTTTTCAAGGTTCTTGGTGGGGGTGTCGCAGGGGTCATGGCCCTCGGCGGTTATGCCTTCGCCTATGAACCGCTGGCGCGGCTCGGCATCGCCCGCTACCGACTGACGCCGCCGGGATGGACATCGGGGCTGAAGCTTCGCGTTGTGGCACTCGCCGATATCCATGCCTGCGAACCCTGGATGTCGGCAAACCGCATTACCTCGATCTGCCACCGGGCCAACGAACTCGAAGGCGACGTGACCGTCCTGCTCGGCGATTATGCATCGGGCATGAACATGGTGACGCAGTACGTGCATTCGAGCCAATGGTCCAAGGCGCTGGCCGCACTCCAGGCACCACTCGGCGTCCACGCAATCATGGGCAATCACGACTGGTGGGAAGACAGGACCGCCCAGAAGAACGGCGGGATGGAAACCTTCGGGCACCGGGCTCTTGCCGATGTCGGCATCCCTGTCTACAGCAACCGCGCCGTCCGGCTCGAAAAGGATGGCCGCGGCTTCTGGCTCGCAGGGCTCGAAGATCAGCTGGCGCTGCTCCCGGGCAGGAAATGGGGTCGCACGCGCATGACCGGCCTCGACGATCTCGATGGAACGATGGCTCAGGTCACTGATGACGCGCCCGTCATCCTACTTGCCCATGAGCCCGATATATTTCCCCGCGTGCCCGAGCGCGTCTCGGTGACGCTCTCGGGTCACACCCATGGCGGACAGATCCGCTTCTTCGGTCGTTCACCGATTGTCCCGTCGCGCTACGGCGATCGCTACGCCTATGGCCATATCGTCGAGGAGGGGCGTAATATCATCGTTTCCGGTGGGCTCGGCTGCTCCATTGCTCCTGTCCGCTTCGGCGTACCACCGGAAATCGTCGTAATCGATCTCGGATAAGAACGACATGAGCAAGCGCACTCCCATCCGCCTGACTCAGGGTGCTGCGCGTTTCAACTACCGCATTGCCGGCCTCGGCTTTCGCGATGGGCACGTGCTTGTTCATCGCGCCGTGCACGAGCCCTTCTGGACCTTTCCGGGCGGTCGGGCGAAATCGGCGAGACGTCGGAGGAAACGCTGAAACGCGAGATGATGGAGGAGCTTGGCCTCACGGTCCCCGTCTTGCGCCTGCTCTGGATCGTCGAGAACTTTTTCCACTACGAACAACGCGACTGGCATGAACTCGGCTTCTATTATCTGATGGAAATCCCGGCGGAATTTCCCTTTCAGCCGCATGAGATCATTCATCGCGTCGAAGATGGCGACAACCATCTCGAATTCAAATGGGTGCCGGCAACGCGCGCGGCCCTGACCGCGCTCGACATCCCGCCCTATTTCATCGCTGATGAAATCGAGAACCTGCCCGGGGCACCACGTCATCTCGTCTGGCGCGACGGCAATCTCGATGACTGACACAAACATTCCGGAGTGCTGAAAGAGGAAAGCCGCCGATGTCGACCTTCGATCCCGCCAGGGCGTTTCGTAAGCTTGCCTATAACAACGCCCTTGCCAACCACCGGCTGCTTCACGCCTGCGCGGCGTTGAAGGCGGGCGAATTCGAAGCGCCGCGCACGAGCTTCTTTCCGTCGATCAAGGAGACCCTGAATCATATCATCACCGTCGACTGGTTCTATGTCGACGGCATGGAAGGTGGCACGCTCGGCTTCCAGGCTTTCGAGGTGGACGAACCCTTCGACGATGTCGAGTCACTGACCCAAGCGCAGGCAAAGGTCGATCAGCGCCTGATCGACCTTTGCGAAGTCCTGACGCCGGAAAGGCTGATCTCGATCGTCAGTCTCCATCGCGGCGATCGTATTCAGCAGGAGCGGATGGACGACGTGCTTGCCCACCTTTTTCAGCATCAGACCCATCATCGCGGCCAGGTCCATGCAATGCTTGCCGGCACCAGCGTTGCCCCGCCGCAGCTCGACGAATTCATCGTCGCCGATGATGCGCGGTTTCGCGGCAGGGAACTCGCCGAACTCGGCTGGAGTGAAGAACGGCTGATGCGTTAATCCTGCAGCCGTCTCTTCAGCCCATCGATGATTGACTTGGTGAGAAGATCGTAGTTCTCATCAAAATGATGGTCGCCGGGCAGTTCGACCACTTCGGCGCCGCTATTTTTGAGTGCCGGACAAGCGACATCATCGTCATCTTCCTTGCCGTAGATGCACTGCACCAACTTCGGATCGACGTTCTTCAGGTCGCTGACCGGATCTCCCCCTGCCCCTTCGGTCTTCTGGCCGAGCCAGCCGAGAACGGAGATGACGTAATCAACTTGGTGCGAGAGCGACAGCAGCGACAACTGCACCACGGAGGACTTCTCGGCCGGTTTGAGCAGCTGATAGGTAGCGGGCACGACATCGGCGCCGAAAGAGTAGCCGACGAGCAGAACATGCTTCACCTTCCACTGCTTACGATAGAAATCGATGATCTTCGAAAGATCGTTGGCTGTCTCCTCGGGCTTGCGCTCCGACCAGAAATAATGAAGTGAATCAACGCCGACGACGGGAATGCCTTCTTTTTGCAGCGTGCCGCCGACCTCCTTGTCGATGTCGCGCCAACCGCCGTCGCCGGAATAGATCACGGCCATCGTATCAAAGGCAGGCCTTGCTTCCAGCACCGCCAGCGGCAGGCCGAGCGGATTGCCGAAGGCGCCGGAGGCAGTGACGAGGTCATCGAGCGTGTCGCCGAATACCGTCTGTGCATCGTCTGTGGAATCGCGGATCTCGATCTCGGAATGGGCTTTCTGTAGCGCCTCGGCATGCGCCCGGCCGTCCTTGTCAGCTTTAGGCGTGAAAACTGATATGATCGGATCCGGCAGGGCGCCGTCGCTGAGGCCATAGACCGTGCGTTGGCCGATCACCTTCTTGGAAGCCGGCGTGCAAAGCTCCTTGGTTAGCGGAATGCCGGCCAGCGGATCGACCGCAAGCGTCTGACCGATCGTCGCATCCGGCGTCTGAGCCGCGATCGCCAAGGCCAAGGCGCCGCCCTCGCCGATGCCGGCGACGATCGGGAGGTGATAGCTATTGTTGCCGGTCGCGCGCTGAACCTGCTGGCTCAGCGATTCGATATCCGAGACCATGTAGATGCAGCCGTCGTTGAGGCTGACGTCGTAGCGGCTGAGCGCCTGCATATAAGAGGGAAAGTCGACGCCGATGACGACAGCGCCTTCGGCGACCAGCCTGTCGGCCTCGGCCTTCTCATAATCGCCCCAGCCGGCGGCATCCGAGATCAGCATCACGGTGCCCTTCACCTCCCCTTCCGGCAGGAAGATGTGCGGCGATGGGATGAGCCCACTTTCGAAGCTCTGCGTGGTTTCCTCGGCGGCATCAGCCGGCGCGGCCGCGAGCATGCAGACGCATGCCGTGGCAAGAAGGATTGTCCTGATCATTTTCTCACTACCCCTTTCAATCCGCCCCCGATCAGAAATGTCGCGTCCATCAACGCGATCATCGGATTGCCTCCTCCGGAAACCGCAAGATAGCGCGGTTGCCAGTGCGGATGAAACTTGGATTTGAATGCCCGAAGGCCTTTGAAGTTATAGAAGCGCTCGCCGTGCTCGAAGATGGTGCTACCGATACGGTCCCAGACGGGCGCTGCTTCGCGTTTCGACATGCCGGAGAGAGGCGCCATGCCGAGATTGAAGTGGGTGAAACCCTGGTTACGCAGATATTCCATGATCTGCACGAAGAGAAAGTCCATTGAGCCCTTCGGCGCGTCCGGCGAGAAGCGCATGAGATCGATCGTGCTCTCCTCGCGTGATTCGGTGACGAGGATATTGGCGAAGGCGGCGATCTTGCCGTCCTTCTTCAGGATGCCGACTGGTTGCGAGGAAACGTAATCGGGATCGAAGGAACCGAGCGAGAAGCCTTTTTCCTTGGCATTGTGATGTTCGAGCCAGGCCGTGGAAACGGCGGCGAGATCATCGATGATATCAGGCACGTCCTCGGGCTCTACCACCGCGAATTCCAGCCCGTCGCGCTGGGCTCGGCTCGCCGTCTGGCGAAGGTTCGCCCATTTGCCGCCCTTCATTTCGAAGGTCCGGAGGTCAACCACCGCCAGTTCGCCGAGCTTGAAGGCGCGGAGGCCGGCATCGGCGCAATGGGAAAGCAGCGCCGGCGAAATCTGGTAGAAGACGGCGCGGCAGCCGGCAGCGCGCGCCGCTTCGACGAACCGCCAGACAAGTTCCTGCACGGCGCGATGATCGCCAATCGGGTCGAACAGTGCGATCCATGAGCGGCCCTGCCGGCCGTACATGATGAAAGCGTCGCCCTTTTCCGAAAACATGATGCTCTTGTCGCCCATGCGCACCAGATTGGCATCGGCATTGCCCTGCTTCCTGACAATGTCGACGGCACGCGTCAGCGCCTCCTCTGTCGCCGGCTCGGGCCGGAAAGCAGCCGGTCGGAGCAGGCTGAAAATGGCGATCGCCGAGGAGATGATGGTGATGCCGAGCAAGGCGCGCAGCCCCCGCGGCGCCTCGGCGGTGAATTCGAACTGCCACCAGAGTTCGTTGCTGTATTCGACATCGCGATAGACGAAGAGCAGGATGACGACGGCGCCAACGACGATCACGGCGATCGCCATCAGCCAGGATGCCGTCATCGCCTGGTTGAGCAGCGATGCATGCCGGGTGAAGAGCCGCCGGCTAACGAAGAGCCCGAAGATGAGAAAGGCGAGAAAGGCTGCTTCGACGAGGGCAATCGCCTTCAGAAGCGACAAGGTCAATGCGGCAACGGCCGAAAACACGGCCACCCACCATGCGCCGTCGAGCCTCTGACCGAGGCCGCGCGCCGCGACCACCAGCGCGAGCCCGAGCAGGCTGGAGAGGAAGTGCGCCCCTTCGACCATCGGCAGCGGCAGATAGTTGGAGAGGAATTCCAGGTTCTGGTCCGGCGTCGGCGTGACGCTCGAAAACACCAGCATGACGCCGAGCAGCAGCGCCAAGGTCGACAACAGCTGCGGCATCAGCCGTCCGCCGATACGGCGGACGCTGGAGGCGGCGGGGTGGTCGACGAAACGGCGCAACTCCGCCGCCGAGACCGCGAGCACGGCGATCAACAGCGGCAAGACATGGTAGATCAGCCGGTAGAGCACCAGCGATCCCAGCACCGCGTCGATATTCACCGCGCTGCCGAGCGAAGCGATGATCACGGTCTCGAACACGCCGAGCCCGGCCGGAACGTGGCTGAGCACGCCGAGACCGACGGCGATCGCATAGACGGCGAGGAAGACCGGCCATCCAATCGCCGTCTGCGGCAAGAGCACGTAGAGCACCGACGCGGAGGCGGCAATATCGAAGGCGGTGACCAGAAATTGGCGCGACCAGGTGCGCGAGTCCGGCAGGCGGATTGCCACGGCGCCGAAATCGAGCACGCGGCCTTCGCGACCAATGATCATCACAGCCCCGAGAATGGCGATGATCGAGCCGGCAATCAGCCGCAGAAGAAATGGACTGACACCGACCAGCGGGCCGATCTCGCTTGCGATGATGATGAGGGCGATTGACGCGACAGCCGCCAGCCCGAGGCCGAAGGAGAGCGTGACGAAGGCGATGATGCGGCCGATATCTTCCGGCGAGAGCCCGAGGCGCGTATAGGCGCGATAGCGGATCGCCCCGCCAGACAGTGCGCCGAAGCCGGCGGTGTTGCCGACCGCATAGGCGCTGAATGCCGTCAGCGCCACATGCGGAAAGGGCAGCTTCTTGCCGATATATTCGATCGCATTGAGATCATAGAAGACCAGCGAAAGGAAACTCAGCGCCGTGAAGAACAGAGCAAGCAGGATCGCGCTCGGCCTCGTCGCAACCAGCGCTGCGACGACATCGTCATAGCGCACCTCGTTGGTGAGCTGCATGATCGCGTAACCGACGAGACAGAAGACGATAAGCGTCGCGGCCGCAGTGAGCGGCGTCCTGTAACGTCTGAAAAGCGTGCGAAAATAAAAAGCGTCCGTCGCCTCGATCTCTTCCAAATTGCCGTGACCCGACATCTCTTACCTGCGCAGTTTCCAATTCGGCGGGAATCATTTTTCGAAGACGTAACATGACGGGCATAGAAGCTCTATGAAGCCATGCCGACGCTACCCAACCCCGCCGCCTGCGCCTCAATCATCTTCAATTGGGGCGAATTTGCGCAGGAATACCTGATGGCACATTGCATTTTCGTAAGCTTGAATGCCTTGCGGCGGTAATGAGGTTCAGGTGGCGGCATTCATGCAGCCGATTCGCCGTTGGCTCGCATATGAGAAGCGTAACGCGCGACGGCAGCCTCCAAATCGGCCTCGCGATCGCCGGCCACCTGCACCGTCGGCACGGCGAACTCGATGCCATTTTCCTTGAAGGCGTTGCGGATCATCGCCAGTGCGTTGCGTCGGATGACGAATTGCTCGCCGGGCTTCGTCATCATCGACAGGCGGATCTCGATCGCGAATTCTCCGAATTGCTCGACGCCCTTCATCTTCAGTGTCTCAATGATGTGCGGGCCGAATTCCGGGTTTTCGAGCAGTGTCTGGCCGATCTGCTTGATCACCTTCTTCGCCTTAACGAGATCGGTGTCGTATTTGACGTTTAGGCTGATCTTGTCGATCGTCCAGTCGCGATTCAAGTTCTTCACCGCGCCGAGTTCGCCGAACGGCACTGTTGTCAGCGGCCCGCGATGATGTCTGAGCTTCACCGATCGCAGGCTGAAGGCTTCGACGACGCCCTTGTGGCTGCCGCTTTCGATATATTCGCCGACGCGGAAAGCATCGTCCCAGAGATAGAACATGCCGCTGATGACGTCTTTGACGATCGTCTGGGCGCCGAAACCGACGGCAACGCCGACGACCCCGGCTCCGGCAATCAGCGGCCCGATCTCGATGCCGAGGCCGGAGAGCACCATCAGAACCGCGATGACGGCGATAACTACGGCAAGGATATTGCGGAAGATCGGCAGTAGCGTCTGGATCCGCGCGTGTTTCGCCTTTTCCTCGTCCGTCGCGGTACCATCCAGGGGTGAATCGAGCAGCCTGCCGTCAATATAGGCTTTGACGACGTGCCAGAGCAGATCAGCCGCAAGCAGGATGACAATGCCACCGATGACGCCGCGAGCGATCTTGTCGACCATCTTGTCGCCGGCAGCCATCGTGTCAGCGCCGACACCAAGCAATCGACCGAGCCAGATTGCCGCGATTGCGATGATCAGCGCACGCACGCCGCGATCAAGCAACACGGTGGCGATGCGGCGCGTGGCAAGGAAACTCGCCTCGGTCTGCCGCAGCGATTTGACCGCGATCGTCGCGACAGCGAGCACCCGCGGCAGCATCAGCACATAGATGCCGAGCCAGAGCAGCCAGTTGAAGCCGGTGACCCAGAGGCCCCAGAGCAGCAGGAAATAAACGGTGAGCGTCCAGGAAATCTCGTGACCGCGCTTCTCGTCCTTATAAGGCCGTGACCAGACTGCCTCGATGGCGATCAGCAGCAGTCCAATGCCGAGAATGTATCCCACAAACAGCCGGGCGCTCGGGGAAAAGCCGAGCGGCTCCATCGACTGAATGGCCGCCCAGCCAAAGATAAAATAGATGACGAAGGTTGCAGAGCGGCGATACCAGAAGAGTGCGACGGCACGTCCCGGCATGGCCGGCGCGGGGACGCCCTGCCGTTCTTCCTCGGCTCGCGCCAGTCCGATGAGATCGACCAGCACGCCGCCGAGACAGATCGTGAAACGCTGGACGATCAGCGCTACGACGCAGACAATGGCAATGCTCTGGCTGAGCGGCGGCCAGTAGAGGCTGAGCAGCGTCAACACGGTCGCCGCCGCGAAGATAAGTGCCGGGATGACGCGTGGCGCCAGATGCATGCCTGCCATCTGAGCCAGACGGCGACGGCGGCGGCGGAAGGCATAGCGGGCAATGCTTTCAATGATCGCGCCCAGCAGAAAAATCGCCAGGAACTGGGCCATCATGCGAACCCGGCCAGTGGCGGCGATTTCGACGAAAAGCAGCGAGGATGCATTGCTAATCTGCAAGGGCAGCGTCATCGCGGCATCGGAAATCATCGAGACATGACGACGGGCATGCTGCAGCAGACCCGACAGGACAGACATCTGGTTTTCCGCCGCTGTACCGCCCGCAGGCGTCGCCGCCATCTGGGTCGACATCCATTGCTTAACCTCGGGCGTCTGCATGAGCTGCATCATCTCACGCACCTGGGCCGGCGGGTTGGCCGCGGCTGGCGCTTGCGCCGGCTGGGCCTGGGCAAAGCTGGTTGAAGCCACGGAGAAAAGCGCAATGAATGCCAATATGCCCGATATGGCGGCCGTCAAGCCGCCTGCCCTGTCACGCTTCACGACCGCCCTCCAACGAAGTGTCGGCGCTTGCACGAAACGAGGCCGACATCTTGCAATGGATACTCGCGACTGCTGCCGCCAGCAAGCGGTAGAAAAACCATGCCGA
The DNA here is from genome assembly GCF_002531885.1 of Rhizobium sp. L9. Classification (NCBI taxonomy): domain Bacteria; kingdom Pseudomonadati; phylum Pseudomonadota; class Alphaproteobacteria; order Hyphomicrobiales; family Rhizobiaceae; genus Rhizobium; species Rhizobium sp. L9. The sequence goes on along the minus strand of NZ_NWSZ01000003.1, from coordinate 263,343 downwards.
TGGCTAGGAACAGCCGGGGCTGTCGCCTGCCCGAGCCACGCCTTCAATCCGCCATTTACGGGGCGACGGTCGCCTTGGACTCAGTGAAGGGAGCCTCAGGATTTCGAAGCCGGCTTTTCCACGTGGCCTCCGAAACCCGCCCGCATTGCCGACAGCACCTTATTGGCAAACTCGTCATTGTCGCGCGAGGAGAAGCGGCCGTAGAGCGCCGCACTCAGCACCGGCGTCGGCACGCTTTCATCGATTGCCGCCATGATCGTCCAGCGGCCCTCGCCGCTGTCCGAGACCCGGCCGGCAAATTTCGAAAGTGCGGGGTCGGCATGCAGTGCATCGGCGGTGAGATCAAGCAGCCAGGAGGTGATGACGCTGCCGCGGCGCCAGACTTCCGCGACATCCTGCAGATTGAAGTCGTATTGGAAATGTTCGGGATGTGCGAGCGGCGCAGTTTCCGCATCGGCATCATGCGAAGCGGCGCCGATATTGGCATGTTTCAGAATGTTGAGGCCCTCGGCATAGGCGGCCATCAAACCGTACTCGATGCCGTTATGCACCATCTTGACGAAATGGCCTGCGCCATGCGGGCCGCAATGCAGGTAGCCCTGTTCCGCGGTGCTCGCTGCAGCCGCTTCGGCGCTGCGGTTCGGCGAGGCTTCCGTCGTACCGGCGCCGGGCGCCAGCGTTGCGAAAATCGGCGAAAGGTGCTGGACGATGCCCTTTTCGCCGCCGATCATCAGGCAATAGCCACGCTCCAGGCCGAAGACGCCGCCGCTGGTACCGACGTCGACATAATGAATGCCCTTGGTGATCAGCTCAGCGCCGCGGCGGATGTCGTCATGATAGTAGGAATTGCCGCCATCAATGACGATATCGCCGTTCTGCAGCAGCGGCACCAGGCTCGCCAGCACCTTGTCGACGATCGCCGCCGGCAGCATCAGCCAGATCGCACGCGGATGCGTGAGCTTCGAGACGAATTCCTCCAGCGAAGCGCTGCCGGTCGCGCCGAGTCCTACCAAATCGGCAACGCTTTCGGGCCTGGTGTCGTAGACGACGCATTCGTGACCGCCCCGCATCAGGCGCTGGACCATATAATTGCCCATGCGGCCCAAACCGACCATACCAAGCTGCATAATGAATCTCCTGGAAACCGAGATGAAGTATCGACTCCGGAAACTAGCACCCGCAGTGTGACAGGCAAGCAAAGTCTGGCGATGGGCCGCCGATCTCCTTCGAGACAGCCTCGTCAGACATCCGGGGCGCTGGCCGGCTCGCCCTTCATCTCGCTGAGATACATGCCGTCGCGCAAATTGATGCCGTATTCGACGAAGGCCTTCATACTGCAAAGCATCTGCGTCCAGCCTTCGCAGTTGAGATAGGTGCCGCGCCGGCCGGCCTCGTCCTCGCGCCAGCCGTTCTCGGCAATCGTCACCAGCGTGCCGCCATCCTCCAGCGGTTTGAAATTCATTTCCACCAGCGTCTTATACCTTGTCTTGTCCTCAGCAGTGCCGCCGTCCCAGCGAAGCACGATGCGGCTTTCCGGCACAAGCTCAACAACCTCGACCGGCGCATCCTTCCACCAGGTTACTGTCGTGCCTTGAACGAGCGGGGCGCTCGCCCCGCCGATCGTGGTGAAATAGCTGCTGAGCTTCTTGGGGTTGACGACGGCATCGAACACTTCGGCAACGGGACGGCCGATCCGGCCGGATACGCGGATTCCGAGAGACATGGCACTTCTCCTGTTCTCCATTGTGCCTGACGCCATTATGTTATAAAAATATAACATGTCAAGCGAATCAACCGACAACTCTGTCTTCAAGGCGCTAGCGCATCATCGCCGCCGCGAGATTCTCGACCTGCTCAAGGACGCGCCCCGCACCACCGGAACGCTTTGCGAAATGTTTCCGAAAATGGACCGCTGCACGGTGATGCAGCATCTGAAGGTGCTTGAGGAAGCGGATCTGATCATCGCCAGAAAGGAGGGCCGCGAACGCTGGAACCACCTGAACAGCCTGCCGATCAAGCATATCTACGACCGCTGGATCAGCGCCTATGCAGGTCATGCCCTGTCGATCCTCGATCAGCTAAGAAGCGATCTCGAAGACCAGCCGGAACAATGATCCGGCGTGAGGATCGGCTTGCCTTCCGGCCCGCCGAACTCCTATCCTGGCAGAGATGCATGGGAGCTCACGACAAATGACGATATCAGGAGCCGGCATACGCCGCATGCGGTTGCTGCGCAGCATGAAGCAGCAGCACCTTGCGGAACTCCTCGGCGTCAACCAGGCGACCGTCTCGCGCTGGGAGCGCGGCCAGCTTGGTCCCTCGCCCGAACAGGCCGTCATGCTGGAGCGGATCTTCGCCTCGGCGCAACATGCTGCGGCCGACGCGGCTTTAAGGCGCCTGGTCGAGGATTCCGTCCGGCCTGTGCATCTGATCTGCGATAGCACCCATCGGCTGCTGTCTGCCTCTCGCTCGCGGCAGGCGGAATGGCGCGCCCCGCTCAGCACTTTTCTCGGCCGCTCTCTTTTCTCCTACGCTTCCACCGAGATCGCCGCCGCCGAACAGTCTCTGGAGGTGATTGGCTGGCACGAGGGCGGGCTGCTGTCGTTGACCTTCGATACCGGCGCCAACGGCAATGCACGCCTGCCGATTGCCCCCGGCCGCGTCACCTGGGAGCGGATCAGGCTTTCCGACGGCAGCGCTGGCCGACTCGTCACCACAATCCGCTGAGCCTGCAGCTTTCCTGCACGCCCATGCATAATTTATGCGTTGTCCCACGAAACCGGTCTTTATAGCGTCCGCCGTCGACACGGTCAGGAGAGGATGCGATGACGATATTGGTGACGGGAAGCGCCGGCCATCTCGGCGAGGCGCTGATGCGCAGCTTGAGAGCTCAGAGCTGGTGGGCGCGCGGCATCGACATTAAGCGTTCGGCTTTCACCGACACGGTCGGATCGATCTGCGATCGCGACTTCGTCCGGCAGGCCATGTCGGGAGTTAGCCAAGTCATCCATGCCGCAACGCTGCACAAGCCGCATGTGGCAACTCACGGCAATTGCGATTTCCTCGACACAAATGTCGGCGGCACGCTGAACCTGCTCGAAGAGGCGACCGCCGCGGGCGTTGCAAGCTTCGTCTTCACCAGCACCACCAGTGCTTTCGGCGCGGCATTGACGCCGGCCGCCGGCGAACCCGCCGCGTGGGTCACCGAGGACGTGCCTCCTATAGCGAAGAATATCTACGGCGTGACGAAGCTCGCCGCCGAAGGCGTCTGCGAACTCTTCGCCCGCAAATTCCGCCTGCCGGTCATGATCCTCAGGACATCGCGTTTTTTTCCCGAAAGCGATGACGATCCCGACATCCGCAACAGATATTCAGCGGCAAATGCCCAGGCTAACGAGTTGCTTCACCGCCGCGTCGACATCAGCGATGTAGTCGGCGCCCATCTGCTGGCTCTGGATAGGGCGCCGGCAATCGGTTTCGGCCGCTACATCGTCTCGGCCACGACGCCCTTTTCGTTGGGCGATCTTGCCGAGCTCAGGCGAGACGCGCCTGCCGTCGTCGAGCGGCTGTTTCCCGGTGCGAACGCCCTTTACGTCGAACGCGGCTGGAAAATGTTCCCGACGCTCGATCGCGTCTACGTCAACGAACGCGCAACGCGCGAACTTGGCTGGCATCCGCACTATGATTTCCGCTTCGTGCTGGATTGCCTGCGCGACAACCGCGAATGGCGAAGCCCGCTGGCGCTCGACGTCGGCTCCAAAGGCTATCATGACGAAGTCTTCGCTGAAGGACCCTATCCGGTCGCCTGAGATAAGACGCTGAATGCCGGGGTCGCAAAGCGTCATCCAAGCCAAGGGCCTTACAAAGGATGGGTTCCAGGTGGGCGCAGCCTACAAGGCGGACGCGGCGCCGACGTCGACACGATGTTCCAGGTCTTCCAGGTCACCCTTCCCTGAAGAAGTAAGGACATCTTGAAAGGGGGGACGTGCAACTCACGTTCGCTCCTGCATCCGGCGCCCTGCCAACGATAAAGAGAAAGTGCGATCCACGACGACCGATGGATGTTTACGATCCTGGGCGCCTACAAACGTAGGTGGGCACCGTGTGTCCAGGCCCACGAGCCCGGACAGGGACAGCTCCCTTTGGATCGAGTATGGCCCCAGGGATTGTGGTTCCTGTCGAGAGGCGCAGACCGCATCGCGATATATAAGGTCGTTTGCATCGGCGCGCCAGTGGCGACCGCAGCCCGACTCTATTTAATTGACATCAATTGAGTTCGGGGGCGGCCCGGCCATTCAGCTTGTCGGTGATGCCGCGAATGCGGCTCGACACCTCGCCGAGCGCCGCCGCGAGGCTTTCCTCGGTGCGGGCAGTCGCGGCCAGCACGGTGTCGCGGTTGCCGCGCAGCGACTCGAGCTCGGTTTCCAGCTCCGCGATGCGACGTGTCAGCTCGGCAATCTCATCCATGATCATAATACCGGCCATGACGGTGATCCGGAGATCGCCGATCTCACCGAACTGGCCCTTGAGATGGCCGACATAGCTGTCAAAACGGGTGGCGAGGTCGGTCAGATGATCCTCCTGCCCTTCCTCGCAGGCCATCCGATAGGCCTTGCCGTCGATCGTTACCGTCACCTGCGCCATATCAAATTCTCTCTCATCAGCGGTCCAGAACCGCGCGGATCGTCTCCATGGCCGTCACCAGCCGCCGCGATACCTCACGATTGACCTCTTCCAGCCGGTTGGCGCGAAACTCGGCCTGATCGAGCTCCTGGGCTAGACGGGAGCGGTCGGCATGCACACGTCGCACCTCGCCCTCGATCTCACCCTGCTCTCGCTGCCGCTCAATGCGCATGTCGACGGCGTTCTCGAGGCTCGAAATCGCCTGTCTCAATTCGTCGAGCGCTGCTTCCATGGTTTTGCCTGTGGGCATCATGCCTTTCCGATTCCCGTGCAGGACCTGCGAATCGGCCACATCTGCCGATCTTTTGATTTCAAGAGGATATGCAGCTCGCCAACGGCCCGTCAATAAATCCCGTCACCCGGCGGCCTGCCTATCTGTGGATGAACGTTTGGGCAGGCCCGCCGTGCCGCTTTGGTCTTTTGTAAAGTTGCGCGAGCAAATGTCAAAAAATTGCCGCAGGCCGCTGGGTTTTGCCCCGCCATTGATTGACTCGCCAGCCCCAACTGCTATGTGTCAGCCGCTTTCACTCGATGGTCTTGGAGGCTCGAGGCCATCCCCCGACACCCGGAGCTTGCAGAAAAGCCATGACCTCTCTCCAACAAAACGACCGGATGGCGAACGCGATCCGTTTCCTCGCCATGGACGCCGTGGAAAAGGCGAATTCCGGCCACCCTGGTATGCCGATGGGCATGGCTGATGTGGCGACGGTCCTGTTCACCAAATATCTGCGCTTCGACCCCAAGAAGCCGCATTGGCCAAACCGCGACCGCTTCGTGCTGTCGGCCGGCCATGGCTCGATGCTGCTCTATTCGCTGCTGTATCTGACCGGTTATCCCGACATGACGATCGAGGACCTGAAGCAGTTCCGTCAGGTCGGCTCCAAGACCGCCGGCCACCCTGAATACGGCCACGCAACCGGCATCGAGACCACCACCGGGCCGCTCGGCCAGGGCATCGCCAATGCAGTCGGCATGGCGATCGCCGAACGCAAGCTGCGTGAGGAATTCGGTGCGGACCTCCAGGACCACTACACCTACGTGATCAATGGCGACGGCTGCCTGATGGAGGGCATCAGCCATGAAGCCATCGCCCTTGCCGGCCACCTGAAGCTCAACAAGCTGATCCTCTTCTGGGACAACAACTCGATCACCATTGACGGCGCCGTCTCGCTGTCGGACTCGACCGATCAGATCGCCCGCTTCAAAGCCGTTCACTGGAACACGATCGAGATCGACGGCCACGATCAGGCCTCCATCGCCGATGCGATCGAAGCCGCTCACAAGTCCGATCGTCCGACCTTCATCGCCTGCAAGACGGTGATCGGCTTCGGCGCCCCGAACAAGGCCGGCAGCCACAAGGTTCACGGCAGCCCGCTCGGTGCCGATGAGATCGCAGCCACCCGCAAGGCGCTGAATTGGGAGTACGAGCCCTTCGTCATCCCCTCCGATCTTCTCGATGAATGGCGCGCGGCCGGCACCCGCTCCGACAACATCGTCAAGGCATGGGAAGAAACGCTTGCCAAGTCGCCTGCCAAGGCCGAGTTCACCCGCCGTTTTGCCGGCGATCTGCCCGAAGGTTTCGACAAGGCGATCGACGATTACAAGAAGAAGCTCGCGGAAACCAAGCCGACGGTTGCGACCCGCAAGGCATCGGAAGACGCGCTTGAAATCATCAACGGTTTCGTGCCGGAAACGCTCGGCGGTTCCGCCGACCTGACGCCGTCGAACAACACCAAAACCAGCCAGATGCACTCGATCACGCCGACGGATTTCGCCGGTCGTTATATGCACTGGGGCATCCGCGAACATGGCATGGCATCTGCCATGAATGGCATTTCGCTGCACGGCGGTCTCATCCCTTATGGCGGCGGCTTCATGATCTTCTCGGATTATTGCCGCCCGCCGATCCGCCTCTCGGCTCTGATGGGCATTCGCGTCGTCCACGTCCTGACCCATGACTCAATCGGCGTTGGCGAAGATGGCCCGACTCACCAGCCGGTCGAGCAGATCGCCGGGCTGCGCGCCGTTCCGAACCTGCAGGTCTTCCGTCCGGCCGACGCCGTCGAGACGGCGGAATGCTGGCAGATCGCCATGAAGAGCAAGAACCGCCCGTCCGCTCTGGCTCTCACCCGCCAGAACCTGACGACCGTCCGCACAGAGTATAATGCGAAGAACCTCTGCGAACTCGGCGCCTACACCCTTGCCGGCAATGCCGATGCCAAGGTGACGATCTTCGCTTCGGGCTCCGAGGTCGAAATCGCCGTTGCTGCCCGCGCAACTCTGGAAGCCAGGGGCGTTTCGGTGCGTGTCGTCTCGGTGCCCTGCACCGAACTGTTCTTCGAGCAGCCGGACGCTTACCGCAAGGACGTGCTCGGCAACTCCCCGGTCAAGATCGCCGTCGAAGCCGCCGTCCGCGAAGGCTGGGACGCCTTCATCGGACCGGAAGGCAGCTTCATCGGCATGAAGGGCTTTGGCGCGTCCGGTCCGGTCAAGGACGTTTACAAGCATTTCGGCATCACCGCCGACGCTGTCGTTGCGGCCGCCGAAGCAAAGCTTTAATGAAAGCGCCTTGAGGCGCTCTCTATCTCCTCAATTCCAGGCCGCCCGGCCTATCGGGCCCTATTCTATCGGGAGTGAATGAACATGACAGTCAAGGTTGCCATCAATGGTTTCGGCCGCATCGGCCGTAACGTCCTCCGCGCTATCGTCGAATCCGGCCGTGCCGACATTGAAGTCGTCGCCATCAACGACCTCGGTCCGGTCGAGACCAATGCCCATCTGCTGCGTTACGACTCGATCCACGGCAAGTTCCCGGCCGAGGTGAAGGTCGAAGGCGATACGATCATCGTCGGCGGCGGCAAGCCGATCAAGGTCACCGCGATCAAGGATCCGGCAACGCTGCCGCACCGCGAGCTCGGCGTCGATATCGCCATGGAATGCACCGGCATCTTCACCGCCCGCGACAAGGCTGCCGCCCACCTGACGGCCGGCGCCAAGCGCGTTATCGTCTCGGCTCCTGCCGACGGCGCTGACCTGACGGTCGTTTTCGGCGTCAACCATGACCAGCTCACCAAGGAGCACATGGTAATCTCCAACGCCTCCTGCACCACCAACTGCCTGGTGCCGGTCGTGAAGGTTCTCGACGACGCCGTCGGCATCGACCACGGTTTCATGACGACGATCCACTCCTACACCGGCGACCAGCCGACGCTCGACACGATGCACAAGGACCTGTATCGCGCCCGCGCTGCCGCCCTCTCCATGATCCCGACCTCGACGGGCGCCGCCAAGGCCGTCGGCCTCGTGCTGCCGCACCTCAAGGGCAAGCTCGACGGCACCTCGATCCGCGTTCCCACCCCGAACGTCTCGGTCGTCGATTTCAAGTTCGTCTCCAAGAAGGCTACGACGGTCGGCGAAATCAACGAAGCCATCAAGGCTGCCTCCGACGGCAAGCTGAAGGGCATCCTCGGCTACACCGACGAGCCGCTCGTCTCCCGCGACTTCAACCACGACAGCCACTCCTCGATCTTCGCAACCGATCAGACCAAGGTCATGGAAGGCAATTTCGTGCGCGTCCTGTCCTGGTACGACAACGAGTGGGGCTTCTCCAGCCGCATGTCGGACACGGCCGTGGCCTTCGCCAAGCTCATCTGAGCGCCCGACTATCGAAAATCGCAGACGGCCCGGGAAACCGGGCCGTTTTGTTATAGGCGTCCGAAGCCGGTGATGGCATTGTTGATAACCCCGGAGCCGCAGTCGCACCACCCGGGGAGATAAGAGGGATGGATGGATTATTTTACCGTTGAAATCGCCGGTCGCGCCATTGCCAGCTTTCGCTCGAAGAATCATGAGGAAGCGACGCATTTCTTCGAGGCAGAAGATTTTCGCGACGACCTGACCATCCTTGAGTCCGAGGGCAAGCCCCTGTGGGACCGCAAGGCGACGCTCAGCCTGCGCAAGGCGACTGCTGAAGAAGCAAGCGAAGTCGAGCACGCTTATGAATTCGACGACGATCCGGAAAGGACCATCGACGACGAGTTCGTGGTTTTCCTGGTCCCGGTCGAAGATCTGACCGACGAGGGCGAGGACGCCGAAGACTGACGGTCGATATGTATCGGTCTTCCAGCCTGAAAAACCATCTCGAAGCGACAGGTTCGCTGCGGCCGAAGAACGGAATCACGGTTGGCAATCCGCTGGCCAAGCGTGATAAACTGAGGAAATGTATAAAGCTGCACAATGGCTGAAGTGATCTAAGTGGAGGCGATAAATGGCAGAGGCGCAAAAACGCTTGTCCCAAACCACCCTCAAGCGGCGGCAGCGGTTTCACCCCAAACGGGACGTCAAACCTGCCGTGTTGGCAAAGGCTAATCGTCTGGTCGTCCGGGTGGCAGCGTTCATCGGTCTTGCGTTTCTGGTGATCGTCACAGTTCAGGCAGTGTTGTGGTAGCCAACCAATGCGCGGCCGCTTCTACGAGCGGCCCGGCATTACGATCCGCTATCGAACAGGAAAAATCCGTGCCTGTGTTTTTTGCCCTGCTCTCGCCTGATTTTCCTATACATTCTTTATAGAGAACTTCTCCCGTAGCATTCCGCGTCGGTCGTCCGGCGAGCCGCTCAGCAGTATGATATGGCATTGAATCGAGGTTAAGCCGCAGGGCCTAACCTTCTCCGCGATTTTGCCCTTTGTTGGCGGATCGCCGGAAGCGGCGGGGGAATGAAACAGGGCGGAGCGCCGGGGGCCGTTTCGGCCAGACAGTCGATGGAAGGGGTGGGCATGGAAGCGTTCTATATCGTGGTGCTGGTCGCGACGGCGCTCGTGCTTCTTGCCGCTTTTTCGAGCCTGCTCGCCTTCCGCTTCGGCGCTCCGCTGCTTCTTCTCTTCCTGATGATCGGCCTTGCCGCCGGCGTCGACGGCCTCGGCATCGAATTCAGCAACAACTACCTCGCCTATATTCTCGGCTCTATTGCGCTCGCCGTCATCCTGTTCGATTCCGGCTTTGGCACGCCGATACAGGCTTTTCGGCTCGCGGCCGTGCCTTCTCTGACGCTCGCCTCGGTCGGCGTTCTGATCACCGCGTCGCTCTTTGCCGTCGCTGCCATGTGGCTGTTGAACTTCACCTGGCTCGAAGGCCTGCTGCTCGGTTCGATCGTCGCATCGACGGATGCCGCCGCCGTCTTCTTCCTGCTGCGCATCGGCGGCATCAACATCCGCGATAAGGTGCGCTCGACGCTGGAAGTCGAATCCGGCACCAACGATCCGATGGCGATCTTCCTTACCATCGCCCTTGTCGAGGTCCTCGCGAGCGGCGAGCGCTACGCCGGCATCAACATCGGTATGCTCGCCATGTTCATCCAACAGATGGGGCTCGGCGTCATCCTCGGACTGCTCGGCGGCATGATGATCGTGTTGATCGTCAGCAAGCTCGATACAGATCGTGGCCTCACGCCGATCTTCGTGCTGGCGCTTGCCCTTCTCGTCTTCTCCTTCGCCGGCGCAGTCGGCGGCAGCGGCTTCCTCGCCGTCTATGTCGCCGGCATCTACGCCGGAAACCGGAGAATGCAGGCGCTCGGCACCATCAAACGCTTCCAGGACGGCATGACCTGGCTGGCGCAGATCATCATGTTTCTGGTGCTCGGCCTGCTCGCCACACCGTCGCAATTTCCCGCGATCGTCGTGCCGGCGATCCTGCTTGCCCTCTTCCTGATCTTCATTGCCCGGCCGCTGGCAATCTGGCTGTCGCTGCTTCCATTCGATTATACGCAGCAGGAGATCGGTTTCGTCGCCTGGGTCGGGCTGCGGGGCGCCGTCTCCATCTTGCTTGCTATCATGCCCATCCTCGGCGGCCTGGAAAACGGTCAGCTCTTTTTCAATACCGCCTTCATCATCGTGTTGGTCTCCCTGCTCGTCCAGGGCTGGACGATCAAGCCGATCGCCAAGAAGCTCGGCCTGATCATCCCGCCGCGCATCGGCGCCGTCGACAAGGTCGAGGTCGACCTTCCGGGCGCTGCCAACCACGAACTCCTTTCTTACCGAGTCATCAAGGATAGTCCGGTTTTGCGCGGTGAGCGCATTCCGCGCTGGGCCACCCCTTCGCTTGTCATCCGCGACGGCAAGTCGATGCGTTATCAGTATGCCGGGCGGCTGCGCGAAAACGATCTGGTCTATCTCTTCATCGTGCCGAGCTATTCCCGGCTGCTCGACCGGCTCTTCGCCAGCCGGGCGCCGGTGGACGAGGATGACGCCGAATTCTTCGGCGCCTTCGCGCTCTCGCCTGCCCGTCCCGCCGCCGATCTCGATGCCGCCTACGGGCCGGGCCTGCTAAACGAATCCGAGAAAGGCCTGACGATCGCGGAACTGATGCGGCAGCGCCTCGGCGGCAAGGCCGATTATGCCGATCGCGTCCGTCTCGGCTCGATCATCCTCATCGTCCGCGATCTCGACGAGCACGACCATATCACCTCCGTCGGCATGTCTCTCGAAGCGGTCGAACCCGCCACCACCCTGCCGATCTTCATCAACCTCAAGGACATTATTCAGCGCATCCGCGATAGGTTGAACGGACGCCGCAACCGCGAAGCGGCGGCCTCCGAAACCATGCCGAAAGCATCGGCCGAAGGCGACGAAGCCCGACGCGAAAACGGCCGTTGAACGCCTTGCGTCTCGAATGATCCTTGCTATGGTCGGCGCGACTTCCGCCAACCAAGACTGGATTCCCCATGCCTTCTTTCAAGACCCTCGACGATCTCTCCGACATCAGCGGCAAGCGCGTACTCATCCGCGTCGACCTCAACGTCCCGGTCAAGGACGGCAAGGTTACCGATACGACGCGCATCGAGCGGGTGGCGCCGACGATCCTCGAACTATCGGGCAAGGGCGCCAAGGTGATCCTGCTTGCTCATTTCGGCCGGCCAAAGGACGGCCCGTCGCCGGATCTGTCGCTGTCGCTAATCGCCCCTTCCGTCGAGGAAGTGCTCGATCATGCCGTGCTGACGGCCTCCGACTGCATCGGCGAGGCCGCCGCCTCCGCCGTTGCCGCAATGAAGAATGGCGATATTCTGCTGCTGGAAAACACCCGCTTTCACAAGGGTGAGGAAAAGAACGACCCCGACTTCACCAAGGCGCTTGCCGCCCATGGTGATATCTATGTCAACGACGCCTTCTCCGCCGCCCACCGCGCCCATGCTTCCACCGAAGGCCTTGCCCACCACCTGCCGGCCTATGCCGGCCGCACCATGCAGGCCGAGCTGGAAGCGCTGGAAAAAGGCCTCGGCAATCCCACCCGTCCCGTCGTCGCAATCGTCGGCGGCGCCAAGGTTTCAACCAAGATCGATCTTTTGATGAATCTCGTGAAGAAGGTCGATGCACTCGTCATCGGCGGCGGCATGGCCAATACCTTCGTCGCCGCGCGTGGCACCAATGTCGGCAAGTCACTCTGCGAGCATGATCTCGCTGAAACCGCCAAGCAGATCATGATCGAGGCCGCGACATCGGGCTGCGCCATCATCCTGCCGGAAGACGGCGTCGTCGCCCGCGAGTTCAAGGCGGGTGCCGCCAATGAGACGGTCGATATCAACGCCATTCCCGCCGATGCCATGGTGCTCGACGTCGGGCCGAAATCCGTTCAGGCCATCAATGCCTGGATCGAGCGCGCCTCGACGCTCGTCTGGAACGGTCCGCTCGGCGCCTTCGAGATCGAGCCCTTCGATGCCGCAACGGTTGCTGCAGCAAAATACGCCGCTGAGCGCACGGCGGCCGGCAAGCTGACCTCCGTAGCCGGCGGCGGCGATACCGTCTCAGCTCTGAACCATGCCGGCGTTGCCGACGACTTCACCTATGTCTCCACCGCAGGCGGCGCTTTCCTCGAATGGATGGAAGGCAAGGAGTTACCCGGCGTCGCCGTTCTCAACGCCGGTAAATGACGCTAAGCGGATTTGGCAGATTTTACATGTGGATAGACCGCGGCGGCGAGAAGCCTTCCGCGGTCTTTTGCTCAAGCGCCGGAAAAATTCCCAGTCTTTCAAACGATTGAAACGATTTCAATCGTTTCAATGACTTAGCCTTCCATTTTCCTCCCTATAAACTTCTGTTATCGCCGTCCTATATTCTTAAACCGCCGATGTTTCATGCTGTGGAGAGAACGAATGAGCGAACGACTTGAAGACATTGCAGTGCAGATGGTTGCAGGCGGCCGGGGACTGCTTGCGGCTGATGAATCGACCTCCACCATCAAGAAGCGTTTCGACACGATCAATCTCGAATCGACCGAAACGAGCCGTCGCGATTACCGCGAGATGCTCTTCCGCTCCGACGAGGCGATGAAGAAATATATTTCCGGCGTCATCCTCTTCGAAGAGACGCTCTTCCAGAAGGCCGCAGACGGCACGCCTTTCGTCGACATCATTCGCGCTGCTGGTTCCATTCCCGGCATCAAGGTCGATACCGGCGCCAAGCCGATGGCCAAATTCCCGGGCGAAACCATCACCGAAGGCCTCGACGGCCTCGGCGAGCGCCTTGCTCGCTATTATGAGGCCGGCGCCCGTTTCGCCAAGTGGCGCGGCGTCATCGCCATCTCCTCGACGCTGCCGACCCGCGGCTCGGTTCGCGCCAACGCTCAGGCGCTTGCCCGGTACGCGGCCCTCTGCCAGGAAGCCAAGATCGTTCCGATCGTCGAGCCGGAATGCCTGATGGACGGCAAGCCGGGCGACCACAATATCGACCGCTGCGCCGAAGTCACCGAGTCCACGCTGCGCATCGTTTTTGAGGAACTGGCCGAAGCCCGAGTCAGCCTCGAAGGCATGATCCTGAAGCCGAATATGGTCATCGACGGCAAGAATGCCCGCAAGGCCTCTGTCGCCGAGGTCGCGGAGCGCACCGTGCAGGTGCTGAAGCGCACGGTCCCATCAGCGGTTCCAGGCATCGCCTTCCTCTCCGGCGGCCAGTCGACCGAAGAGGCAACCGCACATCTTTCCGCCATCAATGCCACGGCCGACCTGCCCTGGTTCGTCACCTTCTCCTACGGCCGCGCCCTTCAGGACAGTGCGCTCAAGGCCTGGAACGGCAAACCGGAAAACGTCGCCGCCGGCCAGCGCGAATTCACGCACCGCGCCGAAATGAACAGCCTTGCCGCCAAGGGCAGTTGGCAGAAGGATCTGGAAAAGGCAGCCTGATTACAATGAGCCTTTAATCGCCTGCAGGAAGGGGCGGCAACGCTATGTTGCCGCCCTTCCTCATTGTCTCGGCGACAAGATACCGCTTCGCCTGACGAAAAATCGTGATTATTCATAAAGGCCCGCCGAAACAGGAGCCGCTATGGATACCATCCCCTACATCACCGTCGATGTCTTCACCTCCACGCGTTTCGAGGGCAATCCGCTTGCCGTCATTTCCGATGCGCGCGGGCTCAGCGATGCAGCGATGCAAATGATCGCCACCGAATTTAACTATTCCGAAGTGACCTTCGTCCTGCCGCCGGAGGATCCTCGCAATTCGGCCCGTGTCCGCATCTTCACTCCGACGATGGAAATACCCTTCGCCGGTCATCCGAACGTCGGCACCGCCTGTGTCCTCGGCCAGCAGGCGGAGATCTTCGGCAAGCCCGTTGGCGAGAAGCTGCGTTTCGAGGAACAGGCTGGCATCGTCGAAGTCGCCCTCAAACGCAGCGGCGGAAAGGTCGCGGCCGCCGCCATCCGCGCGCCGCAGCCGCTGACAATCGGCGATGTCATTGCCGAGGAAACTATCTCCCGCTGCATCGGGCTCGAACCCGGCGCAATCGTCAAGACCAACCACGCCCCGGTCTTTGCCTCGGTCGGTCTGAACTTCGCCATTGCCGAGTTGAGCGGGCTTGAAGCGCTCTCCGCCGCCCGACCGGACCTTGCCGGATTCCAGGCGGCTGCCGGCCACCAGACGACGAGCGGCCATGACTTCTCGCTCTTCGTCTATGTCAGGACATCCGAAGATCCGTGGAATATACGCGCTCGCATGTTCGCGCCGCTCGATAACGTGCCCGAGGATCCCGCGACCGGCAGCGCTTCCGCAGCCCTCGGTGCCTATCTCGTCACACTGACGGCGGAGGCCGACATGAATGTCCGCATCACCATCGAACAGGGCGTGGAAATGGGCCGCCGCAGCATCATCGCCCTTGATGTCACGAAGTGCGATGGCACCGTCACTGACGTCGTCATCTCGGGAAGCTGCGTTGCCGTGATGCGCGGCGAAATCATCCTGCGGGACTAACGCCCGCATCGAAGCTCGAATCCGAGGCTTACATCAGGAAATCGCGCGACAGTAGCGCCATCGCCCATATGCCGAAGGCGATCAGCGCGATCTTCCAGAAATCCATCCGCCGCCGGAGGCCGGGAAGCCCGAGCGGCTTGATCACCTGTATCGCCATGGCAAGGATGAGCAGCAAGGCTATCAGCTTTGTCATGCTTTATTTTTTCCGTTTTTCGGAATGTCACAGGACGGACATTTTTCCGCGCGAACAAGAGGATCTCGACACGCCGTAAAGACATTCCGGGGCACAATCAATCATCTTGAGACTGGGCTGACTGAGGTCGTGCCTTATGTCCATCGTAAATCGTTAAGACCGAGTCTGGGGAAATGAAGAGAAATCTGCTGTCTGTCGCTGCGCTGCTGTTTGGCACGCTCTTCCTTTTCATGGGCAATGGTCTGCAGGGCATCCTGCTTCCCGTGCGCGGCAATCTCGAAGGCTATGCCACGACGACGCTCGGCCTGCTCGGCACCTCATGGGCAGGCGGCTTCGTCATCGGCTGCCTGGTGGCGCCGAAACTGGTGCGCCGCGTCGGCCATGTCAGAGCCTTCTCCGGCTTCATCTCGATCATCGCCATCATCGCACTGGTCAGCGGCATCATCATCGATCCATTCTGGTGGGTGATCTTGCGCGCGGTGACCGGCTTCTCCACCGCCGGCACGTCGATGATCATCGAAAGCTGGCTGAACGAGCGCGCCAGCAACGAGAGCCGTGGCGCGATTTTCTCGCTCTATATCGGCATCACCCTGCTCGGCGTCGTCGGCGGCCAGATGATGATCCCGCTCGAAGATGTGCGCACGCCGGTGCTGTTCATGATCTGCGGCATCTTCTATTGCATCGCCATGCTGCCGACGACGCTTTCGACCGCGGCCTCACCACAGCCGCTGAAAGCTGTGCGCCTCGACCTGCCGGCGCTCTACCGCAATTCGCCCGTGTCCTGCCTCGGCATCCTGCTCGTCGGCATTGCCAACGGCGCTTACGGCACGCTCGGGGCTGTCTTCGGCGCCGGCGCCGGCCTTTCCGACACCAGCATCGCCGTCATGATGAGCTCCACCATCTTCGCCGGCGCCATGATGCAGCTGCCGGCCGGCCGACTTTCTGATCGCATCGACCGGCGCTACGTGCTCGCCGCCCTGTCGGCGATTGCCGCCATCGCCGGCTTGCTGATCTTTCTGCTTCACCCGACATCCCCTGCCTTGCTGATCGGGCTCGTTGTCCTCTACGGCGCGGTGGCCAACACGCTCTATCCGATCGCTGTGGCTCACGCGAACGACTTCGCGGCGTCGGAGGATTTCGTCAAGGTCTCCGGCGGCCTGCTGCTGCTCTACGGCATCGGCACAGTCATCGGCCCGACGCTCGGCGGCCCGGTCATGTCGGCAATCACCCCGCATGCTCTTTTCCTGGTCACCGCCGTCGCTCATGTGCTGATCACCGTTTACGCCATCATCAGAAGCCGCATCCGCGCGGCCGTCCCAGTCAGCGACCGCGACGCCTATACGACGATCCCGACCGGCACTTCGCCGATGCTGACGCCGCAGAGCATGTCGCTGGCCGATCGCGGCACAGGCAAATCTCCCGAAAGCAGCGATCCTGCTGTAAAGTTCGGTTAGGCCCTCTCTACAAAAGCCGCACTGCGGTTTTCGCCCTGGCTCGGGAAAAATAAAAATGGGGAGGGCGAGGCTGGATTTGGGCCGGATCGACCTAAATTCCGATTCCGTGTCGGCCGCATTTTTTCGGCATTATGCTGCCGGCAGCAAAAGGAGGAGAACCGATGAGCTTTATCGATGACGACCGACCGCAGAAGAAAACCGCCCACGAGATCGGCGCCGATCTCTCCATGCTTTCAGTGGATGAGTTGAAGGCGCGAGTGGAATTGCTGAAAACCGAGATCGCCCGGCTCGAAGCCGAAGCTAGCCGCAAGGCATCCGGGCGGCAGGCCGCTGAAAGCTTCTTCCGCTCGTGATCCGCTAAAAGCCTCCGAAAACAAGAGCATGGGCAGGAAAATGAGCCAGCCTCAAGTCTTCATTCGGCACAATGTTAATAAAATATTAAGCTTTATGAGGTATTACTGTACTCATCCAGACTTTCTCTGGATCTCAGACAGTTTTCCAAGCGGTGAATTGGTCTGATTTTTCTCCCTGTTTTACCTTGAGAGCCGCTTTTGCGGCTCTTCTTTTTGCTGCGGCCGGCGCATTTCCATGAAACTGTGGAGATTAACCCTTTCTTAAGAAACGGCTTGCGCATTTGCGCTAATGATACCATCTTAAAGTCATAAAGACCGGACGCGGAAACTTTTCCGTCAACCCCGGCGTTACCTGACCATAAGTAGCTGCGTGCAACAGGGACTATTGCGATGTCGGAAGTTGGATTGAACACGATCAGTTTTGCGGGCCGCGCGGCTGCATCCTCTCAGTTCAAGGCACTCTATGGCGAAGGCATGTCGCTGGTCGAAGAGACCGCCGCCTATCTTGACGGCCAAGGCCGCGCAGCCTCCAAGGTTCTGCCGCGCATGGCATCCGTCCTCTATGCCGCGGAATCGATGCGGCTGACCACCCGCCTGATGCAGATGGCCTCGTGGCTGCTGCTGCAGCGCGCCGTCAACAATGGCGAGATGTCGCGTGACCAGGTGCTGGCCGAGAAGAACAAGGTCCGCCTCGACGGTTTCAACGTCGACCGCGCAGCACCCGGCTGGGGCGATCTGCCGGAATCGTTCCGAGACCTCGTCGAGCGCTCCCTGCGCCTGCAGAACCGCATCGCGCTGCTGGATCGCGAAATCTATCGTCCGGCCGAAGCCGTGATCGTTCATGACAATCAGAACAGCGTCCAGGCACAGCTTTCGCTGCTGCAGACGGC
Source organism: Rhizobium sp. L9 (assembly GCF_002531885.1). NCBI lineage: Bacteria > Pseudomonadati > Pseudomonadota > Alphaproteobacteria > Hyphomicrobiales > Rhizobiaceae > Rhizobium > Rhizobium sp. L9. The sequence continues at coordinate 245,536 of NZ_NWSZ01000003.1, read as the reverse complement.
CTTCGGCAACAACTGACCAGAGCTGCTAAATCCATTTGGGCCGGCTGCGCAGTGCGCGGCCGGTTTTTTGTTGCCGCTGCGCATGTTCTGCCAACGCAAAAAGCCCGGCAGAACCGGGCTCCTTGCGAAATTTCGTCGAGCAAAAGCGATTAGAGACCGAGGCCGCCGAAACGCTTGTTGAACTTGGAAACGCGGCCACCGCGGTCCATGAGCTGCTGGTTGCCGCCCGTCCAGGCCGGATGCGACTTGGAATCGATTTCGAGGTTCATGACAGCGCCTTCCGAACCCCAGGTCGAGCGGGTTTCGTATTCGGTGCCATCGGTCATGACTACCTTGATCATGTGATAGTCGGGATGGATGCCTGCCTTCATAACAATCTTCCTGCGATACCGGAGTTCAATTTGCCGCATGCAGTTGCGGCCACCGAACCGATTGAATAAATGAAGCCGCAGTCGTGATGGCTACGGCTTCCCATTAGGATGCGGTGCCTATACATGAAGGACGCCGGGATAACAAGAGCCAACAGGCCGCATTAGCGGGTCCTGCAGGCGATCGGAGACGATTTGGCAGAACAGGCACGGGCTGAGGAAAACAGAAGGCGGTCGCTGCGGCCACTCGGCAGGCTGATGCCTTATGTCATGCGTTATCGCGGGCTGGTGGCCGGCGCGCTGATTTCACTGGCGCTCGCCGCCATGACCTCGCTGGCGCTGCCGCTCGCCGTGCGCCGCATGATCGACCACGGCTTCACCCAATCCGACGGCAGCTTCATCAACAGCTACTTCGCTATGCTGATGGTCATGGCCGTCGTGCTCGCGATCGCGAGCGCGTTGCGTTATTATTTCGTCATCACCATCGGCGAACGCATCGTCGCCGATCTTCGCCGCGACGTCTTTAACCATGTGACGCGGCTGTCGCCCTCCTTCTTCGACGTCAACCAGTCCGGAGAGATCGTCTCGCGGCTGACCGCCGATACAACGCAGATCAAGTCCGCCGTCGGCGCCACCGCCTCGGTGGCGCTTAGGAATCTCATTCTCTGTCTCGGCGCCTTGGGCATGATGGTCGTCACTTCGCCGAAACTGTCGAGCCTCGTCATCGGAGCGATCCCGCTGATCGTCTTCCCGCTCGTCGCCTTCGGCCGCTCGGTGCGCAGGCGTTCCCGCGCCGCTCAGGACACGCTTGCCGAAGCGTCCGCCTTCGCCAACGAGACGATCGCCGCGACCCGTACGGTGCAGGCCTTCAACGGCGAGGACGCCGCAGCGAGACGTTACGCCGGCGCCGTCGAATCCGCCTACGAGGCCGCCCGCGCCGCCATCCGCTCGCGCGCACTCTTGACCGGCATCGCCATCACGCTGATCTTCGGCAGCGTCGTCGCCGTGCTTTGGGTCGGCGCCCACAGCGTGCTGGCCGGCACGCTGTCTGCCGGCACGCTCGGCCAGTTCCTGCTTTATGCCGTCATCTCCGCGGGATCGCTCGGCGCGCTGTCGGAGGTCTGGGGCGAACTCTCGCAGGCGGCCGGCGCCGCCGACCGGCTGACCGAACTCCTCGACGAGGTGTCGCCGATATCAGCCCCCGCCAACCCCGAGGCTCTTCCTTCGCCCAGCCGCGGCCGCGTCGAGTTTTCCGACGTGCATTTCGCCTATCCCTCGCGCCCCGGCAAAGCGGCCCTGCATGGCTTGGACTTCGCTGTCTCGCCGGGCGAAACCGTCGCGATTGTCGGCCCCTCCGGCGCCGGCAAGACCACAGTCTTTTCGCTGCTCTTACGCTTCTACGATCCGCAGCAGGGCAGCGTGGCGATTGATGGTGTCGATGCGCGGCTGGCGACACCTGACGAGTTGCGCCAGCGCATCGCCATCGTGCCGCAGGACGTCACCATTTTCGCCGCATCGATCCATGATAACATCGCTTTCGGCCGCCCTGGTGCATCGCGTGAGGAAGTCCGCGCCGCAGCGCTTGCCGCCCAGGCCGACGAATTCATCGCCCGGCTGGATAACGGCTATGAGACCGAGGTCGGCGAACGAGGCGTCACCCTCTCCGGCGGCCAGCGACAGCGCATCGCCATTGCCCGCGCCATCCTGAAGAACGCGCCCGTGCTGCTGCTCGACGAGGCGACCTCAGCGCTTGACGCCGAAAGCGAGACGCTGGTGCAGAAGGCGCTCGACGGCCTGGTTGACGGTCGCACAACACTGGTCATCGCCCATCGCCTGGCGACGGTGCTGAAGGCCGACCGAATCCTCGTCATGGACAAGGGCCGCGTCGTCGAGGAAGGCACGCATCAGAGCCTGATCCGCCAGGGCGGCATCTATGCCCGGCTGGCGCGCCTGCAATTCGACGCCGCCAATGAGGATGTGCTCGCTCCTGCCAAATAACCGGTACGCGCTTCTCCACCGATAGCGACTAAAGTCTCACGCCGACCACACCTCCCTGCGGTTGTCTTTCCCGCCTCCTGCCCTACCCTCTTCATGCCCCTGGGTGGGGATTGCTGTTGAAATCGTGGGAGGAGATAGGAATGGCGCTTTCCGACATGACGCGACGCACGGGGCTCGCGCTCGTTCTTGGCCTGACTGCAATGCTGGGGTTCAGCAGCTCTGCTGTTGCTGCAGATTTTCCCGATCGTCCGATCACCATGGTCGTGCCCTTTGCGGCCGGCGGCTCGACCGATGTCGTCGCCCGTATCGTCGCGCAGAAGATGTCGGAGGATCTCGGCCAGCAGGTGATCGTCCAGAATGTCGCCGGTGCCGGCGGCAATCTCGGGGCCGGCAACGTCGCCCGAGCCGAGCCTGACGGCTACACCATTTTGATGGGCACTGTTGCGACCCACGCCCTCAATCCGCTGATCCTCAAATCGACGCCCTACGACCCGGAGAAGGATTTCGCGCCGGTCTCCCTGCTCGTCGTCGTGCCGAACGTGCTGGTCGTCAATCCGGAATTGCCGGCAAAAACGGTGCAGGAACTGGTCGCGCTGCTGAAAGCCGAGCCCGACAAATACAGTTACGCCTCGTCGGGCAACGGCACGCCGCTGCATCTCTCCGGCGAGCTCTTCAAGTCCATGGCCGGCGTCAGCATGCAGCATATCCCCTATAAGGGCGCCGGTCCGGCATTGAACGATGTCATCGGCAACCAGGTACCGATCATGTTCGATAACCTGCCCTCCTCCTCCAGCCACATCAAGGCGGGCACGCTGCGGGCGCTGGCGGTGACGACCGCCGAGCGCGCGCCCTCCTTCCCCGATGTGCCCACGATCGCCGAGTCGGGCATACCGGGCTATGAGACCTATACCTGGAACGCGCTTTTTGCCCCAGCCAACACGCCGGGCGAGGTGGTGACGCGCCTCAACGCCTCGGCGAACAAGGCGCTCAAAGACCCGGCCGTTGCCGAACGCATGCAGGAATTCAGCGCCACCATCGTCGGCTCGACGCCCGAGGAACTTGCCGCCCACGTGAAGGCTGAGCTCGCCAAATGGGCGCCGGTCGTCAAGGGCGCAAACATCCAGATGGAATGATGCGAGGACATTTGCCCGGTATCTTCCGCGTAGCGCTGATTAGCACCAGTTGAACTCAATCCTCATTAAGGCAGTGGAAAAGCTCGGCATTTTGATCTAGCCTCCTCGACGCTGATGGTGCAATTCAGCGTTTCGGGAGACATCCATGTATAAATTCGAAGTCTACAAGGATAAATCAGGCGAATTCCGTTTCCGCTTCAAGGCATCGAACGGGGAAACCATGTTCAGCTCCGAGGGTTACAAGGCGAAGGCGTCCGCCCTGAGTGCCATCGAGTCCATCAAGAAGAATACCTCCGGCGCCGAGATCGTCGACCAGACGAAGGCCGAAGCCTGAACGGCATGGCACGGGCGGCATCAATGCCGCCCTGCTTTTTTGCGCCCTCGAGCGGCGCTGGTGTCTTAGAGACCGGCTCGCCTGTTTGTGATTTCCGGCGCGATTTTTCTTTTTCAAATATTTTTCAAAGCCATGTCGAAACGACCGGCGATCGCGCCTCATTGTCTCGGAACGGCTAGCCGCTCCACCAGGCTAAACGGCTTTCGCCGGTGGCCTGGATCAACGCCAACAACGATATCAGGAGTTTTCCATGCAATATGCCCTCATCATTCGCGAAGCGCCGGAGGATTTCGCCCGCCGTAGCGATCCGGCCTATCGCGACGGCTGGGTTGCTTACACCCAGGCGCTTGTCCAGGCCGGGATCATGACCGGCGGCGCGGGGCTGACAGCCCCCGAGACCGGCACGGTCATACGTCGCAAGGGCGAGGATCACGATGTCCAGGACGGTCCCTATCCGGAAGGCAAGGAGCAGCTCGGCGGCTTCTACCTGATCGAGGTCCCGGACATCGACACCGCGCTCGAATGGGCTACCCGTATTCCAATCTCCGACAAGGGTTCGGTCGAGGTGCGCCCGCGCCTGCAGATGTGAGGCGCAATGCCGCCCAATGCCGGACGCGCCGCCGAACAAGTGGCGCGACAGTCCTATGGCAGGCTGATCGCCTTTCTCGCCGCCCGCTCGCGCGACGTGCCGGCGGCAGAAGACGCATTGTCGGACGCGCTGGCTTCGGCCCTGCGCGTCTGGGCGGAGCGCGGCATTCCCGCCAATCCGGAAGCTTGGCTGATGGTGGCCGCCCGCCGCAATCTGATGCAGGCGGCCCGGCACCGCACTGTCGAGGCCAACGCACAAACGACGATATCACTCGCCCTCGAGGAAGCGGAGGCACGAATGAACGAGGCCGGCAATTCCATCTTTCCCGATGAACGGCTGAAGCTACTCTTCGCCTGCACCCATCCTGCCATCGACAGCTCCGTACATACGGCGCTGATGCTGCAAGCGATTCTCGGCATCGAAGCCAGAACCATCGCCCGGGCCTTCGTCGTTTCAGCGGAAGCGATGAGCCAGCGGCTGGTGCGGGCCAAGGTGAAGATCCGTGATGCCGGCATTCCCTTCACCATACCACCTCGGCCCGCGCTGCCAGGGCGGCTTGCCGCCGTGCTTTCGGCGGTCTACGCCGCCTACGCCCTCGGATGGGATGGTCTCGATGGCGAGGAAGCGCACCATTCGCTTGCCGGCGAAGCGATCTGGCTCGGCCGGGCGCTTCTGACGGTACTTCCGGATGAGCCGGAAGCGATCGGCCTTCTCTCGCTGATGCTTCACTGCGAAGCCCGCCGTAGCGCCCGGCGCGACGGCAACGGGCGTTATGTGCCGCTGGACGAGCAGGATCCGGCTGGCTGGGACGCCACCATGATCGCGGAGGCGGATGCGCTGCTGCGCAAGGCCGGAAGCTTCAACCGTTTCGGCCCCTATCAGTGCCAGGCGGCGATTCAATCGGTGCATGCGGCGCGCCGCCTTTCGGGAGTGACCGACTGGCAGGCGCTCACGACGCTCTATGCCGCGTTGCTGACGATGAAGCCGACGCTCGGTGCGCGCGTCGCCCAAGCAGCGGTGGTCGGCCGGGCTTTAAGCCCCGCCGAAGGCCTGACCCTGCTCGACAGGATCGATCCGCGCGCGATCGCTGCCTATCAGCCCTACTGGGCCGTACGTGCCTTTCTTTTGGCACGAGCGGGCGACGATGCGGCCGCGGCCGATGCCTACATGACGGCGATCGGCCTCAGCGACAGCCCCTCTGTCCGAACCTTTCTCGTCGATCGGCTCGCCGAAGCGCAGCGGACGACATCAGGCTGATCATTTCTCGGTGAGCTTCAGCTCGATGCGGCGGTTCGTGGAACGGGCGTCCGGGGCATCGCCGGGTGCGATCGGCTGAAATTCGCCGAAGCCTGCGGCAACGAGCCGGTCCGCCGGCACACCCTGGCCGATCAGGAATTTGACGACCGAAATCGCGCGTGCCGAGGAAAGCTCCCAATTGTCGCGATAGCGGCCCGTTCCCGCAAGCGGCACATTGTCGGTATGGCCGTCAACGCGCAAAACCCAGTTGATCTCCGGCGGAATTTCTTTGGCGAGGTCGAGCAACGCCGCGGCAAGCTTCGCCATCTCCCCCTGCCCTTCCGGGTTGAGATCGGCGCTGCCCGAGGGAAACAGCACTTCGGACTGGAAGACAAACCGATCGCCGACGATACGAATGTTCTCGCGATCCGAAAGGATTTCACGCAGGCGACCGAAGAAGTCGGAGCGGTAGCGATTCAGTTCCTGCACGCGCGCCGCCAGCGCCACGTTGAGGCGACTGCCGAGATCGGCGATCTTGGTCTGCGAGACCCGGTCCTTCTCCTCGGATGCCTGCAGCGCCGCTTCGACCGCGGCGATCTGGCTGCGGAGTGCGGCGATCTGCTGGTTCAAGAGTTCGACCTGGCTCAGCGCCCGTTCGCTCACCTGCTTCTGCTCGTCGAGCTCCTGCGTCATGGCGCCGATCCGCTTCTGAGCCGCATCCTGGCCGCCCGAGCCGGCGTTCAGCAGCGCCTGAAGCCGTGAGCGTTCCCCTTCAGCAGTCGCGAGCGAAGCCTGCAGGTTGGCGACCGAATCCTGGAGATCCTGATTGCTACCCTTTTCGAGTGCCAGAAGCTGCGTCAGCTCGTTGATTTGGCTATTGAGGCGATTGAGCACCTCGTCGCGCCCGGTGATTTCGCGGCTTAGGATGAACTGCCCGACGACGAAGACGGTCAGCAGGAACATGATCGAAATGAGCAGCGTCGACAACGCATCGACGAAGCCCGGCCAGTAATCCACCGTGCGTTCGCGGCGGCGGTTGCGGGCAAGTGCCATGGCTTACTTGCCCTCGCTCTTTTCTGCATGGCTCGTGCGCTCGCGCAGGCGCTCGGACCGCTCGCCGCCCCGCTCCTGCAGGCCGATGCGCTCGGCCAGCCGGTCGAGCGTCCGGCGCATGGCTTTTGCCTCGTCCTGCTGCGCCTCGATCCAGTCACGCAGCATCTGCTGCTCGTTGCGCATATTCTTGACCAGACCCTGAATGCCTTCGGCAAGGCTTGCCATGGCAGCGACAGAGCGCTGGTTGCCGACACCGCCTTCTTCGGAGACCTTGCGCAGATACTCGGAAAGTGCGCGCATGTCGTCCGAGGAAGACCCGGCAACGGCGTCGAGCGCCGGCGCAAGATCGGAGCCGACATCGGTGACCGAGGAGAGCCAGTTTTCCAGCTCCGTATAGAAGCGATTCTGCGCGCGGCCGGCCTGCAGGTCGAGGAAGCCGAGAATGAGCGAACCGGAGAGGCCGAGCAGCGACGACGAGAAGGCCTGCCCCATGCCGGAAAGCGGCATGGAAAGTCCCTCCTTCAGCGCCGAGAGCACGTCTCCCGTGCCGTTCGAGCCGGGATCGAGCGACTGGATGACGGCGCTGATCGAGCCGATCGTGCCGATGAGACCCCAGAACGTGCCGAGCAGGCCGAGGAAGACCAAGAGACCGATCAGGTAGCGCGAAACGTCACGCGATTCGTCGAGGCGGGTGGCGATCGAATCGAGAATCGAACGCAGCGCCGTCGTCGACAGCGCCACCGAGCTCTTGCGGCTGCCGATCAGCGCGCGCATCGGCGCAAGCAGCCGCGGGTTACGGTTGACTTTATCCGCGCTGCCGGCAGCGCGGAAGGAGTTGAACCAGCGCACTTCGGGGCGAAGCGCCAGCACGTGATTGAAAACAAGGACGATTCCGACTGCGAGAACGCCGAGGATCAGGCCGTTGAGGCCCGGATTGTGCATGAAGGCGGTCTGCGTCTGCCGAAAGAGGATCGCGGCAATGAACCCGACAATGACGAGGAAAAGCAGCATCGTCCAAAGGAAGGGCATGGGGCTCGAGAGCCTGTAGGTATAACCGCCGGCCGTCTTTTCGGTGGAGCCGATCTCCGCCACATTCACATTTTCCATAGGTCCAGCAGCCTCCGAACTCATTGCTGGCGGAGACTAGAGCAACATTGTGCCGAATTGAAGTATGCCGTGGCGAAAACCGTGACTTTACAACAGCCGGATTTTTATGCGCTCACTTGGCGGGAATCGCCCGCTTGATAACCTCGATCAGCGCCTTATGGACATGTTCGTTGCCCGCGACGATCGCGCCGCCCTCCAGAATGGCCGTTCCGCCATCCCAGTCGGTGGCGAAGCCGCCGGCTTCGCGGATGAGCAGGATACCGGCTGCCATGTCCCAGGGCGCAAGCTCCGCCTCCCAGAAGCCGTCGAAACGTCCGGCGGCGACATGGGCGAGATCGAGGGTCGGTGCGCCCAGGCGGCGGATGCCGGCCACTTCGCCCATCACGTGGCGCAGCTCGACCAGGAACTTGCCGTGATTGCGCTTGCCGAGCGCGGGCACACCGCAACCGATGACGCAATCCGACAGCACGCGGCGCGCAGCGACACGCAGGCGCCGGTCGTTGAGGAAAGCGCCGCCGCCGCGCTCGGCAGTATAAAGTTCGTCGGTCGCCGGATTGAAGACGACGGCGGCAACGATCTCGCCATTGCGCTCGAGCGCAATCGAGACAGCGAAGGCCGGGATGCCATGCAGGAAGTTCGTCGTGCCGTCGAGCGGGTCGACGATCCAGCGATGCGCGCCATCGGTGCCCTTGATCTCTTCGCTTTCCTCGCCGAGGAAGCCATAGGTCGGACGCGCCTTCATCAGCTCTTCCCTGACGATCTTCTCGGCCTTGCGGTCGGCGGCGGAAACGAAATCGCCCGGTCCCTTCACCGAAACCTGCAGGTTCTGCACTTCGCCGAAATCACGCCCCAGCGATTTTCCTGCCTTGAGAGCAGCCTGAACCATGACATTGAGAAGAGCTGAACGGGCCATCGGCGCATTTCCTTGGGACTGATACGGGACGCGCGCTGCCAGGGGCGGGAAATGTCCCTGAACATGCATGACAGGCAGCGCTAGCAAAGATTGGCGGCCTCAAGACCACAAAATCGCGGAAATTTCAAGGGGAGGCACGGAGGGCTGCTCACAGGCCTGAAAAGCGTCGGCCTTATTTGCCATTGGAACTGGACCGGCCTCAGAACTTCTGCTGCGTTATCAGGACTTCGCGGGCGATCTGATCGAGCGGCAGAATGCGGTCGACGCCGCCTTTTGCAATCGCCTCCTTCGGCATGCCGAAGACAACCGAACTCGCCTCGTCCTGGGCCACCGTATAGGCGCCGGCTTCATGCATCTCCAGCATGCCGCGCGCACCGTCGTCGCCCATACCCGTCATGATGATCCCCATGGCGTTCGAGCCGGCCGAGCGCGCCGCCGAACGGAAGAGCACGTCGACGGAAGGCCGGTGGCGGGAGACCAGCGGCCCGGTCTTCACGCTCACATAATAGCGCGCACCCTGGCGTTCGAGCAGCGTGTGCTTGTCACCGGGCGCGATCAGCACATGTCCGCGCAGCACCGGATCGCCGTCGGCGGCCTCCTTGACCTCGACCTCGCAGAGCCCGTTCAGGCGCTTGGCGAAGGCGGCTGTGAATTTCTCCGGCATATGCTGGACGATCACCATGCCGGGCGCATTGGCCGGCAGCTCCTCCAGGAATTCGCGCAACGCTTCGGTTCCGCCGGTGGAGGCGCCGACGCAGACGACCATCTCCGTCGTCTTCGCCATGGCGCGGCCCGTTGGCGGCGGCAGCATGGCATCGGCCGTCAGCTTCTTGGCCGGTCCCTCGGCGGAAGCGGAACGAATGGTTCCGGCGGCACGGTGCGCGATGGAAAGTCGCGCGTGCGAGGCGCTCTTGACGACTTCGCGAATGCGCATCGCATCATCGGCAAGACCGTCGGCGGCGCCGATCTTCGATTTCAGAATGACGTCGACGGCGCCCGCCTCCAGCGCCTGGATCAGCGTTTCCGAGCCCGCTTCCGTCAGCGACGAACACATCACGACCGGGATCGGCCGCTGCGACATCAGTTTGCGCAGGAAGGTGATGCCGTCCATGCGCGGCATCTCCACGTCGAGCGTGATGACGTCGGGAATCTCCTCCTGCAGCCTCCGCGCCGCCACGAAAGGATCGGACGCCACTGCCATGATCTCGATATCAGGATCCTGCTCCAGCACATGAGCCAGCGTCTGCCGGACGCTGGCGGAATCGTCGATGATGAGAACCCGGATTTTCTTGCGCATGAATGCCTTTAGACACGCTGAAACACCGTATTCGAGACCTGCTTCAGCGGCAGGTCGAAGCCGGTGATCGATTCGGAATGACCGATGAACAGATAGCCGCCCTTCGCCAGGCAATCGCAGAGGCGGCTGAGCACGCCCGCCTGGGTCTGCTTGTCGAAGTAGATCAGCACGTTGCGGCAGAAGATGACGTTCATCAAGTCGCCAACCGGATATTTGTCGTCCATCAGGTTCATCCGTGCAAACCCCACTCTGCTGCGCAGCTTCGGGCTTATGCGCACCTCCTTGCGGCCAGACTGCTTGGCGACCAGCACATATTTGCGCTGCAGGTCGCGCGGCACGGGCGCAATCAGGTCTTCCGGATAGATGCCCTGACGCGCCGTCTGCAGCACGTCGGTGGAAAGATCGGTGGCAAGCACGCTATAGGAAACATCCCTGCGGCCTTCCGCGAATTCCGCCAGCACCATTGCCATCGTATAAGGTTCGGCTCCCGTCGAGCAGGCCGAGCTCCAGGTGCGGATGGTGCGCACACCGCTATTGGCGATCGCCGGCAGCGCCACGGTCTGCATATATCCAAAATGCTTGGCTTCCCGGAAGAAGTCGGTCTTGTTGGTCGTCACCACGTCGATGAGGTAGACGGTTTCCTGGGCAAGCCCATCGTGATTGAACAGAAAATCGCAATAATCGTCGAAGGTCGAATGGTTGGTCGCGCGAAGGCGGCGCCTCAGCCGCCCCTCGAGCATCGTCAGCTTGGTCGGCGGCATCTTGATGCCGCTATAGTCGTAGATGAATTGGGCAAGTTTGTCGAAATTGCGCTTGCTGATCCGGTCGCCCGGCAATTGGGTTTCCACAGCTGCCATACTCATAGAACGCAGAACTCCGATTTGATGCGGCGTCAGGCTGCCGATTGCAGTGCCGAGGCGTCCTCGCGCGACAGGAGTCGTGCAAGATCGATGATGACAACGAAGCCGTTTTCACGGCGAACGACGCCGGCGATATAATCCGAACGCCAGCGCACGCCGATGTCGGGCGCCGCCTCGATCTGGTCGCGCCGGAACGGAGTGACCTCGAAGACGCGGTCGGCGACGAGGCCCAGAGTCAGGAGCCGGCTTTCCATCGGCACGTCGAGCACCAGCACCCGCGTGTGCGGCGTCGGCACGGTCTTGGTCATGCCAAGCTTCAAGCGAAGATCGATGGTCGGCACGCCTTGCCCGCGCACGTCGCGCAGGCCGAGCAGATAGTCGGGACCGTTCGGAATCTTGAAGGCTTCCGCATAGTCGAGGATTTCCCGTACGACCTCAACCGGCACGGCGAAAATCTCGTCGCCGAGGCTGAAGGTCACGAATTGCGCTTCCAGAGATGTGGTAGCCATGATCATGCGCTTTCCTTGAATTCAGCGTCCCCATCATCGGGGCCGCCCATGGAGAGATCGAGAGCGAAACCTTTCACCCGCGCCTGTTGACCGGCAACGCTGTTAGCCGGTTTCTTGGCGGCAGGCTTGCGGGCGGAGCCCTGAGCCGGACTGCGGACCGTCATTCTGGCGGCCGGCGTGCGGGACTGGCGGTTGCCGGCCGCATCGACGTTGAAGAAGGCGATCGAGGCCTGCAGTTCCTCGGCCTGGGAGGCAAGTTCCTCTGAGGTCGCAGACATCTGCTCGGAGGCACCGGCATTCTGCTGCGTCACCTTGTCGAGCTGCTGGATCGCTTCATTGATCTGGGCCGCACCGACGTCCTGCTCGCGGCAGGCGGCGCTGATCTCGGCCACGAGTTCGGCCGTCTTACGAATGTCGGGCACCAGGCGGCCGAGCATGTCGCCGGCTTCCTGGGCAGCCTTAACGGTATCGCCCGACATAGAGCTGATTTCGGCCGCCGCCGACTGGCTGCGCTCAGCAAGCTTGCGCACCTCGGAGGCGACGACCGCAAAGCCCTTGCCATGTTCGCCGGCGCGCGCCGCTTCGACGGCGGCGTTCAGCGCCAGCAGGTCGGTCTGGCGGGCGATTTCCTGGACGATGCTGATCTTGTCGGCGATGGTCCGCATCGCCTGCACCGCGCGCGAAACGGCTTCGCCGCTCATTTCCGCATCCTTGGCCGACTGGCGAGCGATCTTCTCTGTCTGGGCGGCATTGTCGGCATTCTGCTTGATATTGGCGGCCATCTCCTCCATTGAGGCGGAAGCCTCTTCGGCGGAGGCTGCCTGTTCGCTGGCACCCTGTGACACCTGTTCGGAGCTTGCCGAAAGCTCCTGGCTGCCGGCCGAGACGTTCTCGGCGGCCGAGATCGCATCGGCGACGACGCCGCGCAGCCGTTCGACCATCTGTTCCAGCGCGATGCCCAGTGTATCCTTCTCCGACAGCGGCTTCGGCGAGACCCTCAGGTCGCCGCCGGCGATTTGCGTAGCGATGTCGGCGGTGGCTCGAAGATTGTCGGTCATGACATTGATTGTATTCACGAGATCCCTGATCTCGTCATTACTCTTGATCTCCACCTTCTGATTCAGGTCGCCGATGGCGACGGCATTGGCAACGTCCATGATCTTGCGCAGGCCGCTGTTGACGCCGAGGGCTATCCACAATGCAGCCGCGAAAGCGATAACTGACGCACCAACCGCAATGACGATCAGCATGTTCTTGGTAGAGCCATAGAGGACTTCAGTGTCGTTATCAGCCTGTATCATGGCCTTTTGCTGCAGCGATACAAGCGCCTCGAACACCTCTTCCAGTTCCACGACGACAGCGCGAACCTCTCCTGACGAAAGCGCTGCGGCCCCTGCCCTGTCACCGCTTTCTTGGATGGCGGCAACTCTGGCGGAACCTTCGCTGAAGCGCTTGGCCAGCTCGATCAGCCTATCCCAGTTGGGTTTGCCCTCGGTGGTTGCGAGCTGTTCACCGCTGGTAGCGAAGGCGAGCATATCATCCGCGCTCTTTGCCGAGTTCTGATAGTTCTTGACCGCTGTTTCGGGATTCATTTCCAGAAGGGCATTCTTCTGCCAGCGAACCGCATTGAGCTCGGCCGTCTTGGCCTCCAGAGCCAGTTCGAGGCTTTTTGCAGGACCGGAGATAAGGCTGCCGACAGCGTCGTTCAGCGAACTGAGACTGATGATGCCATAAATCGCGCTACCCACCAGCAATAGTATGACGACACCAAATGCGGCTGCGAGTTTGAGTTTGATCGTAATACGCATCTCAATATTCCTCTCTGAGAGCGAAGCAATAATGTGGACCGGGCGCGCGGCGTCATGCAGCAAAGAAAGTCCGGCAGGCGAAGACAGGTAAGAAGAACTGGCGGACTTCCGTGGCGACGGGGCGCCGGAATTGCGTCGCGGGCCGTGCTGGCTGGCCCACGACAGTTGCAAGGGAAAGCCGCCTATTCTCTGGGAAGCGTCATGCGCTCTCCCTGAAATCGTCGTCGCCGGCGTCAGGGCCGCCCATCGACAGGTCGAGGGCAAAGCCCTTCACGCGGGCCTGCTGGCCTGCAACGCTGTCGGCGGCCGGCTTCTTGGCCGCCGGCCTGCGGGCGGCAGGCGCCGGGCTACGAACCGTCATCTTGGCGCCCTGTGTGCGATCGCGGCGCCCACCCGCTATATCGACCTTGAAGAAGGCGATCGAGGTCTGCAGTTCTTCCGCCTGCGAAGCGAGCTCTTCGGACGTTGCCGACATCTGTTCGGAGGCGCCGGCGTTCTGCTGCGTCACCTTGTCGAGCTGCTGGATCGCCTCATTGATCTGGGCTGCACCGATATCCTGCTCACGGCAGGCGGCACTGATCTCGGAAACGAGTTCCGCCGTCTTGCGGATATCAGGCACCAGGCGCCCCAGCATTTCGCCGGCTTCCTGGGCGGCTGTCACTGTGTCGCCTGACATGGCGCTGATTTCGGCAGCGGCCGACTGGCTGCGTTCGGCAAGCTTGCGCACTTCCGAGGCCACTACGGCAAAACCTTTACCATGCTCCCCGGCGCGTGCGGCTTCGACGGCAGCGTTGAGAGCCAAGAGGTCGGTCTGACGGGCGATCTCCTGCACGATGCCGATCTTCTGGGCGATCGTGCGCATGGCATCAACCGCTCGGGCGACGGCTTCGCCGCTGGCTTCCGCGTCCTTGGCCGACTGCCGGGCGATTTTCTCGGTCTGGGCGGCATTGTCGGCATTCTGCTTGATGTTGGAGGCCATCTCCTCCATCGAGGCGGAAGCTTCTTCGGCCGAAGCCGCCTGCTCGGTAGCGCCCTGCGACACCTGCTCGGAACTCGATGAGAGCTGCTGGCTGCCAGAGGAGACGTTCTCGGCGGCCGAAATCGCGTCCGCGACCACACCGCGCAACCGCTCGACCATCTGCTCCAGCGCAAGGCCCAGCGCATCCTTGTCGGAAAGCGGCTTCGGAGACACGGTGAGATCGCCATTGGCGATCTGGTTGGCAATCCCCGCCGTGGTCCTCAGATTGGCGATCATGCTCTGCATCGCAATCCCGAGCGAGTCCTTGTCCGAGAGAGGCTTGGCATCGGTGGTCAGATCGCCCGTGGCGATCTGGTCGGCAAGGGCGGCGGTCGCGCGCAGATTGGCGGTCATGGTGTTGACCGTCTCGATGAGGTCCTTGATCTCGTCATTGGTCCTGACGTCGACTTTCTGATTGAGATCGCCGATTGCCACGGCGTTTGCGACGCTCGTGATCTTTCTCAGACCATTGTTGATGCCGAGCGTGATCCACAATGCGGCGCCGAGCGCCACAAGCACGGCGAGCCCGGATGCTGTGGTGAGGATGAGCTTGGTGGAATTGTAAAGATCGCCGTTCGACTGATCGGTCGCTTGCATGCCTTTACGCTGGATCTCGGTGAGGGCTGCGATCGCATCGCCCATGTCGCCGGTCATCGCCCGGAGATCGCCAAGTGAAAGCGCCAGGGCGCCTGCCTTGTCACCCCTGACATCGAGTTGCTGCAGCTCGGCGGACTTCTCGCGGAATTTCCCGCCAACGCTCCGCAGCTTCTCCCAATGCGGCTTCCCTTCCGGAGAGGCGATGGCCAAGCCGGCGTCGACAGCGTCGAACATGGCCTGCAGATTCTGATCGGCCTCTTTGTAGAAACCGGCGGCCGCGTCCGGATCGGTGGAAAGCAGCGCGTTCTTCTGAGCCCGAATGGCGTTAACTTCGGCGATGTTGGCGTTCAGCGCCAGTTCCAGCCGGCGCATCGGGCCGTTGATCATGTTGCTGCTCGCCTCGTTCAATGTGCCGAGGCTGAAGCTTCCATAAACCGCAATGCCGATCAGCAGCAGCGTCATGATCCCGAAAGCGAGACCTAATTTCAGTTTGATAGTGAAACGCATGTCATACCCCATTTTATGCGCCAAAACGATTGAATAGAGAGACGTTCCCATCCGGGAACGCCGAACTTCAGAATGACGTGTCTGAAAGAGGGAAAGCGACTGCATTCACTTCCCGGCAGCCGGACATCTATCGTCGCAGCGCCAACGCCTACACGCGTTGGGGATATTCCGCCTCGGGCCACCGGAGCGGCCCGAGATATCCGATGAGGGCGGAGGCGCTCAGCTGCCTCGCCGGCGGAACGCTATGCGCGCCCCGGGAAGCGCCTACGCGCTTTCCCGAAAATCGTCGTCACTGGCGTCCGGACCGCCCATCGACATATCGAGAGCAAATCCCTTGAGACGCTGCTGCTGAGCCGAAACCGTCTGACCGCGGCGCTGGCTTTGGGCCTGCGACGCAGGCTTGCGGGCCGGGGCCTTGATCACCTTGACCGAGCCGTTCGCCGGCGTCTTCTGGGCGCCGGGCCGCGTGCTGCCGGTCGTATCGACCTTGAAGAAGGCGATCGACGTCTGCAGTTCTTCCGCCTGGGAGGCGAGCTCCTCGGAAGTTGCCGACATCTGCTCTGAGGCGCCGGCATTCTGCTGCGTCACCTTGTCGAGCTGCTGGATCGCTTCGTTGATCTGCGAGGCACCGATATCCTGCTCACGGCAGGCGGCGCTGATCTCTGAAACCAATTCCGCCGTCTTGCGGATGTCGGGCACCAGGCGGCCGAGCATCTCACCGGCATCAGCGGCGGCCTTGACGGTATCGCCGGACATCGAGCTGATTTCGGCCGCCGCCGACTGGCTGCGTTCGGCAAGCTTGCGCACTTCCGAGGCGACCACGGCAAAACCTTTACCGTGTTCGCCGGCGCGTGCGGCTTCGACTGCGGCATTGAGCGCCAGCAGATCGGTCTGACGGGCGATCTCCTGCACGATGCCGATCTTCTGGGCGATCGTGCGCATGGCGTCGACAGCGCGCGTTACCGCTTCGCCGCTGGCTTCGGCGTCCCTGGCCGACTGGCGGGCGATCTTTTCGGTCTGGGCGGCGTTGTCCGCATTCTGCTTGATGTTGGCGGCCATCTGCTCCATCGAAGCGGAGGCCTCCTCGGCGGACGCGGCCTGCTCCGTGGCGCCCTGCGACACCTGTTCGGAGCTCGCCGAAAGCTGCTGGCTGCCGGACGAGACGTTCTCGGCGGCCGACAGCGCATCGGCGACGACGCCCCGCAGGCGTTCGATCATGATGTTGACATTGCCCAGAAGCTCGCCGATTTCGTCATGGCTGGTGATATCGGCCATTTTCGTCAGGTCGCCTTCGGACACTTCGCGAACCACGGTGTTGGCGCGGCCGAGGCCTTTGCTGATCGTCCTGGCGATCCAGAAGGCCGTGATCGCGGCAATCAGCAGTGCAACGGCAGCGACGGCAATCATCGTCATGCGTGTGGTCGCATACTGCGCGTCGGCATCGGCGTCGGCGGTCTTCATGCGCTGCTTCTCAAGCGCAAGAATTTCGGCGAGTGTCGAGTCAATATCGTTGGCGGCGGCACGCGCCGTCGTGATGGAGATAGTGTTGGCACCGTCCGCATTGCCGGCCTTCAGATAGTCTCGGATCTGGTCGTCGGCTGCGTTGAAGGCCTTGGAAAGCTCGGCAATACGCGCCCAACGCGCCTTGCCTTCTTCCGTGGCAAGCGCCAGAACCTGGTTGAAGGCATCACTGAAATCCTTGCGAGCCGCGTTGCCCTTGTCGGTCGCACGGGCACTTTCTTCGGAAGTACGGGCGGTGAGCAGGTTCTTCTGTTGGCGGATAGCTTCGAGCTGCGCGATGTTGATCTGCTGCGCAAGGTCGAGGCGGGCTGCCGGGCCGGCAAGAAGATTGCCGATGGTATCGTTCAGTGACCCAAGGCTGAAAATGCCATAAGCGGCAGTGCCCAATAACATAAGAATGATAAAGGTGAACGCCGTCACCAGTTTCGTCTTGATTGTCAGTCTCATCGTCCCAACCCCTCTTGGATTAAGTGCCGTCAACTGACGGCCCCAACTGCGTCATGTCGCGATGAAAAAATCGCCTGCAGATTCGGGAGAATGATGAACTCTCCACCCCTCTTCACCAGGCAGTTGATGTAGTCGGCCCGCCAGCGCATGCCGACGCTCGGTGGCGCCTCGCTCGCGGTCTTTGCGAGCGTCGTCACCTCGTTCACCTTATCGGTTCTGAGGCCGACGAGCGTCGGCTCGCCCTGCAGATCGATCTCGATGACGATGAAGCGGCTGTCGATCGTCGCCTCCGTCGCCTCCATCCCGAAAGCGAGACGCAGGTCGGCGAGCGGAATGACCTTGCCGCGGAAGTTGATGACGCTGGCGACGAAGGGCTGGCTGCCCGGCACCGCCGTCTCCGGAAGCAGATCCAGGATTTCCTGGACGATGACCGCCTCCAGCGCAAAAGTCTCGCCGTTGAGATCGAAGGTCAGGACCTCGACTTCCTCGGCATAGCTCCAATGATTGTCGAAACGTTCGGCTGTTGCTGCTGCACTCATCCTGCCACCCGCAATTGCGCCTCCTGTTGCTGACCTGCGGCAACCAGGTGCCCGACGTCGAGAATGAGGGCGACGCTGCCGTCGCCTAGAATGGTGGCGCCGGAAAAGGTCGCCACGTCGTTGTGCAGTTTCGACATCGACTTGATGACAGTCTGATGGTCGCCGATGATCTGGTCGACGACGAGGCCCACGCGCTCAGTGCCGGTCGAGATGACGACGACCTTCTGGTGCACGTCGGGCTTCGTGCCGGTGCGGAAAAGATCCCGCAGGCGCAGGAACGGCACCAGGCTGTCGCGTAGCGAGATGAAGCTGCGGCCGCGCGAGCGCAGATCCTCCTCGAGCGACAGTTCGAGGCATTCCTCGACGGCCGAAAGCGGGATGACGTAACGGCCGGTACCGACACGCACCAACAGACCGTCGATAATGGCAAGCGTCAGCGGAATGCGCAGTGACACTTCCGAACCCTGTCCGGGCACACTGACGATATCGATCGCGCCGCGAAGCTCTTCGACCGTCTTCTTGACCACGTCCATGCCGACGCCGCGGCCGGACAGATTGGTGATCGCCGCAGCCGTCGAAAACCCGGGAGCAAAGATCAGTTGCAAGAGCTCGGGGTCAGAAAGCGGCTGGCCCGGATGGACGAGGCCGGAGGATTCCGCCTTGGCGCGGACCCGTTCACGGTTGATGCCGCGGCCGTCGTCCTTGATCGAGATAATCACCTCGCCACCGGCCTGACGGGCCGAAAGCGTTACCGTGCCGGCCTTGGCCTTGCCGGCGGCAAGGCGGTCGGCGGGCACTTCGAGGCCGTGATCGATCGAGTTGCGCACCAGGTGCACCAGCGGATCGGCCAGCCGTTCGATCACCGTTTTATCGACCTCGGTGCTCTCGCCTTCCGTCACCAACTCGATCACCTTGCCGGTCTCGCGGGCAAGATCGTGGACGAGGCGGCGGAAACGGGAAAAGAGGGTCGCAACCGGCACCATGCGCAGCACCATCATCGTGTCGCGCAATTCGCCGGACAGACGTTCGATTTCTTCCGAGACGGAGCGCAGTGCGATATCGGTGCTGGCGCTCGCGAGCTGGCTGAGGCGCGATTGCGCGATCACGAGCTCACCGACGCGGTCCATCAGTTCGTCCAGGCGCTCTGCCGGAACGCGCACGTTCTCGGCAGCCTTCGCCTGGCTAGCGGCGGGTGCCTCACGCTTGACGGGAAGCGCTTCGACGGGACGAAATTCCGGCACGGCGGCCGCCGGGACAGGCGGTGGTGGTGCTGAGGCGGCAGCGGCAGGCACCGGCGTTGTTTCAGCCGGAGCGGCCGTTGCCGCTACCGTGCCGTCGATCTCCTCGACGCTGAGTTCCATGTCGTCGAGCACGAAGATGAAGACGTCGTCGATCGCTGAACGGTCCTGCTCGCTAATCAGCGTCACATCCCAGGAAATATAGAGTTCCGTCGGCGTGAGCTCATCGAGGGGCGGAATGGCCGAAGTGTCGGCGCGCACGGTGCATTCGCCGAGATCGCGCAGTTCGTCCAGCAGGCCGAGCGGATTGGTGCCGTTGGCCATCGAATTGGCCGGCAGGCTGAAGCGGATGCGCCAGCTGTTCCTCGTCTTTTTCGCCGACGCCTCCTGCACGGGCGCTGCGACGGTGGCTGGCGCCGCAGCCTTTGCACCGACGGCGGCCTGCAGCTGTGCCAGAAGCTTGTGCCCGGTGTCGCCGTGATCGGCGTCGGGCTGATCGACGAGGGCACGCATATGGTCCTGGGCGGCGAGAACGGCGGCGACGAGTTCGCTGGTGGCCGCGACCTCGCCCTTTCGAACGCGGTCGAAGGCCGTTTCGCAATGATGGGTGAAGGCGGCCAGCGCCTCGAAACCGAACATCGCGCCCGATCCCTTGAGCGTATGAAGGCCGCGGAATACCGCGTCGACGAGATCCCTATTGTCGAGTTGGTGCGTGAGGTCGAGAAGGCCGGTCTCGATCGCTTCGAGGCATTCGGCAGCCTCCGTGCGGAATACGGCGACGGGGTCGAGCGTACTCATCTTCCGAGAACCTTCTTCACGATCTTAACGAGATTTTCCGGATCGAACGGCTTGGTCAGCCAGCCGGTCGCGCCGGCAGCCTTGGCACGTGCCTTGAGGTCGGCGTCAGATTCCGTCGTTAGAAAGATAATCGGAACACCGGCCTGCGCCGGCAGCTTGCGCAGTTCCTCGATCATCGTCAGCCCGTCCATGACAGGCATGTTGAGATCCGTCACGATCAGATCGAAGCTGCTGCCCTTGGCCTCAATGAGGCCTTCCGCCCCGTTGACCGCTTCGGTGACGCTGTAGCCGGCATTGGTCAGCGTGACCTTTGTGGTCAGGCGGATGCTGGCGGAATCGTCTACCGTCAGGATGTTGGCACTCATAATGTCACCTCTTTATGCAACCAAAACTTTAAGTCTTCATGATCGAAGGATTCGATGAAACCGGAACGCTCAAGTACGTTCAACACGGAGCCGCTGGCGGGAGAAGAAAGGTTGACCGTCTTTCCGGCGGCTTTTGCTTGACGGCGGGCCGCTTCCATAAGTTGGATGAAACTCAAATCAGCTTCAGCATCAGCAGGAATTCTAAAGAGGATGGTATCTTTACTACGAAATGCGCCATTGATCTTGGTGTGTAATTCAGCCGCGTGCCGAATGTTTAGCACGTCTGGCAAAGTTATAGATTCACAATATTGACTCTGAGTATCCAATGCAGCCTCCTGGGCCCGAGAAATACTTTCGACCCTAAGAGGACTCTCACGACAGCGTTAATGCAGCGTAAACAGAGGTTGTAGAAAACCGACGTGAAGCGCATTCCGCGACTCCTAATTCTTATCGAGAATAAGTTGTATCCTTCTCTCTAAGCTCGGAAATAATAGAATGAGAACAAAATCTTAAATGATCTCACTTGGCATGCGCCGCACCGAAAGCCTTGTCTCACACCTTTCATTAATCACAACGCAGGCGAGTCTGGCGCGTTTACCGGACATTTCCATCCTGCCCGTAGAAATAGAGTCAAAATGGCCTGCGTTTTAAGAAAAGGTATAAATGTGGCACACGCTCTGGTAACATCCAACGCTGCAGCCTACACATCGGGGCGGGAGATCAGTCAGATCCTGGAATCCGCCCGCAGCCAAGTCGAGGAGCGTTTTCTCGAGGGCGGGTCGGTGCTGCTGTCGGTGATGGATGTCCTCAACCGCCTGCTGAATTCGCTCGAAAGTGTCGCCAAGGCACTCGATGACAAGGAGGCGAGCGATACCAGCGCCGATCTCCGCGCCACGGTGGAAAGCCTGACTGCATTGCCGGTCACCGAAGAAAATCGCCAGCAGGCGCTCATCTCGCTGGCGCAAACCGGCAGGGAACTGCGCAAGCACGTCGCCGATATGCAGGAGACGATGCGTTATCTCAGAACCTTTGCCGTGACTGTAAAGATCACCGGCGCCGGCCTTGCCGAATTCGCCGGCTTTGCGCAGGAGATTTTGGAACGTATCTATTCGGGCACCGATGAGGTGAATCGCTTCGCCGCCCATCTCGACAGCCTCGAGAAAGAGGTCAAACTCGCCGCCTCCTTCGGGGCTAACGTCTCCAGGGGTTACGCCGATACCGTTCCGGCCGTCGCCGGAGCCCTGCGCGACGATGCCGCCAAGATCGCCGAACACCGCAAAAATCTCGGCATCCTCGCCCGCGAGGTCGGCGCGATCGCACGCGGCGTCCAGAGCAAGGTCAGCTCGACTCTATCAGCCCTGCAAATCGGCGATATCACCCGTCAGCGTATCGAACATGTACAGGCAACCTTTTCGCTGCTTGAAGATTTCCTCGCCGGCGAAGAAGGCGCCGGGCTCGACGCCGGTGCGCGCCAGCGTCTCCAGAATGTCGTTCACCATCTGACAGCGGCGCAGATGAGCGACATGTGCG
Organism: Rhizobium sp. L9; assembly: GCF_002531885.1. NCBI lineage: Bacteria > Pseudomonadati > Pseudomonadota > Alphaproteobacteria > Hyphomicrobiales > Rhizobiaceae > Rhizobium > Rhizobium sp. L9. The sequence goes on along the minus strand of NZ_NWSZ01000003.1, from coordinate 223,771 downwards.
TCAATTTCCAGCGGGATTCGGAGAACGTCGTCAAGACGATTGCGAGTTTCGACCACGACATGCGGGAAATCCTAAAGCTGCGCGATCAAATGGGCACCGAAAGCGGCGAAGCCGGCGGCAATTTCATGCGCGCACTGGAATCCAGCGTTTCTGCCGCCCACGAGATCGTCAAGCAGGTCGACACGGCAAGCCGGCAGGCTGACCAGGTAAGCCATACGACAATCGGCACGGCCGCCAAGCTTTCCGAAGCCATCGTCAACATTCGCGTCGTCAGGACCGACATCCATTACATGGCCTTGAACACCAATCTGCGCTGCAGCCGGCTTGGCGAGGAAGGCAAATCGATCAACGTCGTCACCGCCGAGCTGCGCATCTTCGCCGGCAAACTCGATGAATCCGCCGACGCCATCGTCAACGGCCTGCCGGCGCTCGAAGCCGCCGCCGGGCGCGTGGCTCCCACCACGGACACCACCGCCGGCGGACTGGGCGAGAGCCTGACCTCGGCCGTCGGCAACATCCGTTCCGCGGCCAATGTCATGGAAAACGAGCTGAAGGTGCTCGCCGAGAACGGCCGCGAGGTCGCCGCCAAGATCGGCCTGCTGATCGGCAAGCTCGACTTCCAGCACGAACTCGGCGATGTCCTTGCCCGCTGCGCCGATGCGCTCGAAGGCGTCGCCGGCACCGATGTCGCCGATATCTCCGATCTCGCGGAGGTCATCGCACCGCTCGACCGCAAGATTTTCAAGCTCTATACGATGGTCCAGGAGCGCAACATTCATCGCGACATCATCCCGGCAAGCGAGGAGAGTATTTCAGCGCTTGCCGAGACCGCTAAAGCCGAAAACGACGAGAATCTTTTCGCCGACGCGCTTTTCTAGAGCATAAAACCGCGGCGGCTATCGCCGCCGGAATTTGTTGGCGGCATCTATAGCCGCCTTCTGCTGATCGTCTTCGATGCCGAGATAAAAATCCTCCAGCGCCGGATCGGCAAGCCCCGCACGGCGCGACAGCACATACCATTTCGCCGCCTCGATCGGGTTCGGCGGCGTGCCGATGGCGTTGATGTAGAGATGGGCGAGCTTGTTCTGCGCAACGACATTGCCGCCATTGGCGGCAAGTTTCAGCCATTCGAAACCCTTGACGTAATCCTTCGGGCCACCAACGCCGTTGACGAGCCAGATGCCGAGATCGAGCTGGGCCGTGTCGAAGCCGGCACGCGCTGCTCGCGCCATCCACTCGCGGGCGAGCTGCTTCTTTTCCTGCGGCAGGTCCTTCAGCGTTCCATAGATCTGCGCCACGGCATATTGCGAATCGGCAATGCCCTGCTCGGCTGATTTCTCGTAGAACGGCAGCGCGAGCTTCAGCCCCCTTTCGCCGGGATTGTCGGCGACGAGGATCTGCGCCCAGTTGAATTCGGCTGAAGGATTGCCGGCTTCGGCGGCCTTGCGCATATAGTTGTCGGCTTTGGCCTTGTCGCGCGGCACACCCTGGCCTTCCATCAGCATCAGGGCATATTTGAACATCGCCGCAGGATCGCCGCCTTCGGCCGCCTTGCCATACCAGAAGGCGGCGTTCTTCACGTCCTTCTTGACGCCGAGACCCTGCGAGAGGATTTCGCCAATCAGCGTCTGCGCCGCCGGATCGCCCAGTTGGGCGCGCGGCAGCGCCTTGTCCATCGCGGTCAGATAGTAACCGCGCTGAAAGGCGCCGTACGCCTCGTCAATCGGCCCTTTGTAGTCCTTCTCCGGCGGAAGGTCGGGCAGCTTCGCGCCCATGCGGTCGAAAACGCCGACGCCATCCGAGGGCTTCACATCCCCGTTGGGGAGCCGGTCGGTGCGAAAGCTTGACGCCGGCGCGGTGCCTGGCTGGCTGATGACGCTGTCCGGTGCCTGCGCCACGGCGATATCAGACCCGCCCGCAGTGAGGGCGACCATGCTGGCAAGCAGATATTTCAAAGGGGGGGCGGGCAGGATCGGCATGAGCGGGATTTCAATCCTCAAACCGTGGCGCTTTTTCGTCAAGCAGAGCATTGATCTCGGCAACGATGGACGGCGCTCGGCCGGGCTCCCCGAACACGGCCAGCCGCAGCGCCACGAACTCTGCTCTGGTCTCAGCGACGGCAAGAGCCGACGCCGGATCGGTGCCGCCCATGACGATGCAGGGGATTTCGATCATTGAGGCCCACCATTCGCCGAGCGCAAGGTTCTTGGGATGCGCCTCCGGCTTGATATCCCCATCGAGCTTGCCGAAGAAGATATAATCCGGCCTGACTTCGCCAATCTCCAGCGCATTGTGCCGGTCGCTGGCATTGCCGCCGCCGACGATGAGCTTCGGAGCGTGTTTGTCGATCGCCTCCGACAGTGCCTGGGCGTTGCCGGTAATGTGCAGGCCATCCGCCTTCGCCCGTCCCGCCACGCGGCTGTCGCCTGCAATCAGCGCGGCGGCCCCCGCATCCTGGATCACCGGCACCAGCTTTTCGGCATGTTTCTGGAAGGCGCCGTCGTCGAGCCCGTATTGCGGCACGATGACGGAGGCTACATCGCCGCCCTTCAGCGCATCGGCGACGATCCTTGCCTGTTCATCAGCGTCGGCGATATCGGGGACGATGAGCACTAGGCGGCAGCGGTTTTCGGCTTCGGTCATGAGGTCTTTCCGTTTCCTGCGAATTCCCTTCTCGAAATGACGGATCCGCACTCGTTTTGTGTGAGTAGTTCCGTTAGAGGAGGCTTGCAAGAGGAGGACGTCGAAAGCATGCCGCAGGACTTGTCATTCTACTACGCCGCCGTGCCCGCGGTTCTGCTTGTGGGCCTAGCAAAAGGCGGCATGGGCGACGCTTTGTCGCTGATCGGCCTGCCATTTCTCGCCCTGGTCGTCTCGCCGCTCGAAGCCGCGGCGATCCTGCTGCCGATCCTGGTCTTCATGGACATGATCTCGCTCGTCATCTGGCGCAGGCATGGCGATTGGGCGACGCTGAGGATCATGCTGCCGGGCGCAATTTTCGGCATTGCCCTCGGCTGGGCGACCTCGGCGCTCGTTCCCGGCAACGTCCTTCGCGTCGTCATCGGCGCGGTGACGATCCTCTTCTGCCTCCGCTATTTCTGGAACAATTTCGGCCCGGGTGCCGGCAAGGTGGTTCCGCCGCGCGGCCAGCGGCCGGTGGCCGCCGGCCTCTGGGGCACCTTCTCCGGCTACGGCAGCTTCGTCGCCCATGCAGGCGGCGCCCCCTTCCAGATCTATGCTTTGCCGCTCAAACTTCAGCCACGCGAATATACCGGCACCAGCGTGCGTTTCTTCGCGATCCTCAACGCCATCAAGCTGGTCCCCTATTTCGCGCTCGGCCAGCTCGACACGCAGAATCTTGCGACTTCGGCGACGCTGCTGCCTTTCGCGCCACTCGCTACCCTTGCCGGCGCCTGGTGCGTGCGGCGCATGAAGCCGGAGATCTTCTATCCTTTCATGTATGCCATGGCCCTGATCGCCGCCTTTCTGATCGCGCGCGAGGGCCTTAGCGGCTGACAAAGGCCACGCTACGCTGCAATGCACAATTTCCTTGCCGGAAGGGCCGGTTTGACGTAGCTTTTCCAGCATGTCGAACACGGACCCTTTCTCTGCGATTGCTGATCCGAACCGGCGGTTTCTGCTGGAGGAATTGCGTCGCGCTCCAAGGACGGTCAACGAGCTCGCCGAAGGGCTGCCGATCAGCCGCCCGGCGGTCTCGCAACACCTGAAGGCGCTGCTCGACAGCAATCTGGTCTCGGTGACCTCGGAAGGCACGAAGCGCATTTACACGGTCAACAACCGAGGCTTCGACAAGCTCAATTTATGGCTGGATCAGTTCTGGGCCTGATGCGCGTTACCGCCGTGGACACGCTGCGATCACATGAAACTACTCGAATATGCCCTCGTGAAAGCGCCAGCCGCAATGCCTCGAGCATCGGACTGGCGCAAATCTGGTATGAGATCACCGGATCTTGCTGATTTTAGGCGGAATGGATGGATTTACCTCTTCTAACGCAAGATGATCGACCGGCGATCTCCTGGGAGGATTAATGGACGGATGACTTGAGACGCTGAATCTCGTCCTTGATGCGCAGCTTGCGGCGCTTGCATTCGGCAATTTCGGTATCGGAGATAGAGGGAGCTGTTCTGAGCGCGTGCAACTCCTCCTCGAGTGCTACGTGCTTTTTCTGGAGTGATTCAAGATGAGCTTCAACTGTCATTTGACCCTTCCTTCCTCTTACCCTCCCCGACCATCATCGTCGGGGATCAAGGTGTCAACGGGGCGGACTGTGACATATTTTTGACGGCTTGTCGAAGGCCAAAAGATGAAGAAGAGATGGCAAATTCATGATCAAGACTAACTAGCCGTTACCCGTATTTGGTGATAGGAGCTTGCGGAAATCATCGGCAGATCGGACAAGGTCCGAGGACGATAACGGGGAATGCATATGGCCGATCAGGAACAGGCGGAAATCAGGCTCATGGTGGCGCGTCTGCGCCAGGAGCACGAGGATTTCGACGCTGCGATCAACGCCATGATCGAGACCGGATGCGACGCTCTGCGAATCCAGCGCATGAAGAAGAAGAAGCTCGTCATCAAGGACAAGCTCTCCAAGCTGGAAGACCAGATCGTTCCCGATATCATTGCCTGAAAGGAACGGTCGCAGGATGACAGATAGACCACTCGTCGCCATCATCATGGGCAGCCAGTCCGATTGGGAGACCATGAAGAACGCGGCCGACACGCTGGAAGCGCTGGAAATCGCTTATGATGCGCGCATCATCTCAGCGCACCGTACGCCCGAGCGAATGATGAATTTCGCCAAGGGCGCACGTGCGGAAGGTTTCAAGGTCATCATCGCCGGCGCCGGCGGTGCGGCGCATCTGCCGGGCATGACCGCATCGATGACGCCGCTGCCGGTCTTCGGCGTCCCGGTTCAGTCGAAGACCATGTCCGGCCAGGACAGCCTTCTTTCCATCGTGCAGATGCCGGCCGGCATTCCGGTTGGGACCCTAGCCATCGGCAAGGCGGGTGCGGTCAACGCCGCTCTTCTCGCCGCCGCCGTGCTGGCCCTTTCCGACGAAGAGATTGCCGACAGGCTCGACGAATGGCGCGAGCGCCAGAGTGCTGCCGTCGCCGAATATCCAATGGACGACCAATGACCATAGGAACGATCGGCATTGTCGGCGGCGGCCAGCTCGGCCGCATGCTGGCCATCGCCGCCGCCAGATTGAATTTCCGCACTGTCATCCTCGAGCCGCAGCTCGACTGCCCGGCCGCCCAACTGGCGAACCGGCAGATCGTCGCCGCCTATGACGATCCGGCGGCGCTGGCCGAACTGGCAGACGCCTGCGACGTCGTCACCTACGAATTCGAGAATGTGCCCGTCGCAGCCGCCGAAGCGCTCTCGGCAAGCATCGCCGTCTATCCGCCTGCCAAGGCGCTCGAGGCCGCCCAGGATCGGCTCCTCGAAAAACGCTTCCTCAATGGCTGCGGCATATCAACCGCTCGCTTTCATGCGGTTGACAGCCAGGCCGATCTCGAAACCGCACTGAAAGATTTCGGCGGCCAGGGCGTGCTGAAGACCCGCCGTCTCGGTTATGACGGCAAGGGGCAGAAGGTTTTCCGCTCGCCCGCCGACAATCCTGACGGCGCCTATGCCGCGCTCGGGGCCGTGCCGCTCATCCTCGAAAGCTTCGTCGCCTTCGAGCGAGAGGTCTCGATCATCGCCGCGCGTGCCGCGGATGGGACGGTCGTCTGCTTCGATCCCGCCGAGAATGTCCACCACAACGGCATCCTCCACACCTCGACCGTTCCGGCCGCAATCTCGGCGACGACTGCGGGGGCCGCTCGTCAATCGGCGGAAAAGATTCTCGCCGCGTTGAACTATGTCGGCGTGATCGGCATCGAATTCTTCGTGCTCGCCGATGGCGGCTTGGTCGCCAACGAGATGGCGCCGCGCGTCCACAATTCCGGTCATTGGACGGAAGCCGCCTGCGTCGTCAGCCAGTTCGAGCAGCATATCCGCGCTGTCGCCGGCCTGCCGCTCGGCAATGGCGAGCGGCACTCCGACTGCGTCATGCAGAATTTGGTCGGTGACGATATCCTTGCCGTCCGCGACTGGCTGCAGCGTCCCGACACGCTGGTTCACCTCTATGGCAAGAGCGAGTGGCGCCCCGGCCGCAAGATGGGTCATGTCACGACATTGGCGCCGAAATTGCCGGTTTCGGGATGAGAAAACGGCCGTGCGGCTTGGGAAAAACACCGTCACGTGGTTGACACGCTGGAGGTGACGAGGTATCTGCACCCCCACCTAAAGAGCGCGCCCCGACGGCGCGCTTTTGATTGTTAAAGTTACGGGCGAATGTGAATTCCCCCATAGAGATCGCGGATCAGAAAAATGAAGATCAAGAATTCGCTCAAGTCGCTCAAGGCACGTCACCGTGACAACCGTCTGGTTCGTCGCAAGGGCCGCATTTACATCATCAACAAGCTGAACCCGCGCTACAAGGCTCGTCAGGGCTGATTGCGCGAATCCGGATCGTGCGCCGCTCAGAGTGCGGCAACGGACATCCGGGGGTCGCTGCGGTGATCACGGCTAATTTGTTTGATCTTCGGCGCTGGCGGACTAATATGTCCGCCATGCGCTTTTTTGCTTTGACGTCAGCGGTGCTGCCGCTCGCCTTCATCCTCTCCACCTCCCCGTTTCCGGTCGCCGCGGCGGAAAAGAACGTCATTGTCGAGCGGAGGGATGCCACTAGTTCGCCGAAGCAGCGTCTCGATCAGCTCTTCAGCCAGCTGAAGCGCGAGCGTGATCCTGATAAGGCCAGCAGCATCGCCAATGAAATTCGCCTGGAGTGGAATGATTCCGGCAGTGCGACCGTGAACCTGCTGATGCAATGGGCCGACAAGGCGATCGAGGAAAAACGCAATCCCGCCGCCCTCGATTTCCTCGACGAGGCGATTGCCCTCAAGCCCGATTACGCCGAGAGCTGGAATCGCCGCGCCACGCTGAATTTCATCATGGGCAATTACCGCAAGTCGATGTCCGACATCGAGCATGTGCTGGATATCGAGCCACGCCATTTCGGCGCGCTCTCCGGCATGGCCGCGATCCTCAACAATTCCGGCAATGATCAATTGACCCTGAAGGCCTGGGAACGGTTCCTCGATATCTATCCCGCCGATCGCACCGCGCAGGAGCAGGTCAACATGCTTGCGGAAAAACTGGCCGGCAATCGAACCTGAAGAAGCAGGCTCGCCGAGCTTGACCTGCGCCCACAGCGCGCAATTTTAGAACTGTTGAGGGAATTTGACACGATCGTCCGCCGCAAAATCCCTCGATCGTCGCCGTTAAGATCATGCTTGCCGAAGTTTCCGCTCTTCTCGCCCCGCTCGCCGCCGTCATCGGCTACTCCTCTTACAAGGCACGGCAATTCGAACAGACCTATCCGAATATCGGCGAGTTAACGGATGTCGGCGGCTACCGCATGAACGCCGTCCATGTCGAGCGTCCCGAAAATGCGGACCTGCCGGCGCTCGTCTTCATTCACGGCGCCAGCGGCAATCTGCTCGATCAGATCGTCGCTTTTCGCGCACCGCTCGAAGGCCGAGCGGAAATGCTGTTCGTCGATCGTCCCGGTCACGGTTATTCGGAACGCGGCGGCCCTGAGAACGCCCTACCCTCGGGCCAGGCCGATGCAATCGCCCGACTGATGGAAAAGCGCGGCATCGAGAAGGCGATCATCGTCGGCCATTCCTTCGGCGGCGCGATCACCGCCGCCTTCGGACTGCGCCACCCGGATAAGACCGCCGGCCTGCTCTTCCTCGCGCCGGCTACCCATCCGTGGCCCGGCGGCATCGACTGGTATTATCATGTGGCGACCGTCCCGGTCATCGGTTGGTTCTTCAACCACGCCGTCGTCGTTCCGCTTGGACTGAGGCGGCTGGAGCGCGGCACGCTGAATGTCTTCCGTCCCAATCCACGCCCTGCCGACTACATCGAAAAAACCGGCCCGTCGCTGGTGCTGCGGCCGCGCACCTTCCACAACAATGCAGCCGATTTCAAAAGACTGCTCGTCTATGTGAAGGAGCAATCGCCGCTCTACTCGCAGATCACCGCGCCGACCGTCATAATCACAGGCGACCGCGACGAGATCGTCTGGGAACACCTGCATTCGCGTGGCCTTGCCCGCGATATAGCAGGCTCCGAACTCGTTACGGTCCGCGGCGTCGGCCATAAGCCGGATTATCTCGCCACCGACGTGGCTATCGCCGCCATGGAAAAGATCGCCGGCGAGCCGCGCGACCTCCAGTCGGCCGCCCGCAGAGCCGAAGAGAGGCTCGCCGCCCCATTACGCGACCGAGCGGCCGAAACTCCGTGATCTCTGATCAGGCGCCCGGTATGGTGCGCGACATCTCGGGACTCGAACGTCCCGCTGGCAAGATGTTCGGCGGAGCGCTCGCAACCTCCCTCAGGCGCCGAGCCGCACACCGCCGTCGCAGGTGACGACATGACCGCTCATGAAGCCGCTTTCGATCAGGAATGCGATCGCCTGCGCGATATCCTCCGGCCTGCCGACACGGCCGACCGGCGTGCGGCCGGCGAAATCCGCGAAGACGCTGCTGCGCTGCTCGAATGGCAGGAAATGCCACCAGGGCGTATCGACGACCCCGGGTGAGACTCCGTTGACGCGCAGCGGCTTCAACTCGACGGCTAGTACCGGTACCATCGCCTCAATTCCGGCATTGACGGCGGCAAGCCCCGCCGTGCCGGGCATCGCCGCTTGGGCGCTGACCGCAGAGACGAAGGTGATGCTGCCGCCCGGTTGAAGGAAGGGTAGTGCCGCCTGTGCCGCAGCCGCATGCGGAATGAGTTTGGTCTGAAATCCGGCGAGCAGATCCGCCATATCGAGCGTTGCGAAGGGACCTGCGCCATGGCCGCTGCCCATCGCGAGCACGAGATGGCCGAAGGTGCCAATGCCGGCAAAAATTCTTGCTAGGCTTGAAAACTCCGTCGCATCGAGCACGACGATGCGCAGATCGCCGACTAGCGAAGCTTGTGCGGCCGCGAGTCTTTCGCCGTCGCGGCCTGCGATGGTGACCGCGTATCCCTGTTTCAAAAGTAAGTTTGCTGTGGCAAGGCCGATGCCGGATGAACCGCCGATGATGACCACATGCTGCAAAGTCATGATGCTGCTCCTTGAACTCATTGATCCGCAGGCGGGGATCACCTGCGACTTTGGCACCATGCGCCCAATGAAAACGGCAAACAGTTCCAATTTTATCCTGGTATCGATACTGATATGATCGGACCCATGGATCAGAAAACCGACGTCTTCGAAGCCCGCCGCCGCGAATTCGCGGCCTTCCTGCGTTCACGCCGCGAGCGGCTAGCGCCATCTGACGTCGGCTTACCGGAAGGCATCCGCCGACGCACTCCAGGCCTGAGGCGCGAGGAACTCGCCATGCTCGCAGGCGTCGGCACCACCTGGTACACATGGCTGGAGCAGGCCCGCAACATCCGCCCCTCCCCACAGGTGCTAAACGCCCTTGCCGATGCTCTCCGCCTCGATGACGCCGAGCGCCGGCACCTCTTCACCCTCAATAATCGCCAGGCGGTACAGGCGATGTCGACAACACCCGAACACGTCGACGAGCCGCTGCAGCGCGTGCTCGCCAATCTGACCCATCAACCGGCCTATGTGCTCGGCCGCCGATGGGATGTGCTCGCCTGGAACCGCGCCACCGATGTGCTCTTCGGTGGCTATGACACGCTTGAGCGCGACGAGCGCAACATCATGCATCGTCTCTTCGTCGACCCTGCACATCGCCGGCTGCTCGTTGATTGGGAATCGGTTGCCCGCGTCTCCCTCGCGATGTTCCGGGCAGACAGCGCTCGTTATGCCGGCGATCCGGATTTCGAGCGGCTGATTGCACTGCTCATGCAGGCAAGTGACGAGTTCCGCAGTTGGTGGCAGCGCCACGAGGTGATCAGCCCGCTATCCGGCATCAAGCGCATCGATCATCCGGTCATGGGCCGCATGTCCTTCGAACACACCGGCCTGGCGCTGACGAACCGGCCCGAGATGAAGCTCATCGTCTACACGCCGCTCGATGACGACGATACCAACAGCAAACTCGCCAAACTGCTGGATCTGGATCCGGCATAAAGCCTACCCCTCGCATTGCCGCTGGCCGCAGCAGCCCCATATGTCTTTCCGTTGTTGTCCATAGGAGGGGAAATCATGGGCCGCCTGCATATCGGGACGATCTCCGTCATATCGGCATTGTCGCTAACTCTGACGACGGCCTTCGCGGCCTCGCCCGCACCAGTCGAGGCCGAACACGGGATGGTCGTCACCGCCCAGCATCTGGCGACCGATGTCGGCGTCGAGGTGCTGAAGAGCGGCGGCAACGCCGTCGATGCAGCGGTCGCCGTGGGTTATGCACTGGCGGTCGTCTATCCCTCGGCCGGCAATCTCGGCGGCGGCGGCTTCATGACCATCCGCCTGAAAGACGGCACCAAGGCTTTCCTCGATTTCCGCGAGCGCGCGCCGCTCGCCGCGACAAAGACCATGTATCTCGATGCTAAGGGCGATATCGTGCCGCGGGCCAGCCTTGATGGCTATCTCGCCGTCGGCGTTCCAGGCTCCGTCATGGGTTTCGAGACGGCTCGCGACAAATACGGCACCCGCTCACGCCAGGATCTGATCGGGCCGGCGCTCCGCTTCGCCAAGGAGGGCTACACGCTGGAACAGGGTGACGCGGCGATCCTTGCCGGCAGCGCAAAGCGCCTTGCCAAGGACGAGACGGCGGCGAAGATTTTCCTGAAACCGGACGGCAAGCCCTATGGCTCCGGCGAAAAGCTTGCGCAGCCGGATCTCGCTGCAGTCCTGGCGGCCATTTCGGAAAAAGGACCGGACGCCTTCTATAAGGCTGCCCCCGCCGAGGCGATCGTCAAAGCGAGCCAGGCCAAGGGCGGCATCCTCGCCAAGGAGGACTTCGAGCAATATGCCGTGCGCGAGCTGAAGCCGATCGAGTGCAATTACCGCGGCTACGACATCATCTCCTCGCCGCCACCCTCTTCCGGCGGCGTGATCATATGCGAGATCCTCAACATCCTCGAAGGTTATCCGCTCTCCTATCTCGGCTACGCCTCGGCTGAAACCGTGCATGTGATGGTCGAGGCGATGCGCTACGCCTATGTCGACCGCAACGCGGCCCTCGGCGATCCCGATTTCGTCGACAATCCGGTCGAAAAACTGCTCGACAAGAGCTACGCCAAGGAGATCGCAGCAAAGATCGATCCCTACAAGGCCGGGACTTCGGCCAACCTGGAACCGCTCGGCGGCAAGGAAAGCAACGAGACGACCCACTATTCGATCATTGACGACGAGGGCAATGCGGTTGCCGTCACCTATACACTGAACGGCTCCTTCGGCGCAGCGGTCGTGGCACCCGGCACCGGCATTCTGCTCAACAACGAGATGGACGATTTCACCTCCAAGCCGGGTGTGCCGAACCTTTATGGCCTCGTTCAGGGCGAAGCCAACGCCATCGCTCCGAAGAAGACGCCGCTCTCCTCGATGAGCCCGACGATCGTCACCCGCGACGGCAAGCCATTCATGGTGATCGGCAGCCCCGGCGGTTCGCGCATCATAACCATCACGCTGGAGGCGATTTTGAATGTCGTCGATTTTGGCATGGATATCAGCCAGGCGGTCAACGCACCGCGGTTTCATCACCAATGGCAGCCCGACAAGGTCTATCTCGAGCCCTATGCGCTCTCGCCGGATACGGAAAAGATGCTTGCGGCAATGGGCTATAGCTTCGACGGCGGCAACGACGCACCGCTCTGGGGCCAGGCCGCTGGCATCCTCGTCGGCGGCAAAAGCCTTGCCGCCATCGAAAAGGGCGGAGGCGCTCGTTACAACGGCGCCATGGACGCCCGCGCGACAGAAGGCTCGGCGGGCGGCTATTGACGGTCGGCGAGCCGCCGGGCATTGCGCATGGTCATTCATGTCACGGTGACAAAGTCACCGTTCACAAACCGTTTGCCCCGTCCTATGCATGAGCGATCCCGCAAGCAGGACGATTCCCGAATGGTCAGCATTGAAATGATTGTTGCCGCCCGCGCTCGACTGCGCGGTCGTGCGCGCCGCACGCCGCTTCTTTCCTCCCCCTTCCTGAACGAGATCGCCGGCCGGCGCCTGTTCGTGAAGGCGGAATGTCTGCAGCATTCGGGTTCCTTCAAGTTTCGCGGCGGCTGGTCTGCCGTCTCCGGCCTCGACCCGGCGGTACGCGCGCGCGGCGTCATCGCCTTCTCCTCGGGTAATCATGCGCAGGGCGTCGCCCTTGCCGCCAAGCTGCACGGGGTGCCCGCCGTCATCATCATGCCGAGCGATGCGCCGAAGCTGAAGATCGCCAACACCCGCGCCTTCGGCGCCGAGGTCGTACTCTACGACCGCGCCAACGAGGATCGCGACGAGATCGGCGCCCGGCTCTCCGCCGAGCACGGCCTGACGCTGATCAAGCCTTTCGACGAACCGCTTGTCATCGCCGGCCAGGGCACGACTGGTCTCGAAATCTCCGAACAGGCGGAAGAAGAAGGTGTAACGGAAGCCGAGGTGCTCGTTCCCTGCGGTGGCGGCGGACTGACGTCCGGCATCGCGCTCGCCCTCGAGGCCAGCGCCCCCGGCTTTCGCGTCCGTCCCTGCGAGCCGGAGAACTTCGACGACACCACGCGATCGCTTGCCTCCGGCAGGATCGAGCGCAATGCCTCCATGGCGGGTTCGATCTGCGATGCGATCATCACGCCGGAGCCTGGCAGGATCACCTTTCCGATCTTGAAGCGCCTCGCCGGCGCCGGCATCGTCGTCACCGACGAGGAGGCGCTGCGCGCCATGGCGCTCGCCTTCGTCAGATTGAAGATCGTCGTCGAGCCGGGCGGCGCCGTGGCGCTGGCTGCCGCTCTTTTCCATGGTGAGGCGCTGGAAAGCGATACAGTCGTCGCCGTCACCTCCGGCGGCAATGTCGATACCGACATCTTCGCTATGGCGTTGGAACGCTTCGGCTGAGACAGACCGGCGGCTTGATCAAGCCGCCCTGTAACGTTGGGCGGGCGCCGTACGCGAAAGGTTCGGCATCAATGCCTGGCGCGCCTGTTCGTAGGCGGCCAGCAGGCCGGCGTCCTCAAGCGCGGGAATGGTTGCGAATTCCCCTTGCTTGAGGCCCGCGAGCGAGGCATCGACCATATCTTCCGCCGACATCACGATCTCATTGGGCAGGTGCTCGACGGGCGTGCCGGCGATGCCCCAGAATTCGGTCGCGGTGGCGCCGGGCAGCACGGCCTGGATACGGATGTTCTTCTCCGCCAGCTCATGTTTCAGCGATTGGCTGAAGGCAAGCACGAAGGCTTTCGTGCCGCCATAGACGCCGTTCAGCAGTTCCGGCGCGATTGCGACGATCGAAGCGATGTTAATGATCGTGCCGCCGCCGCGCGAGACGAAACCGGGAACGGCGGCATACGTTAGCCGCATCAGCGCTGTCACATTGAGTTCGATCATTTCCTGCATTTTGTCTACATCGGCAGAAAGCAGCGGCGCCGTTCCCCCAAAGCCGGCGTTGTTGACGAGAAGGGTGATGCTCCGGTCCTGCTTCAGCACGCCCTCGACGCGCGCTAAGTCCACCTTGCTGCCCAGATCGGCAACGAGGGTCTCCACAGTCCTGCCGGTCTCCGTCGTTAGGCGGCTTGCCAGCGCCTTCAGCCGCTCCCCATTGCGGGCGACGATGATCAGATCGTAACCCTGCTGCGCCAGCCGATGCGCATAAATCGCGCCGATGCCCGAGGATGCGCCGGTAACGAGCGCCGTACCCTTATGTTCCTGTGACATGCTCCGTCTCCTTTGTTGCACTGGCCCTTGCCCCGCGCTTGAAGAGAACGATACGTCGAATTGCCAAAGTCCTGAATGTCATATACACCACCTTTTAGGACACAGGAGGTTCAGCCATGCAGCACGTCGCTTTCCTGCTCTATCCCGGCTTTCAGATCATGAGCCTGGCCGCTGTCTCGGTCTTCGAGTTCACCAATCTCGAACTCGGCCGGAAGGCTTATGACATCACCTACATCTCCGAAGCGGGCGGAACATTGCGCACCTCGCTCGGCATGTCGGTCGAGACCGAGCCTTTCGGCGATCCGGTCTTCGACACGCTGGTCGTCGTCGGCGCACCTGACCTCATCTTGCCGAAGCCTGGCGAAAGCGCCTTCATTCGCGCCGCACTAGGTGCCTCCCGCCGCGTCGCTTCGATCTGCACCGGCGCCTTCTTCCTCGCCGAAGCCGGTATTCTCGACGGTCGCCGCGCGACGACGCATTGGTGCCTCGCCCGCGAGATGAAGGCGCGTTATCCGAAGATCAGGGTGGAAGAGGATCGCATCTTCATCATCGACGGTTCGGTCTGGACATCCGCCGGCATGACCGCCGGGATCGACCTTGCGCTGGCGATGGTTGAGAAGGACCACGGCATCGAAGTCGCCCGCGCCATTGCGCGGATGCTCGTCGTCTATCACCGCCGCGCCGGCGATCAGTCGCAATTTTCCGCGCTACTGGAGCTGGAACCGAAATCGGACCGCATTCAGAAGGCGCTAGACTTTGCACGCAGCAATCTGAAATCTCAGCTTTCGGTGGAAGAACTGGCGGAAGCCGCTCATCTCAGCCCCCGCCAGTTCAGCCGCGCCTTCCGCGCGGAAACGGGCCAATCGCCGGCCAAGGCCGTCGAGAACTTGAGGCTCGAAGCCGCCAGGCTGATGATGGAGCAAAGCCGCCATCCGATCGACGTGGTTGCCGACGAAACTGGCTTTGCCGATCGCGAACGCATGCGCCGCGCCTTTTTGCGCGCCTTCGGTCAGCCGCCGCAGGCGATCCGTCGCAACGCCCAGTTGGAACGGCAGATGTGAGTACCCAGCCGGCGACCACCGGTGCCCCTTCTCGCTACGACAGGTGAAGCGCCCGGCGGATCGGGGGATCGACCGGCGAATAGACGCCGTCCTGCTGTTCGAGCCGAAGAGGCTCAGAACGTGCAAGGCCGGGCTGCGCCATGAAGCGCCTTTCCCACGGGGTCAATGAGATATCAGGCCATCACTCGCTGGCAGGGCGCCCCGCACCGACTGTTGCACGAGCTCGGCAAGCCGGGCCGCGGCCGGTTGCAGTTCGGCCTCGGCCCGATGCAGGACCAGCCCGAGCTTCGGCAAACCAGGCAGGCCGACGGCCTCCTGCTGAAGCGTCCGGACCTTTGCCGGTAAGCCGACCGGGGTACGGATGGTAAAACCGAGGCCCGCCGCCGTCGCGGCCCAGAGGCCGCCGAGACTGGGGCTGACAAAGGCGAGCCGCCAGGAAATGCCAGCCTCGTCAAGCGCCCGGGTCGCCGCATTGCGCAACAGGCACGGCGCCTCCAGCGAGGCAAGCGGCATTGGCTCGCCACTCGCAGCATGCCAGACGGGCTGCCCTTCTGCAGGCCCGATCCAACACATCGGCACCTCGCCGATCGCCTCACAATGTGCCGTCAACGTCCCATCGCTCCAGGCCAACGCCAGGTCGAGCTTGCCTGAGGTGACCCGATCGAGCAGTTCGGCATTGCGCACCACTCGAGCCTCGATGCGTACCTTTGGATGGGCGCGAGCGAAACGGCCGAGCACCTCGGGCAACAGGGTCTCGCCGAAATCCTCTTGCAGGCCGAGCCGCACCCAGCCTTCCAGCTCGATGCTGTGCACGGCCGCCGCCGCCTCGTCATTGAGCTCCAGCAACCGTCTGGCATAACCGAGCATCGTTTCGCCGGCATCGGTCAGCGCCAGCCCGCGACCCGCCTTGCGGAAGATTGGGGTGCCCGCCTGTTCCTCCAGCTTCTTCAGCTGCGCGCTGACCGCTGACGTCGAACGCCCAAGCTTTTCCGCCGCCTTGGCGAAATTGCCGAGCTCCATGCCGGTCGAAAAGGTCCGCAGCACATCGAGATCGAAGATCGTTCGCCGCATCGTATTGTTCCAAATTTTGGGATATTTGATCCATAAAATTCTGATTTTCAGCATCATCCTGTGCTGCGATGATGCTGTTGTCAAGGCCGCCGGACGGCCCGAACCATGGAGATCCCAATGCCCTTCGTTCGCATTTCTCTTCGCAAAGGCAAGTCACAGGAATATCTCGCAGCGCTTGCCGACAACGTCCAGCGCGCACTGGTCGAGACCTTCGACGTGCCCGAAAACGACCGCTTCCAGGCCATCCATCAGCATGATGAGAATGAACTGATCTTCGACCGCAGCTATCTTGCCGGCCCTCGCTCGGACGATTTCGTCTATATCTCAGTCACGATCGGCCGGCCGCGAACGGGGGGGATGAAAGCAGCGCTGTATCGGCGGCTCGCCGAGCTGCTGACCCAATCGCCGGGCCTTCGGCCGGAAGACCTGATGATCGTCGTCAGCACCAGCGCGCCTGAGGACTGGTCCTTCGGCAACGGAATCGCCCAAATGACCGATCCAGACTGGCGGCTGCAGATAGCCGGAGGCCGGCAATGAGCGCTTCGAACCCGAAATCGATGACCGTCAGGCAACCTGGTAAGGTGACCCGCTCGCCCGAAGGCGTGGCAACCGCGCCCTTCTGGGTTGAGATGCTGCTCGAAGGCACCGACGGCGAAAATACCGCGATGCGTGCCACGCTCGATCCGGGCACCATCACCCGCTGGCACACCCATCCCAAGGGGCAGTTGCTCTATGTCCTTGCGGGACAGGGCCTGGCACAGAACGAGGGCGGCTCGGTTGAGGAATTGCGTGCCGGCGATGCGGTCTGGTTTGCGCCCGGCGAACGCCACTGGCATGGCGCCGCCGCTGACAGCCCGTTCACCTATATCAGCATCCAGCCGGCGGAAAATGGCAGCTTTGTCGAATGGCTGGATCCAGTGGAGGCACGGCCATGATCGCTATGCAATACAGCTTTACCCTGCCGGCCGATTACGACATGTCGATCATCGACCGCCGCATCCGCGACAAGGGGCCGTTGCTCGACGGCTTCCCCAATCTCGGCTTCAAAGCCTATCTCAGCGCCCGCATCAGCGAATTCGGCAGCCGCGACAACCTGTATGCGCCCTTCTACCTCTGGCGGAGGCCGGAACGGGCAGGCGACTTCCTCTGCGGCACGGGTTTCCAGGCGCTCACCAGTGCCTTCGGCTGGCCGCAGGTGAAGACCTGGATCGTATGGAAGGCGCAAGTCTCGCCCGATATCGCCGCGGCCGCGTTCGCAACCCGCAATATTCTGCAGACTGAAGCCCATGCACCGCTTGCCGATCTCCGGCGGGCCGAAGTCGCAGAGGCCGAAGCCGATCTGGCGGCAGGCGCACTCGCCTCCGTCTCCGGCTTCGAACCGACGACATGGACCCGCATACGCTTCAGCTTGTGGCGGGAGCCTCCCGAGATCGGCGATGACGCGCAGACCTACCGCGTTGGCCATATGTCTTTGGCCCGATGAGTTTAGGCGGTGGCCCGACGATAAAAGGCAAGCGACCCCGCAAGGGCGAGCAGCGCGCCACCGCATGCGCGTTCCAGCCATAAGGCGCCTGACGTTTTCAGGAAACGGACCGCCTGCGAGCCGAAGAAAGCGTAACCGAACATGATGATGAAATCGAGCACAGCGAAGACAAGGGCGAGCAGCAAATACTGCGCCGTCTGCGGCTGAGTGGGCTCGATGAACTGTGGCAGAAAGGCGGAGAAGAAGAGATATCCCTTCGGGTTGGTCGCCGCGACCATGAAACTCTTCAGCCCGATCGAAAAGGTCGATCTGGCGGCCGCCTCATCGGACTTCAGCGCCGCGTCGATCGTGCCCTTCGAGCGCAAGAGCATGATGCCGAGAAAGGTGAGATAGGCGGCACCCGCCCATTTCAGCATCGAGAACCAGAATTCCGATGCCGCAAGCAGCGCGCCGAGTCCGACAGCCACAGCGCCGATCAGGACGAAATCCGAAAGAACCGCGCCGACCATGCCGGCGACCGCGCGGCGCAGCCCATGCCGAGAACCATTTGTCAACGCCAGCAGCACTGTCGGTCCTGGTGTGGCGATACCGACGAAGGAAACGGCCGCGAAAGCCAAAAGAGTGACGATATCCATGATGATCCCTCCAAACCCGAGGATCGAGACTTGCATGCGCCGCATCCCTTGGCAATGCCTGGTCACATGAACGAAAAAAGCCTGCCGCCCTTTTAGGCAGCAGGCTCATCACAGATGCGATCGGATCAGACGCCGCTCTGGCCGTCCGAACCGATATAGGCGATGCGCAGCATGTTGGTGGCGCCCGGCGTGCCGAGCGGCACGCCGGCCGAGATGATGATGCGATCGCCCGGCTTGCCGAAACCTTCGTCGGCGACGATGCGGCAGGCGCGGTTGACCATGTCGTCGAGATCGGTCGCGTCATGGGTGACGACGCAATGCAGGCCCCAGACGATGGCAAGCCGGCGCGCAGTCTTGATGATCGGCGACAATGCCAGGATCGGCACCTGCGGGCGCTCGCGCGAGGCGCGGAGACCCGTCGTGCCCGACGAGGTGTAGCAGACGATCGCCGACAGCTTCAGCGTTTCGGCGATTTGACGGGCGGCAAGCGAGATCGCATCGGCGCCGGTTGCTTCCGGCTGGGCGCGCTGAGCATAGATGATGCCGGGATAATGCGGCTCGCGCTCGATGGCCGTGGCAATCGAGGCCATGGTCGAAACGGCTTCGACCGGATAGTCGCCCGAGGCCGATTCGGCCGAGAGCATGACGGCATCGGCGCCTTCGAAGACGGCGGTCGCGACGTCTGATACTTCGGCGCGTGTCGGCACCGGCGCTGAAATCATCGATTCCAGCATCTGCGTGGCGACGACAACCGGCTTGCCCGAACGGCGGCAGGCACGGATCAGCTGCTTCTGAATGCCTGGAACCGATTCGAGCGGCATTTCGACGCCGAGATCGCCGCGGGCGACCATCAGAGCGTCGGAAAGCTCGATGATCTCCTCGATGCGCTCGAGAGCCTGCGGTTTTTCGATCTTCGACATCAGGCCGACGCGGCCGCGGGCGATCTTGCGCACTTCGGCTAGGTCGTCTGGACGCTGGACGAAGGAAAGCGCCACCCAGTCGACATCGTCGGTGGCGAGCACGGCGTCGAGATCGGACCGGTCCTTGTCTGTCAGCGCACCGACGCCGAGCAATGTGTCGGGAAGGCTGACACCCTTGCGGTCGGAAATGCGCGTGCCGGAGATCACCGTCGTGACGATGCTCTTCCCGTCGCACTTGTCGGCGCGCAGGCAGAGCTTGCCGTCATCGATCAGCAGACGGTGGCCAGGCTGCACCGATTCCAGGATCTCGGGATGCGGCAGGTAAACGCGTGTGGCATCGCCGAGCGCTTCATTGTTGTCGAGCGTGAAGGTCTGGCCGGGTTTCAGATCGACCTTGCTGTCGACAAACTTGCCGACGCGCAGCTTCGGTCCCTGCAGGTCGGCGAGAATGCCGATCGGCCGGCCTGAACGCGCTTCGACCGAGCGGATGCGCTGGATGAGCGTTCGCATGAGGTCGTGGCTCGCATGGCTCATATTGATGCGGAAGACATCGGCACCGGCCTGGTGCAGCTTCTCGATCATCGATTCCTCGGCGGAGGCGGGCCCGAGGGTGGCGAGGATTTTAACTTTGCGATTACGCTTCATCAATTCTGACTTTCTTGCGTCCCTGGGGTGTCGGAGAGTTGAACCATCCAGCTGCCCTGGCGGCCCGTGTCATATTCCTTGAATCCCATCTTCTGGTAGCCCCGAGCATAACAATCCTGCACGCCCGAGATCTTGAATTCGTTTTCCGCCACGCACATCTGCACGTCCCCCGTCCACCGTCCTCCCCGGGCGGCGTCCTCTGCGTAGAGGTAATAATAACGCGACTGCAATTCTCCCTCGATCAGCGTGGCGCAAGTCGTTGCCGGCACCTGCCACCAGCCCTCCGTGATCCAGCCGTCTTTGGCTCTGTATCCGATCGCTACCCCAACCAGATTTTGCGTTCCGTTGCACACGCGAAAATCGGCGCGTGCGGCATCTGCGATGAAGAAGGGCATGGCGGCTGCAAGAGCAAACAGGGCGAGTCGGACCAGCGGTCCGGACCGCGTGAGGAAACTTGGCGCGGCTTGAATCAACACGGCTCCCAAATAGCTCCACGGTTATTCATATCCGTGCCTTCTTGCGCCGCCGCCATCCGAAAGTCAACGCAATGCTAATCGATTATATTCCCTTTCATAACGGTCCGCAAAGGTTCATATCCGCTGTCGCCGCCCGTCGCGCTTGAACCGGTCGCGGGCTCATGCAATCACTGGGCGCGACTGGGCAATGAGCAACGGCAATTCCTTCATGGACGACTTCCAATCCTTCGAAATTCTACCCGGAAAACATGACAAAGGCATGGTGATCCTCGCCGATCACGCAATGAACCGCCTTCCCGCCCGGTATGAAAGGCTCGGCCTGCCGGAGTCTGCCTTCGCCCGCCACATCGCCTATGACATCGGCATCGAGCGCCTGGCGCGCCAGCTTTCAGCGAGGCTCGGCATACCGGCAGTGCTCGGCGGTTTCTCGCGGCTGCTGATCGACCCGAACAGAGGGGAGGACGACCCGACCCTGATCATGAAGATCTCGGACGGCGCCGTCATACCAGGCAATCACCCGATCACGCCGCAGGAGTGGATTTACCGGATCGAAGCCTTTCATCGCCCCTACCACGAGGCCGTGGCAGGCACGATCGACGCGGTGGCGAATAGCACCGGCAAGGCACCGCTGGTGCTATCGCTGCATTCTTTCACGCCGGCGTGGAAGAGCATTCCCCGACCCTGGCACGCCGCCGTTCTTTGGGACAGCGACCGGCGCGCCGTCGGCCCGCTGCTCGACATGCTGCGCGCCGATCCCGATCTCGTCGTTGGCGACAACGAACCCTATGACGGCGCTTTGAAGGGCGATACCATGTACCGCCATTGTATGGTGACAGGAATCCCACATGCCCTGCTCGAGGTGCGTCAGGATTTGATCGCGGATGAAGCCGGCATATCGGCATGGGCCGAGCGCCTAGCGCCGATTTTTGCAGCGATGAATGCGGATCCGGCCCTACACGAATACGACGTCCATCCGTCGCGCACCGGCCCCTATTGAGGCCCACGGAATGAAAGGAGAGCGAGATGACTGCGCTCAGCAAGGAACAACAGACCGAATTCGAAGCCGCCGCCTTCCGTCGTCTGATCGCGCATCTTCGTGACCGCAGCGACGTCCAGAACATCGATCTGATGAACCTGGCCGGCTTCTGCCGCAACTGCCTGTCGAACTGGTATCGCGAGGCCGCCGAGGCCGAAGGTGTTCCGGTCAGCCGGGACGAATCGCGTGAGATGATCTACGGCATGCCCTACGAGGACTGGAAGAACCTCCACCAGAAGGAGGCCTCGCCTGTGCAAAAGGCGGCATTTGAGCTGAACAAGCCACACAAATAGTCCGCTTGGCCTTTAACAGGCTTGACCGTGACGCCGCTTCGCGGCAGTCACGTGCATCCCGAATTGATCACCGAAAAATCAGGAGAACACGATGTCTGATGCTCATGGCGTCGCCCGCGATCAGCTTCGCGCTTTCATCGAGCGCATTGAACGGCTGGAAGAAGAAAAGAAGACCATCGCCGACGACATCAAGGACGTCTATGGCGAAGCCAAGGGAATGGGCTTCGATACCAAGATCCTGAAGAAGGTCGTGGCGCTGCGCAAGAAGGACGAGCAGGAGCGCATGGAGGAGGAAGCCATCCTCGACACCTATCTGCACGCGCTCGGCATGATCGAAGCGCCGCCGGAAGGCTGATTCGCCGACGTCGCTGTTTTGATAAAAGCCGTCGGACCTTCCGGCGGCTTTTCTTTTGCGCCGTATCTTGCTGGCACTCCAACTGTCCAGCCGATCGAATAGTCAGAAGAAAACCGCCGGATCGCTCCGGCGGTTTTCGGTCTGACGCGATCGGCAAGCTCAGTTCGTATTGAACTTACGCACTTCCATGAAGTTGACGGCGTTGCCGCTGAAACGGGCCGGGTCGACTGAGGCGGTCTTGACGATGAAGCCCTCGGCATAGACAGCGGTCGGTTGGGCGCGCATCGTCTGGCTGACGAAGCGCGGCGCCTTGACCTGTTTGGAGGCCATTTCGAGACGGGCATTGGTCAGCGCCCACTGCGAGATCATCTTCTGCGTCAGCTTCGGCTCGGTCCGCACCGTCGCGCGGCTGGCATCGGCTGCGGCGGCTTCCTTCTGCGTCGGACGCCCGCCCTTGACCGGGAGGGGCTGCGGCGCGGGGCTCTCGGCAGCCGGGGCGTCGAAAGCATCGCCGAAGCTTGCCGACTTCGTCGCCGGCGCCAAGGCAGCGAGCTGCAATGACGGCTTTTCGGCGGGCGCCTTTTGCGGCATCGCGGCGGCGATTGCCTGCTCCACGCTCATTTGAGGCTCATGCGAGGCGACCTGGCTTTGCGTATCCTTGTTCTGCTGCTCGAGCGCGGCGGCGATGGCAGGAGACAGGCCGCCATCCTGATCGGCCTCGTCTGCCTCCGCTTCGGGATCGGCATCCGCCGCAGCAAGCAGATTTTCAGCAACGGCAGGGCGCTCGACCGGAGTGGGAACTGGCATTCCGTTCTGCATGTTCGGATCGATCGACGCGACCTCGGCGTCACCCGGCGCGCGGCGCTGACCGAGAAGCGAGGGAACGGGAATGCTGTAGGCGCTGAGATCGGCGAATTGCTGTGGCTGGGCCTGATCAGCCGGAAGCGCCGCGACGAGGGCCTGCTGCGCGGCGTTACCCGAAGAGGGCGCCACCAGTGCGTTGGCCATTTCACTGCCGGCCGGCTGGTTGCTGAAAGCCGGGCGAACCTGCGGCACCGGCGCGTTCAGGGCTGCGACTTCGGTCTGCGGCGGCTCGGCAGGAGCAGGCTCCGCCTTCGGCGGCGTCGCCTTGGCGACAGCAACGGGAGCCGAATCGTCGGAATCATCTTCCTGTTCGTCAGCCCCGCCGCCAAACAGCGCCTCAAACAGCGTCTTATGCTTCGGCGCCGATTCGGAAGCACTGGCGATCTCGATCTGCGTGCCGCTGACGCGGCGCTTGTAGTCGGCCATCGCTTGCTGATAACCGGGCAGCGGCTTGCCGTCGGCCGGGATGTGAATGGTGTTGCCGTTCGGGAAAAGCCGGACAAGCTCGTCACGGCTCATACGCGGCCAGGCGCGAACGCCGCCGACATCCATGTGCACGAAGGGCGAACCGGATTTCGGATAAAAGCCGACGCCGCCGATCTGCATCTTCATGCCGATGGCCCTGAGCGTCGCAAGCTTGACGTCGGGAATGAAGAAGTCCATCGCCTTGCCGAGCATGTGCTGGCTTTTTTCGGCGACGCCGGAATTGCGCGAGCGGCCGCGCAGCATCTCGTTGGTTGCCGGCGAACGGAAACCGCAGACGACGTTGATGTAGTCTCGCGAACCGCTCTGGCGGTAGACTTCCCAGATCAGGTCGAACAGGCGCGGATCCATCTTGGTCGGCTGGTTCTTGCGCCAGTCGCGCAGGAACCGGTTCAGTTGCTCCAGACCCTTCGGGTCGAACTTGCCGTTGCGCTTGTAGGTGATGACGGCCTTTTCGCCGGTATGGATGAAATAGAGCTTGAGGCTGCGGGTTTCGCCCGCTGCTTGAGAAGGCGTACCGACGAATACCGGCGAGGAAACCGCAAGCGCAAGAAGGGCGGCCGCCGCCGTCCTCACTGCCTTTCCGCAAATGTCGGCGCACAAAGAACGCCAGCTCAAGCGCGAAGGCTTGGAATTCCCATTCAGATTCGGCAACTCGATCCCCGTCAGACAGACAATGTCCCGTACTGTCCCAGATGACTGTCAAATGCGGTCACACGATGGCAAAAATGCCACACATGATCAACCTTTTCTTTACATAGTGAACGAGCCACTAACAAGTGGTTTATGATCAGTAACAAATCGTGGTTGCCCGAGTCTTAATAAATAGGGCCTAAGCCGCATCTTTCTGGGGATTATCGGGATCTATGCCGTAATCTTTGAGCTTGCGATAAAGTGTGGACCGACCGATGCCAAGTTTGCGCGCCACTTGACTCATCTGCCCACGATAGAATTTGAGCGCGAATCGGATGAGCTCCTCCTCAACGTCGGCAAGTTTGCGCACATCTCCGGAGGGATTGACACTGGCAATGGCGTTTTCGGAAGTCTCCGACAGGCGGTGATGCACCTCACTTGGCATCCGCGCCTGGTATTCCTCGCCATAGGCTTCATCCGGGTCGAGGCCGGCATTGTCGGCAACGAGCGCCAGGTGGTCCACCACTTCATATTCCGGAAGCTGGGCGGCGATTTGCGGGAAATCCGCCTCCGTCAGCTCCGGCCCTTCGGCGAGAACGACCGCACGGAAGATCGCATTTTCGAGCTGGCGGATGTTGCCCGGCCAATCATAGGCGGTCAGCAGTGCCAACGCGCCTGAATTCACGGTCATGCGGCGGCCGCTCTTCTGCTCGCTGGAGAAGCGGTCGGTAAAGACGCGCACCAGATGCGGGATGTCTTCCTTGCGCTTGCGCAGCGCCGGAATGGTAATCGGGAAGACGTTGAGGCGATAATAGAGGTCCTCGCGGAAATGCCCGCTCTTGACCTCTTCGATCAGATCCTTGTTGGTCGCGGAGATCAGCCGGACATTGACCTTGTGCGCGGTGCGCGCGCCGACCGTCTCGATCTCGCCCTGCTGCACGGCCCGCAGGAGTTTCACCTGCACCTCGAGCGGCAGGTCGCCGATCTCGTCGAGAAAGATGGTGCCGCCATCGGCTTCCATGAATTTGCCGATGTGACGTTCGGTCGCGCCGGTAAACGCGCCCTTCTCGTGGCCGAAGAGGATGCTTTCGACGAGGTTGTGCGGGATCGCCCCGCAATTGACGGTGACGAAAGGCTTGTTCGAGCGGTCGCCGCCGGACTGGATAGCGCGGGCCACCAACTCCTTGCCGACGCCGGATTCGCCTTCGAGCACGACGGGAATGTTGGACTGGGCCGCCCGCTGGGCCAGATCGATGACGCGGATCATCGCCGGGCTGGCCGAAACAATGTCGTCGAAGCCGACGGAGCCCGAGCGCGACCGGCGTCCGGCCCGCGCCTTCACCTCGCGCTGGTCTAGCTTCATCGCGTTGGAGATCGAGGTGGCGATGCGTTCGGGCGACACCGGCTTGACGACGAAATCGAAGGCGCCGGCACGCATCGCCTGCACCACGGTCTCGATGCCGCCCTGGCCCGTCTGGACGATGACCGGGATCTGCGTGCCGAATTCGTGAAGCGCATCGAGAAACTCGAGGCCGGTCATCTCGGGCATCATCAGATCGAGCACGATGACATTGAAAAGGCCGCTGTCGCGTTTGACCATTTCCAGGCCGATGCGGCCGTTTTCAGCCTGGTGCACGACATGGCCGTGACGCTCGATTGCGTTCTTGAGCAGACGGCGTTGCACCGGGTCGTCCTCGACCACGAGGATTTGCCCTGCTCCCTTGAGCTCATTGTAACCGGTCATTGTCGCTCCACTTCATGCGAAACCATGAAGCGCACTCTGGCAGAAAGGCTTGAACATCCAGTTTTGAGAAATAATTGCATTTTAACGATTGCGAAGGCCCGATTTCGTGCCGAAGCGAGGCCTTTTATGCGCCGAAAGGCCCTTGATGCGGGGCCTTCTCGCGCTTATTCAAGCAGACCTGTCATAAAGTGGAGAGGAATTGCGCCCATGAAAATCGAGCCCCTGCACGCCGGGTTTTCTTTCTCGCCAGCAACGCCAGCCGGGGCAGCGGCCGATCCGGCGCTCGGCGACCTGCCGGTTTGGAAGCTGCAGGATCTTTATCCCTCCGCCACGTCCACCGCCTTCGTCGCCGACATGGAAAAGGCCGGCAAGGCCGCGGTCGCTTTCGAAGAAAAGTGGAAGGGCAAACTCGCCGAAGCAGCGGCGAAGACCGGCACCGAAGGCATCGGCGCGGCGCTGAAGGAATATGAGGCGCTTGACGACATCATGGGCCGCCTCGGCTCCTTTGCCGGCCTCACTTATTTTTCCGACACCACCAATCCGGCAAACGGCAAGCTCTACGGCGACGTCCAGGCCAAAATCACCGAATTCTCGGGCCATCTCCTGTTCTTCGCGCTCGAGCTGAACCGGATCGACGACGCCGTGATCGACGCCTGCATGGCCAATGACCCCGATGCCGGCCATTATCGCCCCTGGCTGATCGACCTGCGCAAAGATAAGCCCTATCAGCTCGATGACAGGCTGGAGCAGCTCTTCCTCGAGAAGTCGATGACATCGGCCTCCGCCTTCAATCGCCTCTTCGATGAAACCATGGCGGAGCTTCGCTATGAGATCGATGGCGAGAAAGTGCCGCTCGAGGTGGCGCTGAACATGCTGCAGGAGAAGGATCCGGAAGTGCGCCGCAAGGCGGCCATGGCGCTCGCCGAAACCTTCAAGGCGAATATCCGCATCTTCACGCTGATCACCAATACGCTTGCCAAGGACAAGGATATCTCCGACCGCTGGCGCGGCTTCGAGGATATCGCCGACTCCAGGCATTTGGCAAACCGCGTCGAGCGAGAGGTTGTCGACGCCTTGGCCGCAGCCGTCCGCGAAGCCTATCCCCGCCTTTCGCACCGCTATTATAGAATGAAGGCGAAATGGCTCGGCATGGAGCAGATGAATTTCTGGGACCGCAACGCGCCCCTTCCGGAAACGTCGAGCGCCGTGATCTCCTGGTCCGACGCGAAGGACACGGTGCTATCGGCTTACGGCAATTTCGCCCCCGAGATGGCCGATATCGCCAGGCGCTTCTTCGACGAGCAATGGATCGATGCCCCGGTTCGCCCCGGCAAGGCGCCTGGCGCCTTCGCTCATCCGACGGTTCCCTCGGCACACCCTTACGTGCTCGTCAATTATATGGGCAAGCCACGCGACGTCATGACGCTTGCCCATGAACTCGGCCACGGTGTCCATCAGGTTCTCGCCGGCGCGCAAGGCGCGTTGATGTGCCAGACGCCGCTGACGCTGGCCGAAACCGCGTCGGTCTTCGGCGAGATGCTGACCTTCCGCGCGCTCCTGGAAAAGACGACCGACAGGCGCGAGCGCAAGGCGATGCTTGCCCAGAAGGTCGAGGACATGATCAACACGGTCGTGCGCCAGATCGCCTTCTACGAATTCGAGCGCAAGCTGCACACCGCCCGCAAGGCAGGCGAACTCACCGCCGACGACATCGGCGAACTCTGGCTCTCCGTCCAGTCGGAAAGCCTCGGGCCGGCGATCAATATTTCAGAGGGCTACGAGACCTATTGGGCCTATATCCCCCACTTCATCCATTCGCCCTTCTATGTCTACGCCTATGCTTTCGGCGATTGCCTGGTCAATTCGCTCTACGCCGTTTACCAGAAGGCCGAGAAGGGCTTCCAGGAAAAGTATTTCGAACTGCTGAAGGCCGGCGGCACCAAGCATCATTCTGAACTCTTGAAGCCTTTCGGCCTCGACGCCACCGATCCGTCGTTCTGGAGCCAGGGCCTGTCGATGATCGAAGGGCTGATTGATGAGTTGGAAGCATTAGATAAGGGGTGAATTCTCGTCGCCAGGAGCGGAGAGGCAGCAATGAGTCTCTTCTCCCCTCGGGGGAGAAGGTGCCGGCAGGCGGATGAGGGGGCGACATAGCAGAAGCTGTCCTTCGCATCTGCTCAGGACGTCGCTCCGCCCCCTCATCTGCCCTTCGGGTATCTTCTCCCCCATGGGGAGAAGAGGGAAGTATCTCACCCTCCCCATCTCACCTCGAGCAATGGAGAGCAGAACAAATTGAAAGTGTCGCGTGGCCGACCAACCCTATATCCTTTTTCGCGACGACACGACCGACGAGGTGATGCTTTTCGCCAAGCCGGCTGAGATCATCGTCGCTCGGACGCGCAGCGAATTCTTCGCCGGCCTTGTCCGCATGGAAGAGGCTAAGGCCGAGGGCAAATGGCTTGCGGGCTACATGGCCTACGAGGCCGGATATCTCTTCGAAGAAAAACTCGCTGCCTTCGCCGGAGAAGGTCGCGAAACGCCGCTCCTCTGTTTCGGCGTCTTCGATGCTCCGCAGCCGGACACACACCCGCTCGCCCAGCCGAAACAGCGCCTCGAAAACGAGGAATTCCTCACCGCCCCGAAGGCCGGCTGGGATTTCCCTATATATAAAGAGCGTTTCAACCGTCTTCACGACCACCTGCGGCTCGGCGACGCCTATCAGGCAAACCTCACCATGCCGGTCGAAGCCCGCTGGAGCGGCAATCCCCGCGCCGCCTTCTGGTCGCTGATCGAGCGCCAGCCTGTGAAATACGGTGCACTGATCGATCTCGGCGGCCCGATCATCCTGTCGCGTTCACCCGAACTCTTCTTCCGCACCGATGAGCAAGGTTGGATCGAAACCCATCCGATGAAAGGCACGGCAAAACGCGGCGCTACCGCCGCCGAAGATGCCGAAATCATCGCGGCCATGCGGGCAGATATCAAGACGCAGGCCGAAAACCGCATGATCGTCGATCTCCTGCGCAACGACATCTCCCGCATCACCGAGGTCGGCACGCTCGATGTACCGAAGCTCTTCGACGTGGAGACCTATCCGACCGTCCACCAGATGGTCAGCCATGTGCAGGCAAGACTTCGCCCCGGCCTTTCGATCCGCGATATTTTTGCCGCCCTCTTCCCCTGCGGCTCGATCACCGGCGCGCCGAAGATACGGGCGATGGAGATCCTGCACGCACTCGAGGATGACCCCCGCGACGCCTATTGCGGTGCGATCGGCATGATCTCGCCGACCGGCGCCATGCGTTTTTCCGTCGCCATCCGCACCGTCACGCTTTTTGGCGGCGGCAGGGCGGTCTTCAATGTCGGCGGCGGCATCGTCTTCGATTCCACCGCCGAGGCGGAATATGAGGAATGCCTGCTCAAGGCCCGCTTCGCCGTTGGCGACCAGTGGATCGCGCGATGACCGATTTCTCGCTGATCGAGACACTGCGCTGGCAGCCCGGCGACGGCTTCATCCGCCTGCGCCTGCATCTCGCCCGGCTTTCCCGCTCCGCCCGCCGCCTCGGCTTTCCGCAGCCGCTCGGCGCGGCGGCGAAGCTCGATAAAGCCGTCAGTGAGGCAAAGGGCCCGCTGCGCATCCGCATGACCTTCGACGCACAAGGCCGCATCGAGGTGACGAGCGCGCCCTTCGTCCCGTTGGCGCCTGATACAGTCTGGACCGCCCGCCTCGCCGCAACGCGCCTCGAATCCGCCGACCGGCTGCTGCGGGTCAAAACCACGCGACGCGCCGTCTACGAAGCCGCGCGCGCCGAATATGCTCAGGCGGAAGCCGACGAAGTCATCCTGTTGAACGAACGCGACGAGGTCTGCGAGGGAACCATCACCTCCATCTTTCTCGACGACGGAAGCGGTATTTTACGCACTCCGCCGATCTCCTGCGGCCTGCTCGCCGGAGTGCTGCGCACCGAACTCATCTGCGGGCGCAAGGCCCGCGTCGGCCATCTGACCCTTGCCGATTTCGATGCCGGCACGCTTTATGTCGGCAACTCGCTGCGTGGACTGATCCGCGCAAACCTCCTCAGGAATTGAGCATGTTCATCCTCTCCCTCACCTATCGCAAATCCAAGGACGATGCCGACATTCACATGGAGCCGCACATGGCCTGGGTGAAGGAGGGTTACGCTAAAGGCTGGTTCCTCGCCTCCGGCCGCAAGGTGCCGCGCACCGGCGGCGCGATCCTCGCCATTGGCGACCGTGCCGCAATCGAAGCCTATGTCGCCGCCGACCCCTTCACCGTCCACGGCGTCGCCGAATACGAAATCACCGAACTTGCGATAACGACGACGGTCGAAGGATTGGAAATCCTGAAGCGGTGATTTTCGGTCAGGGCATCTTGTCGCGCCGATATTTGGCCTTTCCCCGTCAACGCTCTTTATTGTGACGGCGTTTTGTGGTTAGAGCCGGTCACTTCGCAATTTCTGCGGCAATCTCACAAGAATTCTTCAGGCTGAGCGCCTTCGTCCCCTTCCACAGGAGAAAAGAATGACGGAACAGAACTATCCGGTATATGCCGAAATTACCGGTCCGATCGTGATGATCGGCTTTGGCTCCATCGGCCGCGGCACCCTGCCCCTGATCGAGCGCCACTTCAAATTCGACAAGAGCCGGATGGTCGTCATCGACCCGCGTGAAGAACCCTCCGACATGGAGATCCTGAAGAAACATGGCGTTCGCCACATCAAGGAATATGTTACCAAGGACAATTACAAGGAGCTGCTGAAGCCCCTGCTGACGAAAGGCGAAGGCCAGGGCTTCTGCGTCAACCTCTCGGTCGACACCTCCTCGCTCGACATCATCAAGCTCTGCCGCAAGCTCGATGTTCTTTATATCGATACGGTCGTCGAGCCCTGGCTTGGCTTCTATTTCGACAAGGGCATGAGCAATGCCGACCGCACCAACTATGCGCTGCGCGAGACGGTGCGCAAGGAAAAGGCGAAAAACCCCGGCGGCGCCACCGCCGTCTCCACCTGCGGCGCCAATCCGGGCATGGTCTCCTGGTTCGTCAAGCAGGCGCTCGTCAACCTCGCCAATGATACCGGTGTTAAATTCGAGGAACCGGACCAGCACGATCGCGAAGGCTGGGCCAAACTGATGAAGAAAGTCGGCGTCAAGGGCGTCCACATCGCCGAGCGCGACACCCAGCGCACAAAACATCCGAAGCCGCTCAACGTCTTCTGGAACACCTGGTCCGTCGAAGGCTTCATCTCCGAAGGTATGCAGCCGGCCGAACTCGGCTGGGGCACGCACGAGCAGTGGATGCCGAAGAACGCCAGGAAGCACAAGAAGGGCAACAAAGCGGCGATCTACCTGGAGCAGCCGGGCGCCAACACCCGCGTGCGCACCTGGTGCCCGACCCCCGGCCCGCAATACGGCTTCCTCGTCACCCACAACGAATCGATCTCGATCGCCGATTACTTCACGGTCCGCGACAAAGACGGCGAAGTCACCTTCCGTCCGACCTGCCATTATGCCTACCATCCGGCCAACGACGCCGTGCTCTCGCTGCATGAGATGTTCGGCAACGGCGGCACCCCGCAGCCGGTCCACCACGTTCTCGACGAGGACGAGCTCGAGGACGGCATCGACGAACTCGGCGTCCTCCTCTACGGTCATGAGAAGAATGCCTACTGGTATGGTTCGCGCCTGTCGCTGGAAGAAACCCGCCGCATCGCGCCTTACCAGAACGCCACCGGCCTGCAGGTGACCTCCGCCGTTCTCGCTGGCATGGTCTGGGCGCTGGAAAACCCCAAGGCCGGCATCGTCGAAGCCGACGAGATCGATTACAAGCGCTGCCTCGACGTGCAGATGCCCTATCTCGGCCCGGTCGAAGGCCACTATACCGACTGGACGCCACTAGACGGCCGTCCCGGCCTGTTTCCTGAGGATATCGACACCAAGGATCCCTGGCAGTTCAGGAACATCCTCGTTCGCTGACATTGTCAGTGCAACTTTGAAGATGCCCGCCGCGAGGCGGGCATTTTTGTAACGCTGGCTGTATAAATGCCGTCCCCACTGCTCCAAGCCTTGCCATCATGGCAGACGCACGCCATGTTTTGCCCGAACTTGGCGGGTGACCGCCACGCCGATTCGCCGGGAGAAGCCTTATGAAAATCAGAACTGGTCTCGTTCTTGTCGGTGCAGCGGCCGCTCTTGCCTCCTGCGTTTCGCCGGAGCCACGGCCATTGCCGGTTGCAGCCACGCCCGCCGCCAACGGCGTTGAAGGCAGCTGGAGCGATCCGAACGGCATCGTCTCCACGTTCCAGGGCGGTACCTTCACCACCCGCACGACCGATAGCAACCAGCTTCTTGCTTCCGGCACCTATATCAATACCTCGCCGACACTGGTCGAGATCAACATGACCTCGCTGGTGCGCAAGACACAGTCCAAGGTTAATTGCGCCCTCGTCAATCCTACCCAGCTCAACTGCACTTCGGATTCCGGTGCACAATTCACACTTTCCCGCCGCGGCTGAAAAGAGCGGATGCGCTGACGGTCTTGTGCTGGTTGCCGTGCGAATCTTTTTCTGGTCACCTTGTCCTGCTGATGCTGGTCTCACCTCGAAGGCGATGACGGCCGCTTAAGAGGCCGCTTTTTTGTGCCGGTCCTCTTGGAAAGAATCCCTTCTGATCCAGCTTTCCCTTGCGGTTGTGAATCGTCTGATGGAACATCTGCTCGCCGGGAAACCGACCCGGCGGACTTGGAAGGGATTGGCGGGGATCAGGGGGATCTTTCGCCTCAATCAGGAGAACAGGGATGACGAAGTCTTTCAGCTTCGGTCTTTTGACCGCGTCCATGCTGGCGCTGAGCGCGGGCGCCGCCTTTGCCGATTACGAACTCAATATTCTTCACATCAACGATTTCCATTCACGCATCGAGTCGATCAACAAATTCGATTCCACCTGCTCGGCCGAGGAGGAAGGCAAGAAGGAATGCTTCGGCGGCGCCGCCCGCCTGAAGACTGCGATCGACCAGCGCCGCCAGGCGCTGTCGGGCAAGAATGTCCTTCTCCTGAATGCCGGCGACAATTTCCAGGGCTCGCTCTTTTACACCACCTACAAGGGCGCGGCCGAAGCCGAATTTTTGAATCTGATGAAGTTCGACGCCATGACCGTCGGCAATCATGAATTCGACGACAGCGAGGATGGACTTGCGGCCTTCCTCGACAAGGTGCAATTTCCCGTCGTGACCGCGAACGTCAAGGCGAGTGCCGTCTCAAAGCTCGGCGATCGCATCAAGCCCTCGCTGGTGCTCGATGTCGGCGGCCAGAAGATCGGCATCGTCGGCGCCGTCACCAATGATACGCCGGAGCTCTCCTCGCCCGGCCCGAATGTCACGATCGAAGATGACGTTCAGACGATCACATCAGCCGTGCAGGACCTGAAAAGCCAGGGGGTCAACAAGATCATCGCGCTGACCCATGTCGGCTATCCCCGCGACCTAGCGTTCATCGCCAAGATCCCGGACGTTGATGTCGTGGTCGGCGGCCACTCCCACAGCCTGCTTTCCAATACCGATCCGAAGGCCGAAGGCCCGTATCCGACGATGGTCGACAACCCCGGTGGCTATAAGGTGCCGGTCGTCCAGGCCGCCTCTTACAGCAAGTATCTCGGCGACATCGTCGTCAACTTCGACGACAATGGCGTCGTCAAGGATGCCAAGGGCGATCCAATCCTGATCGACTCGTCCTTTACACCCGATCCGGCCGTCGTCACCCGCGTCGCCGAACTGGCAAAACCGATCGAAGAACTGCGCAAAAAGGTGATCGGCTCCTCCGAAGGTCCTATCGAGGGCGATCGCAAGGTCTGCCGCGTCAAGGAATGCTCGATGGGCAATCTGGTGGCCGACGCCATGCTTGACCGTACGAGGAGCCAGGGCGTCACCATCGCCGTTCAGAATGGCGGCGGCCTGCGTGCGTCTATCGACGGCGGCGATGTCACGCAGGGCGAAGTCATCACCGTCCTGCCTTTCCAGAACACCCTCGCCACTTTTGAAGCCACTGGCGCGGAAGTCGTCAAGGCGCTTGAGAACGGCGTCAGCCAAATCGATCAGGGCGCCGGCCGCTTCCCGCAGGTCGCCGGCCTGAAGTTCTCGTTCGACCAATCGAAGCCTGTCGGCAGCCGCGTCAGCGATGTTCAGGTGAAGGAGGGCGACAATTTCGCGCCAATCGATCCGGCCAAGACCTACAAGATCGCCACCAACAACTTCATGCGATCAGGCGGCGATGGCTATTCGATCTTCAAGGAAGGCAAGAACGCTTACGATTACGGTCCAGATCTCGCCGACGTGACTGCCGACTACGTGGCCGCGCATTCGCCCTATAAGCCCTATACCGATGGCCGTATCAACGAGGTGGCGCAGGCCGCGCCCGCACCCTCCGCGGAACCGGCGCCCGCCGCTCCGGCACCCGCGGCCCCTGCGCCTGCAGCTCCCGCTCCATCAACCGAACCGAGCCCGGCTCCGGCAACGCCCGCTCCCGCAGAACCGGCGCCAGCACCTTCTGCACAGGCTCCCGCTGCAGAGCCCGCACCGGCCCCGAGCGCCGCTGCTCCAGCCACGGAGCCTGCCCCGACCGCCGCTCCCGCATCCGCCACGCCGTCCACCCACGTCATCGCCGAGGGCGACACATTCTGGGATCTCGCCGAGACCTTCTATGGCGATGGTACGCTGTGGCGGAAGCTTTCGGATGCCAATGGCAAGCCCAACCCACGTCATCTGACGGTCGGCAAGGAGATCCAGGTTCCCGCAAAGTAAGACGATTTGTCTCGACACCATCGGCCGGCCCGGGGTTTCCCGGGTCGGCTTTTCTTTCTATAGGGTGAACCATGTTCTCGAGGCTGCGTATCAGCCGACGAGACAACGACCGTTGGGGCCAGAATGACAGCAGATATTTCACTCCGTCCGGCAGATCATCCAGCCATCAAATCAGGCAAGATCGGCGTCCTGCTGGTCAATCTCGGCACGCCCGACGGCACCGACTACACCTCAATGCGCCGCTATCTCAAGGAGTTCCTGACCGATCGCCGCGTCATCGAATGGTCTCGCTGGAAGTGGTATCCGATCCTCTTTGGCATCGTGCTCAACACCCGTCCACAGAAAGTCGGCAAGGCCTATCAGTTGATCTGGAACAAGGAGAAAAACGAAAGTTATCTCCGCACCTACACGCGCAACCAGTCGGAACTGATGACCGAGCGCCTGCGCGATCTCGAAAATGTCAAGGTCGACTGGGCGATGCGCTACGGCACGCCGTCGATCGCTTCGCGCATCGACGCGCTGAAGCAAGAAGGCTGCGACCGTATCGTGCTTTTCCCGCTTTATCCGCAATATGCGGCGGCGACGACCGCGACGGTCAACGACAAGGCTTTCCAGAAGCTGCTCACCATGCGCTGGCAGCCGGCGCTGCGCACCGTGCCCGACTATCATGACGACGAGACCTATATCGAGGCGCTCGCCCAATCCGTCGAAAAGCACCTTTCGACGCTCGACTGGAAGCCGGAAATGCTGCTCGCCTCCTTCCACGGCATTCCGATGTCCTATTTCAAACAGGGCGATCCCTATTACTGCCAATGCCAGAAGACCGGCCGGCTGCTGCGCGAGCGCCTCGGGCTGACCAAGGAAAACTTCATGGTCACCTTCCAGTCCCGCTTCGGGCCGGAGGAATGGTTGCAGCCCTATACCGACAAGACCGTGGAGAAACTCGCTCAGGACGGCGTCAAGCGCATCGCCGTCATCAATCCCGGCTTCGTCTCCGACTGTCTGGAAACGCTCGAGGAGATCGCCGAACAGGCCGCCCACTCATTCCATGAGAATGGTGGCGAGAAGTTCGCGCATATCCCCTGCCTCAACGACAGCGAGGACGGCATGACGGTGCTGGAAAAGGTCGTTCGCCGCGAGCTGCAGGGCTGGGTCTGAGAGACTCTCGACAGAAAGCTGGGGCCGGACAAGTCGCCGGTAACAGTCGGGTGACGTAGCCGAGGCGGAACCTCCTTCTCAGTTGGAGTCGGGGCGGTTGCGCCCTCATTTCTTCCTCGCAAATAACGTGCTAACT
Organism: Rhizobium sp. L9; assembly: GCF_002531885.1. NCBI lineage: Bacteria > Pseudomonadati > Pseudomonadota > Alphaproteobacteria > Hyphomicrobiales > Rhizobiaceae > Rhizobium > Rhizobium sp. L9. Next base: position 188,070 of record NZ_NWSZ01000003.1, on the reverse strand, counting down.
CACCACATCAGTTGGGCAGGCGCGCATGCGCCGATGGGAGGAATTTTTCATGCTGTTCGGCGGCTTCGACATCGTCGTGATCGTGCTGGTCATCTTCGTCATTTTGGTGCTCTTTGCCGGGATCAAGACCGTACCGCAGGGCTATCGCTACACCATCGAGCGCTTCGGCCGTTATACCCGCACGCTGGAGCCGGGCCTCAACCTCATCACTCCCTTCATCGAGCGCGTCGGAGCGCGAATGAACGTGATGGAGCAGGTACTGAATGTGCCGACCCAGGAAGTGATTACCAAAGACAATGCCTCGGTTTCAGCCGATGCCGTCGCCTTCTTTCAGGTTCTGAATGCTGCCCAGGCCGCCTACCAGGTTTCCCACCTCGAAAATGCCATCCTCAATCTCACCATGACCAACATCCGCTCGGTCATGGGCTCCATGGATCTCGACGAACTGCTTTCCAACCGCGACGCGATCAATGACCGGCTGCTGCGCGTCGTCGATGAGGCGGTGCAGCCCTGGGGCATTAAGGTCACCCGCGTCGAAATCAAGGACATCCAGCCGCCGCGCGACCTCGTCGATGCGATGGCTCGCCAGATGAAGGCCGAGCGCGAGAAGCGCGCCCAGGTACTGGAAGCCGAAGGAGCGCGCAACGCGCAGATCCTCAGGGCCGAGGGCGCCAAGCAATCCGCCATTTTGCAGGCAGAAGGCCAGCGCGAAGCCGCCTTCCGCAACGCCGAAGCCCGCGAGCGACTGGCCGAGGCCGAAGCCAAGGCGACGAAGATGGTCTCCGAAGCGATTGCCGCCGGTGATGTTCAGGCGATCAACTATTTCGTCGCCCAGAAATACACCGAAGCGCTCGCCTCGGTCGGCTCGGCGCCCAATTCCAAGATCGTGCTGATGCCGATGGAAGCCTCTTCCATCCTGAGCTCGCTCGGCGGCATCGGCGCCATCGCCCGCGAAGTCTTCGGGGACGCCGGCAATCCGCCGCCGCCTTCCCCGCCGCGTCCGCGTCCCGCGCCGATCCGCTCTACGCCGCCGATCAATCCGCCTGCCCCCAATCCCTTCAATCCGGATCAGGAGCGATAAGCCATGCTGGCGAAGATCATCGCCGAACTCGGTCCATGGAACTGGTGGGTTGCGGGCCTCGTGCTGCTCGCCGCCGAAATGATCGTGCCCGGTTTCTTCCTCGTCTGGATCGGCCTCGCGGCCTTGATCGTCGGCGCACTGTCGCTGCTCTTCTGGGACAGCGCCTTCTGGGTCTGGGAACTGCAAGCGATCCTTTTTGCGATTCTGGCCGTCGCCACGACCTTTGCCGGCCGCCGGCTGACGCTGCGCAGCGCCGAGACCGACGAGCCCTTCCTCAATCAGCGCGGCGCAAGTCTTGTCGGACGCACCGCCACGCTGCAGGAGCCGATCCGCGAGGGCCGCGGCCGCATCCGCCTCGACGATACGCTATGGCAGGTAATGGGGCCCGATTTGCCCGTAGGAACACAGGTGAAGGTCATCTCGTGTCATGGCCGCGACCTGCGGGTCGAACCGGTCTGATCAGGCGACGCCGATCCGCAGCAGGTCGTGGAAGTGCACCAGCCCGATCGGCCTGATATCCTCGTCGATAACGATCAGGGCACCGATGTGGTGCTGGTTGAGCAGCGCCAGAGCCGCCGTCGCCAGCACCGTCGGTTTCACCGTCTTCGGTGTCGTCGTCATGATGTCGTCGACGGCAAGCTCAGCAAGATTGCGGCTCAGGTTCCGAGCCATGTCGCCTTCGGTGACGATGCCGCAGAGCCGCCCATCCTCGTCGAGCACGCCGACGCAGCCGAAATGCTTGCGCGACAGCACCGTGATCGCCTGCGGCATCGGCGTGCCTTTGGCAACGAGCGGCACCTTCTCGCCGGTATGCATGATATCGGCGACATGCATCAGGCTCGCACCCAGCTTGCCGCCGGGATGAAAAACGTGGAAATCGGTGGCGGAAAAGCCCCGCGCCTCCAGGAGTGCGACCGCCAAGGCGTCGCCGAGTGCAAGCTGCATCAGCGTCGAGGTCGTCGGCGCCAGCCCGTTGGGGCAGGCTTCCTGTTCATTCGGGACCAGAAGCACGATATCGGCGGCCGTCGCAAGCGAGGAAGCTTCGCTGCAGGTGATCGCGATCAAGGGGATCGAGAAGCGCCGCGTGAAGGAAATGATACTCTTGAGCTCGGCGCTCTCGCCGCCTTTGGAAATCGCCAAGACGACGTCATCGCGCGCTATCATGCCGAGATCGCCATGATTGGCTTCGGCCGCATGCACGAAAAAGGCGGGGGTGCCGGTCGAGGCGAATGTCGCCGCGAGCTTGGTACCGATATGGCCGCTCTTGCCGACGCCGGTAACGATAACCCGGCCGGAGATGTCGCCGATGATTTCGACGGCGCGGGCGAAAGGGCCGGCCAGTCCGTTGTCAAAGGCCCGTTCGAGCGCTTCAAGACCGCGTTTCTCGGTCTCTATCGTGCGTTTTGCCGATTCGAGCACGCTGTTTTCAACGAGTTTGATCGCTCTTCTGTTCATGGAGATGCGTTAGACCTTTTCACTTTCCAAGTCCACCCCGCACCATTTCCGAATTGTGAACAGCGCCCGCCGGCGACAACGAATGATTAACCACAAGGCTTTACCTTTGAGTAAGAACCGAAAGCATGTCAGGCGAGTGAATGGGCCAACCAAAACAGACGAGCAGTGTGACGCCGCTCCGCGCGATGAGGCGTGTCGTCTGCTTTACTGCGTTCGGCACACTGCTGTTCGGCCAGACTGCAGCACTCGCACAGTCCGCCTCACAGCAGCCTGTCGCTAGCCGCTCCGCCAGCCCGGACAATCGCACTACGAACAATGCCGCAGCCGGTTTCGATGACGAAATCAGCGTTTCTACCACTCCTGTGCCAACGGGTGCGGCGGGAGATCCGGACGATACCCGGCAGAGGCCCGCCATACCGGACGCGCAAGCCGGTGACGACATTACCGGCTCCATCCTCGATGAGGACATGCGCCGACTGAACACCCGTGAAGCGCGGATCGACGAGACGCCGCCGATCCGCAGGGCTGGCGAAAATGCCTCGACGGCAGAAACACCCGGTATTCCGATCGGCACTTTCGTGCTCCGCCCGAGCGTGACCCAAAGCATCAACACCGAGACCACCAAGGACGGCAATACCAGGCAGCGGCGCGCTTTCCTCGAAACGGACGCAGCCGCGACGCTCACCTCCGACTGGGGACGGCACCAGCTGACCGTGACCTCGGAAGGCGCCTGGCAGAGGAATATCAGCGGTGAAGGCGAGGAGCAGCCGTCCTTCAAGGTCAACGGCGATCTCCGGCTGGACCTTCCCGACGACACGGTCGCGCATCTCACGGCCGGCTATAATTTCTACCGCGAGGATACGGACGATCCCGATGCCATCGCCGATGCCACACAGCAGTCCGACGTGCAGGAGTTCACCGCCGGCGCCTCCGTCCAGCGCGATTTCGGCATCCTGCGCGGCACGACGGCGCTCGCCCTGAACCGTTCGATCTATTCCGACGCCACGCTTGCGAACGGCACGACTGTGGCGTTGAGCGATCGCAATCAGACGACCGGTACGCTGCGCGGTCGCGTCGGCTACGAGCTGTCGCCGGCGCTCATCCCATTCATCGAGGCCACGATCGGCCGCACGATCTACGACGAGACGCGCGATTCCGCCGGTTACGAGCGATCAAGCCATAGTTATGGCGCCAAAGCCGGCGTCGAGGTCGACCTCGGCGAAAAGCTGAAGGGTGAAGTCGGCGTGGGCTACGAAAGGGCGGATTTCGAAGACAGCCGGCTGGCCTCGATCGATACGGCCACGCTCGATGCGAGCCTGCTCTGGTCACCGATCCGCGGCACCGACGTCAATCTCGACCTGCAGACGAGCATCCAGCCCTCGACCACCGCTGGCGAGAGCGGCTACGTCTCGCATGCGCTGACGACGACCGTCACCCACCAGCTGCGCGACAATCTGGTCGGAACCATGATCGGCGGCGTCATATGGCGCGACTATCCCACCGACAGCACAATTAGCGACGAGCTCGTGTATACTGCGGCGACCGGCCTGACCTGGAACATCAACCGCTATCTCGATCTCACCAGCACGCTTGGCTACGAACTGACGACGCGCAAGGACGGCGACGACTCGCGGCAATGGCGCGCGGGGGTCGGCCTCAAGCTGAAAAGATAAACGCCGCGCTTCGATGGAAGGCGCGGCGTTTATCAATGACAAGTCTGAGTGAAGCCTTACTTCAGCCCTGCGAGCAGTTCCTTGAAGCCGCCTTCGACAGACGGACGGATATCAGCACGTTCGAGGGCGTAGGCGACGTTTGCCAGGATGAAGCCGTCCTTGGCGCCGCAGTCGTAGGTCGTGCCGCGGAAATGGTAGCCGGCGAAATCCTGTTCCTTCAGTAGCTTCAGCATGCCGTCGGTGAGCTGGATCTCGTTGCCGGCGCCACGTTCCTGAGTTTCGAGGATCTTAAAGATCTCCGGTTGCAGGATGTAGCGGCCGTTAATGAAGAAGTTGGACGGCGCCGTTCCCTTGGCAGGCTTTTCCACCATGCCGGTGATGCGGAAGCCTTCGCCGATCGCTTCGCCGACGCCGACGATGCCGTATTTATGAGCCTGATCGGGCGCACATTCCTCGACGGCGATGATATTGCCGCCGCTCTGGCTGTAGAGATCGATCATCCCCTTCATGCAGCCCTTGTCGCCCTTCATGATCATATCCGGCAGCAGCAGCGCAAAAGGTTCGTCGCCGACGATTTCGCGGGCGCACCAGACGGCGTGACCGAGGCCGAGCGGTTCCTGCTGACGGGTGAAGCTTACCGTTCCTGCCTTCGGCAGTTGCTCGGCAAGAAGGGTAATTTCCGCTTCCTTGGCGCGCTCGCGCAGCGTCTGTTCCAGCTCGAAATGGATGTCGAAGTAGTCTTCGATAATGTGCTTGTTGCGTCCGGTAACGAAGACCAGATGCTCGATTCCGGCTTCGAGCGCCTCATCGACGACATATTGAATGATAGGCTTGTCGACAACGGTCAACATTTCCTTCGGAACAGCCTTCGTTGCCGGCAGGAACCGCGTTCCCAACCCTGCCACCGGAAAAACTGCCTTACGAACTTTATTGTGATGCGCCACACAGGCCTCCTGCTTTGACTAAATCGCCTTTTAAATAAAGCCGTTCATGTCTGACTAGTATAGAATTGCTACTGTTTTGCAATGGTGACCGCCGCGGGCCGCCATGGTAAAGAATTTGTTGACTCCGTTCCTGTAGTCTCGGGTCTGGGCGGACATGATGCCCCCTGCTGCACCGAAAACTGAAGATGACGGATACGACTGTCGATGATCCAGAATCACAAAAACTCCCTTCGTGGCCTTGCTCTCGCCCTCGTTGTCGCCGCCCAGGTGGGGCTGGCCCCCGACAACGCGAAAGCCGATTCCCGGTTCCAGAAATGGATCGCGGACTTTTACCAAACAGCCGCTGAGAGTGGCATCAGTAAGGCAACTTATCAAAAGGCCTTTTCCGGGGTGAGCGAACCCGACCCGACCGTGCTCGAAAAGGCGGCCTATCAACCGGAATTCACCTCGAAGATCTGGGATTACATTGATTCCCGCGTTAACCCCTACACCGTCAGGATCGGCCGCGAGATGGCCGTCAAGCATGCGCGGACGCTCAATGCGATCGAGCAGCGCTTCGGCGTCGACAAGACCATTCTGCTCGCGATCTGGTCGATGGAATCGAATTACGGCGCGATTCTCGACAAGGACGACCGGCTGCACTATGTGCCGCGCGCACTGGCAACCCTTGCCTATGCCGATCCGAGCCGCGCCAAATTCGCCAAGAAGCAGCTGGTTGCCGCGCTGAAGATCCTCCAGAACGGCGATGTGCCGGCACGTCAGATGACCGGCTCCTGGGCCGGCGCCATGGGCCACACTCAGTTCATCCCGACAAGCTATCTGCTCTACGCTGTCGATGCCGACGGCAACGGCCATCGCGATATCTGGAATTCGGTGCCGGACGCGCTGGCGACCTCGGCCAATCTCCTGATGAAGAACGGCTGGGATACTGGCAAGACCTGGGGCTACGAGGTCGTCGTCCCCGCGGCAGCCGCCAAGCAGATCGGCAAGACCCATACGCTCGCCCAATGGGCGGAGCTCGGCCTGAAACGGCCGAATGGCAAGGCCTTCCGCGACGGCGGCACCAAAGCCGTATTGAAAATGCCGGCCGGAGCCGGCGGCCCCGGCTTTCTGATGACGGCAAACTTCTTCACCATCAAGAACTATAATGCGTCGGACAGCTATGCGCTTGCCGTCGGCCTGCTGGCCGACCAAATCTCCGGCTATGGCGGCATGCAGCAGCGCTGGCCGCGTCCCGACGGCGCGCTCGACATCACCGAGAAATTCGAGCTGCAGACTCGTCTCAAGACGCTCGGATATTACAATGGCGAGGTCGACGGCAATTTCGGCTCAGGTTCGAAAGCGGCGATATCGGCCGTGCAGGAGCGAATTGGCATGCAGCCGGACGGCGAGCCCTCGTTGCCGCTTCTGAACGCGCTTCGCCGCTAGAAGCGGCCCAACCGTGACCTACATAGCGGGGGTAGAAGCTGGCTTGCCCTCTGCGGAACTGCCCATGATGAAGAAAACTGACCGGACCCCTAAAATCCGCTGGCTCATGCTCGCATTGATGGCGGCTTCGCTTTGTCTCGGCGCTGTTGCGCCGGTGACTGTCGCGCAAGCCCAAGAGCAGCGCTATCAGCGCCGGTCGATCTTGGATTTCTTCCTCGGCAGGCGCTATCTCGACGACAGCCCGCAGGCTCCTGATGTGCCGCAGCCGAGACGCCAGCAGCGCAAGCGCCCGCCGCCAGCCCAGAAAGCCGTGATCAATACCCGCACCGCATCGCCTGTGCGCCCGCCGGTGCAGGAAGAGCCGGTCGTGCAGAAGCTTGGCGACGCCCGGAAAATCCTGATCGTCGGCGATTTCCTTGCCAGCGGCCTCGGCGACGGGCTCACCGCCGCCTTCGAGACTTCACCGGGCGTCGTCGTCGAAGCCCGCGGCAACATTTCCTCGGGCCTTGTCCGCGACGACTATTACGACTGGCCGGAACAGTTACCGAAGATGATCGACGAGCTGAAGCCGGCAATGGTCGTCGTCATGATCGGCGCCAATGACCGCCAGCAGATGGTGACCGACAGCGCGAAGGAGAAGTTCCGCACCGACGGCTGGTTTGCCGAATATCGCCGTCGTGTCCTTTCTTTCGGAAAGGAAGTCACCAGCCGCAAGATACCGCTGCTCTGGGTCGGTCTTCCTGCCTTCGAATCCGATCAGATGACGGCCGATGCTGTCCAGATGAACCAGCTCTATCGTAACCAGGTCGAGAGCATCGGCGGCGAATTCGTCGACATCTGGGATGGCTTCGTCGACGAAAACGGCACCTTCATCGTCACCGGTTCCGACGTGAACGGCCAGCAGGTGCGCCTGCGCACCTCCGACGGCATCAACCTTACGCAGGCCGGCCGGCGTAAGCTTGCCTTCTATGTGGAAAAGCCCGCCCGCCGAATTCTCGGAACCCAGGCAAGCCCCGATCTGGTGCGCCTCGATGAAAGCAACCTGCCGGGCCTCGGCCTTCCCACCAATCCGGTCGAGCATACCGTGCCGATCAGCCTCTCCGATCCCAATCTTGATGGCGGCGCCGAGCTCCTGGGAGCAAGGCCGCCACCGGTGACGCTGACGAAATCGCCGCGCGATCTCCTGGTCGAGCAGGGCGAGATGACGCCGGCACCTGTCGGTCGCGTCGACGACTATCGCATGCCGGCGGCCAAGACGCCGGCCGAAGTCTCGGTGAAATAGAAACTAGGCGAGGCGGCCTTCTTATGCTGCCTGCGGCCAGCTCAGATAATAGTAATTCGAGCCGATCAGCCCGAAGAAGGCATGGCTGGCATTCGTCTGGTCGACATAGCTGCCGTTCTCCTTGACGAAGGCCCCATCGCTGCCGCGCTCCAGATGCGCATCGAGGAAGTCGCTCCAACCGCTGACATCGATCGCCTCGCCGGGCTTGCTTTCGGTGTCGGCCTCGTCCGGATCATCGATGTCCCAGGCAGGGACCGACACGCCCTGCGTCGGATCGGAGATGGTGAGCGTGCCTGCTTCGAGCGCAGCCAGCATATCGTGAGCCTTGCCGCTTTCGCCTTCGGCCGCGGCTGCTTCCTGCAGCTGCTGCTTCAGCATCGACATGAAGGAGGCGCGGGTCACATCGGCGCTGTCGCCAGTCGTGTCAGTCTCATCTGAGGTGTCGTCCTTGGACGAAAGCGCGCCGAGCAGCCCCGACAGCGCCTGATTGGAAAGAAGCGACGCCGAACTCGAATCGAGTCCATAGCTGCTCAGAATGCTCGCCGCCGACGAACTCTGCGTATCCTCTGAGCTTTCATCGGAGCTACGAAGATTCTTCAATGCGTATTGGGCCGAAACCATCCTGGTATTATCGAGTGCAGAAACCATTTGAATAATCCTTGTCGATCATTCGCGGCGGCTCCTCCTGAGCCCGCGTCAGGCATAAGCCTCACCCTCCGGCATTGCTTCAAGCTTGCGCCCCAGCCTGGCGCGTCAAGCGGTCGCACCGGCGAAAAGAGGTCCCGCCGGATGCGCCGCGCACAATAAAAAACTCCGCCGGAAAGGCGGAGTTCGTGTCTTCGTCAGCCTATATGAGGTGCGATCAGTTCGGCAGGACGGTCGAGCCCATCAACGCCTCGTCGATGGCGCGCGCTGCTTGGCGGCCTTCGCGGATCGCCCAGACCACCAGCGACTGGCCGCGGCGCACATCGCCCGCCGTCCAAAACTTGTCGACCGAAGTCTTGTAGTCGCGGTCGTTTGCGACGACGTTGGTCGAGCCGCGCTTGTCGGTGTTGAGCGTCAGCTTGCCTTCGAGCTCCTTCAGCACGCTTGTCGTGAACGGGCCGCGGAAACCGATAGCGATGAAGGCGAGATCGGCGCGAATGACGAATTCCGTACCGGCGACCGGCCGCCGGCGCTCGTCGACCTCGCAGCACTTGACGCCGGTCAGCACGCCGTCCTCGCCGATGAATTCGAGCGTCGCAACCTGGAATTCGCGCACTGCGCCCTCAGCCTGCGAGGAGGACGTGCGCATCTTCGTCGCCCAGAAGGGCCAGACAGCAAGCTTGTCTTCCTTCTCAGGCGGCTGCGGCCGGATGTCGAGCTGGGTGACCTTGACGGCGCCTTGGCGGAAGGCCGTGCCGACGCAGTCCGAAGCCGTATCGCCGCCGCCGACGACGACGACATGTTTGGCGCCGGCAAGAATCGGATCCGACGGCCAGCCGACACTGTCGATGTTCTCGCGCCCGACGCGGCGGTTTTGCTGCACCAGATAGGGCATCGCATCATGCACCCCGGCAAGGTCGGTGCCCGGAATGCCCGCCTCGCGCGGCGTCTCGGAGCCGCCGCAGTAAAGGACGGCGTCGTGTTCGGCCAGCAATTGTTCGACCTTGACGTCGACGCCGACATTGACGCCGCAATGGAAGGTCACGCCCTCGCCCTTCATCTGCTCGACGCGACGGTCGATGAAGTTCTTCTCCATCTTGAAGTCGGGAATGCCGTAGCGCAGCAAACCGCCCGGCTTGGTCTCACGCTCATAGACATGCACGTCGTGGCCGGCGCGACCGAGCTGCTGGGCGGCAGCCATACCGGCGGGGCCGGAACCGATGACGGCGACCTTCTTGCCGGTATGGACCGTCGCCGGCTGCGGCCGGATGAAACCGAGTTCATAAGCCTTGTCGGCAATCGCCTGCTCGACTGTCTTGATGGCGACCGGCGCATCCTCGAGATTCAAAGTGCAGGCTTCCTCGCAGGGGGCGGGGCAAACGCGGCCGGTGAACTCCGGGAAGTTGTTGGTGGAATGCAGGTTCTGGATCGCCGCTTCCCAGTTGTTGTTGTAAACGAGGTCGTTCCAGTCGGGAATCTGGTTGTGAACCGGGCAGCCTGTGGGGCCGTGGCAATAGGGGATGCCACAGTCCATGCAGCGCGCCGCCTGTTTCTGCACTTCCGGGTCCGACATCGGGATCGTGAACTCGCGGAAATGACGGATGCGATCCGACGCCGGCTGGTACTTCGCCACCTGCCGGTCGATTTCCAGAAATCCTGTTACCTTACCCATTTCTTCGTCCCTTACCCTCATGACCGCCTCACCCGCGGCCAGTTTCTGTCGTCAGTCCCGGTATCCCGGGCGGGTTGCTTCTCTTGACCGTCATTGGAACATATCCCCTGAAACATCCGCGCGATCCAGGCGGCCTTCACCGGCATGATCGTCACGGGTCATCGAGACGTTTCCGACATCGGCCATCTGCGCTCGGCAGGCGGCCGATATCCGGCGCAAATCACTCCGCGGCGATACCCATCCGGCTACGCTCCATTTCCTCGAGCGCACGGCGGTATTCCACAGGCATGACCTTGCGGAACTTCGGACGGTAGTCGGCCCAATGGTCGAGGATCTGCTTGGCGCGGGCGGAGCCCGTATAGTGCAGATGGTTGGAGATCAGCTGGTAGAGACGCTCCTCGTCATGACGCGTCATGTCTCCCGAGACGTCGACACGTCCCTTGTGCATGAGATCGCCGCCGTGATGATGCAGCTTCTCCAGCATGTCGTCCTCCTCCGGCACCGGCTCGAGTTCGACCATCGCCATGTTGCAGCGGCTGGCGAAATCGCCTGTTTCATCGAGCACGTAAGCGACGCCGCCGGACATGCCGGCCGCGAAGTTGCGGCCCGTGGCGCCGAGCACGACGACGACGCCGCCGGTCATGTATTCGCAGCCATGATCGCCGACACCTTCGACGATGGCGATCGCACCCGAATTGCGCACGGCGAACCGTTCACCCGCCACCCCGCGGAAGTAGCATTCGCCCTCGGTCGCACCGTAAAGCACGGTGTTGCCGACGATGATCGAGTTTTCGGCGACAATCCGCGAATCCTCCGGCGGCCGGATGATGATCTTGCCGCCCGAAAGCCCCTTGCCGACATAGTCGTTGCCGTCACCAATCAGGTTGAAGGTGACGCCGCGCGCCAGGAAGGCGCCGAAGCTCTGCCCCGCCGTGCCGCGAAGCGTCACATTGATCGTGTCTTCCTTCAGCCCACGATGGCGGAAGCGCTTGGCGACTTCGCCGGAAAGCATTGCGCCCGCCGAACGATCGACGTTCTTGATGCCGACCTCGAAGGCGACGGGCGTCTTGTCGGTCAGCGCCGGCTGCGCGAGCTCGATCAGCTTGCGATCGAGAATATCATTGATTGGGTGCTGCTGCCGGCTCGTCCAGAAAGTCTCCTCCTTGGCAGCCTCGACCTTGTGGAAGATGCGGCTGAAATCGAGGCCTTTCGCCTTCCAGTGCGCCAGCATCTCGTCCTTCTCCAGGAGCTCCGAAGCGCCGATAATGTCGTCGAGCCGGGTGAACCCGAGCGAGGCGAGGATCTCGCGCACTTCGTTGGCGACGAAGAAGAAGTAGTTGATGACGTGCTCCGGCGTGCCCTTGAAGCGCTTGCGCAGCACCGGGTCCTGCGTCGCCACTCCCACCGGACAGGTGTTGAGATGGCACTTTCGCATCATGATGCAGCCGGCCGCGATCAGCGGCGCGGTGGCAAAGCCAAACTCGTCGGCGCCCAGCAGCGCCCCGATGATGACATCGCGGCCAGTCTTGAGGCCGCCGTCCACCTGCAGCGCGACTCGCGAACGCAGGCCGTTCAGCACCAGCGTCTGCTGGGTTTCGGCAAGGCCGATCTCCCAGGGGCTACCGGCATGCTTGAGCGAGGTCAGCGGCGAGGCACCCGTGCCGCCGTCGAAGCCGGCGACCGTAATATGGTCGGCCCGCGCCTTGGCGACACCCGCGGCGACGGTGCCGACACCGACTTCGGAGACGAGTTTGACAGAGACGTCGGAGGTCGGGTTGACGTTCTTCAGATCGTAGATCAGCTGTGCCAGATCCTCGATCGAATAGATGTCGTGGTGCGGCGGCGGCGAGATCAGGCCGACACCCGGCGTCGAGTGGCGGGTCTTGGCAACGGTCGCGTCGACTTTATGACCCGGAAGCTGGCCGCCTTCGCCGGGCTTGGCGCCCTGCGCCACCTTGATCTGCAGCACGTCGGCATTGACCAGATATTCGGTGGTGACGCCGAAGCGGCCCGATGCGATCTGCTTGATCGCCGAGCGTTCCGGGTTCATCGAACCATCGGAGAGCGGCATGTAGCGGTCGGATTCCTCGCCGCCTTCGCCGGTGTTCGACTTCCCGCCGATCCGGTTCATGGCGATCGCCAGCGTCGTATGCGCCTCTCTGGAGATCGAGCCGAAGGACATCGCCCCGGTCGAGAAACGTTTGACGATATCGGCGGCCGGCTCAACCTCGTCGATCGATACCGGCTTACGTCCGAGCGCCTCGGCGCTCTTGATGTTGAAGAGCCCGCGGATCGTGTTCATCCGCAGCGCCGAGTTGTTCACCATTTCGGAGAATTCGCGGTAACGATCCTCGGCATTGCCACGCACGGCATGCTGAAGGGCTGCAACCGCGTCCGGGGTCCAGGCATGGCTTTCGCCGCGCATGCGGTAGGCATATTCGCCGCCAATATCGAGCGTTGTCGCCAGCAGCGGATCCTTGCCGAAGGCTGCGGTGTGGCGGGCAACGGTCTCTTCAGCGATCGCTTCGAGGCCGATGCCTTCGATCATCGTCGCGGTTCCGAAGAAATACTTATCGACCAGTTCCGACGACAGGCCGATCGCATCGAAGATCTGCGCGCCGCAATAGGACTGGTAGGTCGAGATGCCCATCTTCGACATCACCTTGAGGATGCCTTTGCCGACCGCCTTTATGTAGCGGTAGACGATTTCGGAGGCATCGACTTCCTTCGGAAACTCGCCCTTGGCATGCATATCGAGCAGCGTGTCGAAGGCGAGATAAGGGTTGATCGCCTCGGCGCCGTAGCCGGCGAGCAGGCAGAAGTGATGCACTTCGCGCGGCTCCCCCGTCTCGACGACGAGACCGACCGAGGTGCGAAGCCCTTTGCGGATCAGGTGATGGTGCACGGCAGCCGTCGCCAGCAGCGCCGGAATGGCGATTCTGTCGGGACCGATCTGGCGGTCGGAGAGCACGATGATGTTGTAGCCGCCCTTGACGGCCGCCTCCGCGCGCTCGCAGAGCCGGTCGAGCATTTCAGGCATGCCAGCCGCGCCGCGCTCGATATCATAGGTGAAATCGAGCGTCTTGGTGTCGAAGCGGTCTTCCGTATGGCCGATCGAGCGGATCTTTTCGAGATCGCCATTGGTCAGGATCGGCTGGCGCACTTCGAGGCGCTTGGCGTTCGCCATGCCCTCGTGGTCGAGAATGTTGGGGCGCGGGCCGATGAAGGAGACGAGGCTCATGACGAGCTCCTCCCGGATCGGATCGATCGGCGGGTTCGTCACCTGCGCGAAGTTCTGCTTGAAATAGGTATAAAGCAGCTTCGGCTTTTCCGACATTGCCGAGATCGGCGTGTCCGTGCCCATCGAGCCGATCGCTTCCTGACCCGTCGTCGCCATCGGCGACATCAGGATCCTGGTATCCTCGGTCGTGTAGCCGAAGGCCTGCTGGCGGTCGAGCAGCGACACGTCGCGCCGCAGCGCCCTCGGCTCCACCGGCTTCAGGTCTTCGAGGATGAGCTGGGTGCGGTCGAGCCAGTTGCGATAGGGATGCGCCGTTGCAAGCTTCGACTTCACCTCGTCGTCCGAGATGATGCGGCCTTCTTCCATGTCGATCAGCAGCATCTTGCCCGGCTGCAGGCGCCACTTCTGGATGATCTTCTCCTCAGGAACCGGCAGAACGCCGGCCTCGGATGCCATGATGACGCGGTCGTCATCGGTCACGAGATAACGCGCCGGCCTGAGGCCGTTGCGGTCGAGCGTAGCGCCGATCTGCTTGCCGTCGGTGAAGGCGACGGCAGCCGGTCCGTCCCACGGCTCCATCAACGCGGCGTGATATTCGTAGAAGGCCTTGCGTTCGGCCGCCATCGACTGGTTGCCGGCCCAGGCTTCCGGGATCAGCATCATCACCGCATGTGCCAGCGAGTAACCGCCGCGGACCAGGAATTCCAGTGCATTGTCGAAACAGGCCGTGTCCGACTGCCCCTCGTAGGAAATCGGCCACAGCTTGGAGATGTCCTCGCCGAACAGCGGTGAGGAGACCGACGCCTGGCGCGCCGCCATCCAGTTGACGTTGCCACGCAGCGTGTTGATCTCGCCGTTATGGGCGACCATGCGATAGGGGTGCGCGAGCTTCCACGACGGGAAGGTGTTGGTCGAAAAGCGCTGATGCACGAGGGCGACCGCGCTTTCGAAACGCGGGTCGGCCAAGTCCTTATAATAGGCGCCGACCTGATAGGCCAGGAACATGCCCTTGTAGACCACTGTCGCCGATGACAGCGACACTGGATAGAAGTTGCTCTCCTCGCCATCGAACTCGTCGTAGATACGGTTGGAGATCACCTTGCGCAACGTGAACAGCCGACGCTCGAACTCGTCGTTGTTTTCGGCGTCTTCACCGGCGCCGATGAAGACCTGCACGTGATGCGGCTCGGTCGCGGCAATATCAGGCGCCTTGGAAAGCGAGGAATTGTCGACCGGCACGTCGCGGAAGCCGATGAAGACCTGGCCTTCCTCGACGATGACGTCCCTGATTACCTTCTTGAAGTGCTCGATCTGCTTTTCGTCGCGCGGCATGAAGATATGGCCGACGCCATATTCGCCAACCGGCGGCAGGGTGATGCCCTGCGCCGCCATTTCCTCGCGGAAGAAGCGATCGGGAATCTGCACCAGGATGCCGGCGCCGTCGCCCATCAGCGGGTCGGCGCCGACGGCGCCGCGATGCGTCAGGTTCTCGAGGATGAAGAGGCCGTCCTTGACGATCTGGTGCGACTTCTCGCCCTTCAGATGCGCGACAAAGCCAACGCCGCAAGCGTCATGCTCGTTGGCAGGATCGTAAAGCCCCTGCTTCTTCGGCAGGCCGGAAGCGGATTTGGACGTATTGGCCGTCGCGCGCGCCTCTGCAGCGGCAAACCGGTCAAATTCCATGGATGGCGTCTTCGTCATCGTCTTTCCTCCTGTCGAAGCCCGCGGGGCCGCGGGCGGCTTTTCGTCTTGCGTCGCAACCTGAAAATAGGTCCGTCGCATGACAGCGCTGTTGCATGGTGAAGATCGGCCGCAGACATCTGCTTCTTGAGGAAAGCAAACCGTCGCGTTCCGCGCCTGCCATTCGCCCCCGTGCGCCAGCCGGAGGGCTGACGCTCGGAAGAACTATAGCGTGAAAGCCCGTCGCTGCCAGGGTTTTCGGCGCCTCTTCGGCCACTAAGGCCATAATAGGACAGCAACACTGTCCTAATTCATCAGCTCTATGCCAGAAACCTTCTCCGTCCGCAAGAGCGTCACGCCAAAAATCGTGATTTTGCGACGGAAGATTGCCAGAAAAACCCCAGTTGCGAAATAAAATTACGCCATGTAGCCTCATTATTTTTATTAATTGCGTCCCTCAATTTTCGTGATGTGTTAGTGCCGGCAACCTTGATCCCGTGAAGCTTTGGCGTAAGGTCCGCTGCGAACCTCCCAGCTCCTTCCACTCCCCAGGTCTCCACCATGTTCTTTGCTTCCGATAATTGGGCCGGCGCCCACCGATCCATTGCCGAACGCCTGCTGAGGGAATCGGCCGGATTTGCTCCGGCCTATGGCGCCGGCGACCTCGACAAAAAGGTCGAGGCTCGTTTCTCCGAGATCTTCGAACGTGAGGTTTCCGTTTTCTTCGTCGCCACCGGCACGGCCGCCAACTCCCTGGCGCTGGCGAGCGTTCAGCGTCCCGGCGGGATTACCTTCTGCCATTCGGAAGCGCACGTGATCGAGGATGAATGCGGCGCGCCGGAATTCTTCTCCGGCTCCGCCCGCCTCGTGGCCGTCGACGGTGAAGCCGGCAAGATCGATCCGGCGAAGCTTTCGGCAAAGATCGCCCACTTCCCCGAGGACGCCCTCCGTCAGGGCCGGGCCAGTGCTGTGACCATTACCCAGGCGACCGAGATCGGCACCGTCTATTCCCTGCCGGAGATCGGCGAGATTGCCGCAATATCCAGGAAGCGCAACCTGCCGCTCCACATGGATGGCGCCCGCTTCGCCAATGCGCTGATCGCGCTCGGCGCCACGCCGGCGGAGATGACCTGGAAACGCGGCGTCGACATGCTGTCCTTCGGCGGTACCAAGAACGGCTGCTGGTGCGCCGAAGCGATCATCTTCTTCAATCCGGATCAGGCAAAGGAAATGCCCTTCATTCGCAAGCGCGCCGCCCAGCTTTTCTCCAAGTCGCGTTTCATCGCTGCCCAGTTCGATGCCTATTTCGAAAACGGTCTCTGGCTCGATCTCGCCCGCCATTCGAACGCCACGGCCGACCGGTTGCGCGCCGGAATTGCCGCCAGCAGCGCCGGGCGCCTCGCCTGGCCGACCGCTTCCAACGAGGTCTTTGCCGTCATCAGCAAGAGTGCTGCAAGAACCGCAGAGGAAAAAGGCGCGAAATTCTACGAATGGCCTGTGCCTGCGGCAACCTCGGAACTCGTTTCCGAAAGCGAAACCCTAATCCGCCTTGTCACCAGCTTCGCAACCACAGAAGCCGACGTGGATGGTTTCCTGAGGTGTCTGGCTGCCTGAGCGCCGATCGGTAGGGCTTGCCGACCGGTGACGGCGACGGGTCATGCGGACCTCAGCCCCCTTACTTTTTGCAGAATATCGTCGGACAGCGCCGCGACCAGCACCTGATCCGCGCCCTTGCGCGGCACCAAGACGAATTCCACGTCCTCGAGCACCGGCAGTTTCCCCGCGGCGATCTCTTTCAGTCCGGCGGGAGCCATACTGCGCGGCTGCACCAGCACACCCATTCCCGCCCGCGCTGCTGCCGTCAGCCCGCTCAGGCTGCCGCAAGTGCAGACGATTCGCCACGGCACGCCATTGCGCCCGAGCGCTTCCAGGGCGATCGCCCGCGTGACGCTCGGTGGCGGAAATGCGATCAGCGGCAGCGGGCCGGAGGCGAGTACTCGTTCAGGATCGCGCGCCAGCCAGACGAGCGGCTCGCGATAGACCAGCTTTCCGCGCCCATCGCCAAGTCGGCGCTTGGCAAGCACCAGATCGATTTCGCCATTGTCCTGCATTTCGTAAAGAACGCCGGAGAGCGCCACGGTCAGCTCCAGGTCCACAGACGGATGCAACCGAACGAAATCCTCCAGCACCGCCGGTAGCTGGCTGGTGACGAAATCCTCCGACACGCCGAGCCGGAGGCTGCCGCGCAGGCTGGTGCTCTTGAACAGCGCCTGCACTTGCCCCTCGATCGAAAGCATGGCGCGCGCACGCGAAAGCAGCGCCTCGCCATCACCGGTGAGCATCACCTTGTGCGTGTCGCGCGCGAGCAGCTTGCGTCCGAGTGCCGCCTCCAGCCGCTGGATATGCTGGCTGACCGTCGATTGCCCGAGGCCCAGCCTTTCCGCGGCAAGGGTGAAGCTGCCCATCTGTTCGACGGCGACGAAACTGCGCAACTGCGAGAGGTCGAGCATAGGAAATCCAGATTCTCAATAACTGTTATTTCTTGCATCCTGGATCATAATGGAGGACAGAACAATGGTTACTTTATTGCTGCGAGACCGCGATGCGCCGCTTTCTGCCCGATACATTCACGATCCTGCTCGTCTGCGCCGTCATCCTCGCCTCCCTTTTTCCGGCGAGCGGCAGTTTTGCGGATTATTTCGGCATCGCCACCGATCTTGCCATCGCGGCGCTGTTTTTCCTGCACGGCGCGCGCCTTTCCCGTGACGTCGTCATCGCTGGTCTGCTGCACTGGCGGCTGCATCTGATCATCCTGCTGACGACCTTCGGCATCTTCCCACTGCTCGGGCTTGGGCTCGGCTTCATCCCCGACACGATCCTGCCACGGCCGCTTTATCTCGGCATTCTCTTCCTCTGCGTGCTGCCGTCGACGGTGCAGTCGTCGATCGCCTTCACCTCGATGGCGGGCGGCAACGTGCCCGCCGCGATCTGCTCGGCCTCGGCCTCGAACATTTTTGGCATGTTCCTGACGCCACTGCTGGTCGGCCTGCTCTTTTCCGTCGGCGGCCATGGCGGCTTCTCCTTCGACGCGCTTCAGCAGATCCTGCTGCAGCTGCTTGCCCCCTTTATCGTTGGCCAGATCCTGCAGCCCTGGATCGGCGATTGGATTCGCGCCAAGAAGAAGATCCTGATGCCGGTCGACCGCGGCTCGATCCTGATGGTGGTCTATCTTGCCTTCTCGACGGCGGTCGTCGAAGGACTGTGGAACACTTTCTCGATTGCCGACATCGCCGTCCTCGTCGTCGCCGACGTCGTGCTTCTGGCCTTTGTCCTTGTTTTGACGATGTTCGGTAGCCGCTGGCTGGGCTTCGACAAGGCCGACGAGATCACCATCACCTTCTGCGGCTCGAAGAAGAGCCTGGCAAGCGGCGTGCCGATGGCAAACGTCATCTTCGCCGGCCAGTCGATTGGCGCGATCGTGCTTCCCCTGATGCTCTTCCACCAGATCCAGCTGATGGTCTGCGCCGTCATCGCCCAGAAATATGCCGCAGCAGCAGCCCGGCGCGTAACGGAACAGCAGATGAAGGATGCCGCAAGCCCGGCTTGAACAATAAGATGAACGGCAACAAAAAAACGGCGCCCCGATCGGGGCGCCGTCCGGTGTCCCAGAGGGACAGCTGTTAACCGTTAATGACCTGCGCCTCGATCGCCTTCGGAGCCTCGACCGGCTCGGCGGCAATCGCGATCTTGCGGGGCTTCATGGCCTCGGGAATGTTGCGCAGAAGATCGATGTGAAGCAGGCCGTTCTTCAGCGAAGCGGCTGACACCTCGACATGATCGGCGAGCTGGAAGCGGCGCTCGAAGGCGCGCTTGGCAATGCCGCGATAGAGGAATTCGCCGCCTTCGGCGGTTTCCTCGTTCTTTTCACCCTTCACGGACAGCACATGGGCATGAGCTTCGATCGAAAGCTCGGTCTCGTCGAAACCGGCGACCGCCATGGTGATGCGATAGGTGTTTTCACCGGTGCGCTCGATATTATAGGGCGGATAGGTCTGCGCCTGCTCCGGCTGAGCAAGGCTGTCGAGCATGGTGAAGAGCCGGTCGAAACCGACTGTCGAACGATAGAGGGGAGAGAAGTCTACGTGACGCATGATGTCCTCCTAGGGAAGCGACGTGTTGCGGTAAAATGCCCCTGAAACCCCATCTTGGCAGTCTCGGGACGGTTGCGCGGGCCCTTTTGGCACCCGCAGAATGGAGATGGTGATGCGATTCGAGGAGTTCAAGACCTTTTCGAAATCACCTCGACCGGCCGTGAACCCCGCGTGAACGGCCGGTTCGGAACGCGTTCAGACATGCCTGTCTAGAAATGACGATGTCGGGTGACACTGGCCCCGATGGCTGAAGTGCATCGTCCCTTCTTCTTCAGTCTAAACTTGGGCCGGCCGCGAGCGCCCTCACGCTCCCGCCGGCCCTTTTTCCCCGACTTTCCAAGCTGGTCGCCATGCGCTATCCCTGAGGGAAGCATTCAGCAGCGGCGCATTGGTAAGTCATGGATCAGGTTCTCTATTCGACGCCCGATAATCCCGCCCCGGAAAACCGCACCGAAGGGTTCTTTGAAACCCATGACGGCCACCGGCTGCGTTACGCCGTTTTCCGCTCCGGTGGCCAAGTCGCCAAGGGCACGGTCGTCATCATCCATGGCCGCAACGAATATATCGAAAAATATTTCGAGACGATCCGTGACTTGACGGGCAAGGGCCTCTGGGTCGCGACCTTCGACCTGCGTGGCCAAGGCGGTTCGTCGCGGCTCCTGAAGCGCCGCAATCACGGCCATATCCGCCGCTTTTCCGATTACGAGCGCGACCTCGACACCTTCCTCGAAAAGATAGTGCTGCCGGATACCCGCCTGCCCTTCTACCTGCTCGGCCATTCCACCGGCGGGCTGATCGCGCTGTCGGCCGCTCCCTATCTCACTACCCGCATTGATCGCATGGTGCTATCGGCTCCCTTCATCGGCCTGACCGGTCAGTCGGCCTCGCCTCGCGTCATCCGCACCCTCGCCGGCGCGCTTACGACCGCCGGCCTTGGCTTCATGCCGCTGACTTCGAGGCTGAAGGATCCGGATTTCCGCGACAATCCGCTGACCTCGGACGAAGCGCGCTTCGAGCGCAATGTTGCGATGATGAAGGCTCATCCGGAACTGACGCTCGGGCCGCCGACGGCCCGCTGGCTGACCGAAGCCTTCCGGACCATGGACCGGGTCACCTCGCCCAACCATCTCTTCTCGATCACCATCCCGACCATCGTCATCGCCCCGACACGAGACGGCGTCGTGCCCTACACGGCGCAGGAGCGGCTCTCGCGTTATTTCCGCGCCGGCCAGCTGGTGCCGATCAACGGCGCCCGCCATGAGATCTTCCAGGAACGGGATATCTATCGCGCCGCGGCGCTGGCGGCCTTCCACGCCTTCATCCCAGGCAGCGATGCTGAGGAAAACCATGATGTCGCCGCCCTCGGCACATAAGCCGGAGCAAACGAGCTGACTGGCATCGGCCTTTCCGACCCGGGGCATCGGCTTTGCCGAGCCCGGCTTCAGCGCTGCAGGATGGCGATTGCCTGCTCATAGACCGCGCGGCTGCCCGCGGCGATGATCGAGCCGCCATTTTCCGGCCTTCCGCCGTCCCAGGTGGTGATGATGCCGCCCGCCCCCTCGATGACCGGAATAATGCCGCCGACGTCATAGGGCTTCAGGCCGTTTTCGATGACGAGATCGATATGACCGGCGGCAAGCAGCGCATAGGCATAACAGTCGCATCCATAGCGGAAGAGCCGCACCTGCGCCTCGATCTCTCGGTATTTCTCCATCTCGCCGCCGGTGAAGAGATGTGGCGAGGTCGTGAACAGGATGGCGCTCGAAAGTGCCTCGCACTGGCGGGTCACCAGCCGTCGCTCACCCTCCGGCCCGATATAGATCGAGCCGTTCTCGTCGGCAAAATAACGTTCGCCGGTAAAGGGCTGCTCGATCATGCCCATGATCGCCCGGCCTTGCCTCTGCAGACCGATCAGCGTTCCCCAGACCGGCACGCCCGATATGAAGGCGCGCGTGCCGTCGATCGGATCGATCACCCAGACATAGTCCCGGTCGAGCCCGACATCGCCATGCTCCTCGCCGAGAATGCCGTGGTCGGGGAAATTCTCCTCGATCAGCGCCCGGATGGCGAGCTCGGCCGCCCGATCGCCTTCCGTCACCGGATCGAAGCCGGAAGAAAGCTTGTTCGTGACATCGAGGCCGGAGCGGAAGCGCGGCAGCGTCTCGGCGCGGGCGACCTCCGCCAGACGATTGAAGAATGAACGGTCAGGAAGCATGGTGACACCGTTTGGCTGGCGGGAATGCGCTTTCATAGCGAAAACGAGCGGGAATGCAAACGACGAGGGCGACTTCGGGCGAATTGCCCAAAGATATCGCAGCGCAATATATTGCTTGACATTTGTGCAACGCAATAGTAGCGTCGTCATTACAGTCTTCTGACTGTAAATACCCTCCTTGGGTGTTTCCTCCCTAGACTTAGCCGCGCTGACAAGCGCGGTTTTTTTTGGCCTGGGGAGGCAAGCCGAGATCAGGAAATCGCAGGTTTACTCGGCGGCCAGCGCCCGATCGCCGGCGAATTTTTCGACATGATCCGCCATCTGCCGCATGAAGGCCGCGACGGCGTCGGCCACCGCGGCGAAATCCTCACGCTTCTCCAGCGTCACCTCGTCGACATAGATCGCCCGGTTCACTTCGATCTGCAGCGCGTGCAGACCGCGCGAGGGACGGCCGTAATGTTCGGTGATGAAGCCGCCGGCGTAAGGCTTGTTACGGATCGCAGCAAAGCCCATTTCCTCGAGGATGGCGATGGCGGCGCGCGAAAGTTCGGCCGAAGCGCTGGTGCCGTAGCGATCGCCGATGATGAAATCGGGCCGCCCGGTGCAGCCCGCGACCCGAACATTGCCGGGCATCGAGTGGCAGTCGATCAAAACGCCGAAGCCGAACTGCACATGGGTGCGGGCGATCAGCCGTCGCAGCGCCGCGTGGTAAGGCTTGTAGACTGCCTCGACCCGATCGAGCCCCTCCTGCACCGGCAGCCGCCGTGCATAGATCTCCATGTTCTCGGCAACGATGCGCGGAATGGTTCCAAGCCCGCCGGCGACCCTCAGCGAATTGACATTGGCATAGGGCGGCAGCAGCCCGTCGAACATCCTTGGATCAAGCTCGTAGGGCTCACGATTGACGTCGAGATAGGCCCGCGGAAAATTGGCGGCGAGCAGTGGCGCGCCGAGTTCGACGGCCGAGCCGAACAGCTCGTCGACGTAATGGTCCTCGGAACGGCGGATCGCTATGCCTTCCAGCCTCGACTGCGCGATGAATTCCGGTGGATAAACGCGGCCGCTATGGGGGGAGTTGTAGACGAAAGGAATGGTCTGCGACACGGGCTCATGAACCTCAAAAAGCTCGTATTCGCGGATTTCCGGCACTTCTGGCCCTCTTTACCATGTCATGAACTGACTGCTTCGCCCATGTTGCCAGTTGCCCGGCCGCAAGTCCATACTATGTAGGAGGGATGGCGGTCGCGCATAGGCAATTCACCGGTTGTTTACCGGACAAAGACTAGTGTAAACGGCTGGCAGCCCACCCAAAACCTATTGATTAGCGGTCTGGATTGATGACTCAGAAGATACTTCTCGCCGAAGACGACAATGACATGCGCCGTTTCCTGGTGAAAGCCCTCGAAAAGGCCGGCTACAAGGTCCTTTCTTACGACAACGGCGCCAGCGCCTATGACCGCCTGCGCGAGGAGCCGTTCTCTCTGCTCCTGACCGATATCGTCATGCCCGAAATGGATGGCATCGAGCTGGCTCGCCGCGCCACCGAACTCGACCCCGATCTGAAGGTGATGTTCATCACCGGTTTTGCCGCCGTCGCGCTGAACCCCGATTCGAAGGCGCCGAAGGATGCCAAGGTCCTTTCCAAGCCTTTCCACCTGCGCGACCTCGTCGATGAGGTCAACAAAATGCTTGCCGCATAGGGCTTGTCGGGCGGCGCGTCACAAAACCGAAAAAAGCCTATTGACGGCTCCGGAGGTTTTGTGATCTATGCGCCGCCATCGGATGGGCGTGTAGCTCAGCGGGAGAGCACTACGTTGACATCGTAGGGGTCACAGGTTCAATCCCTGTCACGCCCACCATCCTAATTCGCTGAAAAGCAAAGGCCTTTCGAGAAATCGAGAGGCCTTTTTTGCATAGTGGTCCGCAGGTTTGATAAACCTGCCAATAGGAGTTCTCAGCGTGGCGCAGGTGATTAAACGACGCAAAACTCTCGTCGTGTCCAACGACAAGATTTCGCTGGCAAAAGGTGTCAGCCTTCCCCAGGGACGCTATCCCGTCACTGCCGAATATGTCGTATCTCACCTGCGAGGCAGGCCGGTCGAGGAGGCTGGCCGGGTAATACTCCATCTGACGCGGCAGAACCTCCTTGACTACGGCGTTGATCTGACCGGCAGCGCGATGCTGGGCAGCGACATCGATGTGAGCGGCAATGTGGCGCGCAAGGAAGCCATTCTGGAGTGATTTGCAGGGCATGGATGATTGACCACTGTCTTTGCCCCACAGGGATGCACCTCCTGAGAGTGGCCAAACCAAATTCGGTCACGAAACCATGTGAATTTTGCCGATCCGGCGTACAGGTATCCGCCTCTCGCAAACGGGTGGGATCAAAGGCAGGGATTAATTCTCGACCGGCAGCGCCGCAGTTTTTCCGCCCCTCGCCTCGCCGGCTTCCACGGCACCTGCGCCCACGAAGTGCTGCACGAGAGAACTTGTAAGCCGTCACCCCCACTGCGGCCTGACTTCCATCTTCACCGATAGCGACCGGTGAAAAAGGCAAGCAACATGTCCTGATTCACTTTGGCTGTCCGGTTTTACCCAAGTCATGCAGATGGCGGCTGCAGCGTGCCCGTATATTCGGATGTGCTCACGCCAGCATCAATTGCATACCATTGCTGGCTGCTCAGCCCCTCGTTGCCCGGAATCCAAAAGTATGATTTTTGTGACAAACAGATGACGAGTTTGTGACAAAACGCGTGTGATTTCAGCAACATAGCGGTGCAGTGTGTTGTCAAGATCGACAATGACGTTGCGGTGCAACATCCCTTATGTAATTTCCGCGGCGAGGCAGACACCGAGCCAAAAAGGTGCCGCTTCGATCACACGGGGTGAAGACACGTAGGGACTGCCGATGGCAACGGTCTTCATCCTCTCGCATCTGAACTGGAGGTTATTCCATGAACATCAAGAGCCTTCTTCTCGGCTCCGCTGCTGCTCTCGCAGCAGTATCCGGCGCTCAGGCCGCTGACGCTATCGTTGCTGCCGAGCCGGAACCAGTTGAATATGTTCGCGTCTGCGACGCTTACGGCACCGGCTACTTCTACATCCCCGGCACCGAAACCTGCCTCAAGATCAACGGCTACATCCGTTTCCAGGTTGACGTTGCTCCGAACGCCAGCTCGATCGGCGCCGGCGGCGGCGGTTCCGTCGCCAACGACTCGGATTGGGACGCCCGTACCCGCGGCCAGGTTCAGTTCACCGCCAAGAGCGACACCGAGTACGGTCCGCTGACCGGCGTCATCGTCATGCAGTTCAATGCTGACAACGCTTCGGCCCAGAAGGCCCAGCTCGACTCTGCTTACATCGACATCGCAGGCTTCCGCGCCGGTCTGTTCTACAGCTGGTGGGACGATGGCCTTTCCGGCGAAACGGACGATATCGGTTCTCCGGTAACGCTGCATAACTCCATCCGTTACCAGTACGAAACCGAAGCCTTCTACGCTGGCATCAGCGTCGACGAGCTGGAAGACGGACCGTTCTACAACGGCGAAACCCCGAACAACGTCGGCGTTGCCGTCGGTCTCGGCGGCAAGGCCGGTATCTTCAGCTATCAGATCACTGCCGGTTACGACACCGACAACGAAGAAGGCGCCGTCCGCGCCATGGGTACAGTTGCTGTCGGTCCGGGCACGCTCGGCCTCGCCGTTGTCTACGCATCCAACCCGAACGCCTACTACAACAAGGCTGAATGGGCGATCGCTGCCGAATACGCCATTAAGGCGACTGACAAGCTGAAGATCACCCCGGCTGTTCAGTACTACGACAACTACGGCGTCACCGCCGGCGAGTTCAACGATGACGTCAACGCCTGGAAGGCCGGCGTAACGATCGACTACCAGATCGTCGACAACTTCTCGGCAAAGGTTTCGGTTCAGTACCTCGATCCGGACAATGCTGACGAGGTAACCTCGGGCTACTTCCGCCTACAGCGCGCGTTCTAATCAAGGCTGCCGGCTAGACCGGCAGCTATCAATTCCTGATCTGACTGACCTCCGATCGGGAAAGAATGGGCCTGGACTTCCCTGCCTGGGCACATTCCCTTGACGAGACATGCGTTCAAGACGGCGGGCGCTCGACGAGCGTCCGCCATTGGGAGCGCCGTGCGTGCGATATTTGAACGCCAGCGGACGCGCTCTAAACATTATGAATCCCGTATCGTGCTGGCACATCACATCGCTACCTTGCCGATGTCCGGCAGATTAAGCCGTTGCCGGAGACCTTTTTGCCAGCAAGCCCAACCGACGTTCCGCCCACTCGGCGGGCCGCCCGGCGGCCGGCGGAATCTCTATGCTGCACGGAACCAAATTTCGGACACAGAGCCATGCCATGGCGAATCAAAGGTGAAGCGGTGATTCGCATCGCCAGGACATGGGATTTGAGATCGAAATGAAGTTATCCGCGCTTGTTGCCGCCGGCCTTGTTGCATCCGTCCTCGCCTTGCCCGCGTCCGCGGCGCCGGCCTCCCCGCCCGACACATTTCCCGGCGCTCCCGGCGTCATTACGCTTTCCGGCAAATGCGCCAGACTGGTCGTCGCCAAGTTCGACGCAACCAAGGGCTGCAAAAACGAGCTTGCCAGCGTCACGCTGGCCAACGGTTCGGTGACCTTCATCTTCACTTCGGACGGAAAAGCGCTCGGCTTCCAGGGCGATGGCAGCGGCATCAAGCCAGCCTCCAACGGCAATGCTCGCCTGCCGTTGAGCCTCGTTACGACGGGCGTCGGCAACAAGATGACCGGCCAGGTCAAGGTCGCCGGTTTCTGCACCTTCGGCAATCCCTACGCCGGCAAGCCGATCGCAATCGAATGCACTGCCGAAAGCAAGGACTCCTCCTTCACCGGCAGCTTCCACACCGGCGGCAAGCTGGTGAAAAAGGAAAAATAGCTGCCATCAGGCGGCACACCACGCGCCGCCGGCAGCCCCCGGCTTGCGCGCCAGCCCTTCCTTGATCAGCTGTGCGCCAAAAGAGCGTCCGTCGCGCGAGACGATCCGCGGCGCGCCTGGGGACTCCGTCTTTCCGGCGGCATCGATGGTGAACGGGCCGGCGTTCAGAAGCGCCAGCAGGCGCAGCTTCGCGGCAAAGGCCACCCTGCGTTCGTCATCGCAGCGCGCCTGGTCGGCCACCGGGCTTGCCATATCGGCAATGACGATCTTTTCGCCCTTGTACCAGAAAACGCCGCCGTCGCCGACGCAATTGATGTGCGCGCCCTGCCCGCAATAGCCGAAGGCGCCCGTCGCCGTCTGCTGGGCTCCGGGAGAGGCCGGGGCCGGCATCGCCTTGATCGGTTGGATGGCCGGCGTCGGGATTGCGGCCGGCGGCAGCGGCGGCGCCTGTAGCGCCGTCGGCGCGGCTCTCGGCGTCGGTGCAGCAAGCGCCACCTGCTTCGGCGGCACATCCTTCCTGGCGACAGGTCTCGGCTCCGCCATTTCGCGTGCGATCGGCGTCGACTGCCGTTCAAGCAGCGGCTGAAGGCTCTTCCAATTGTCGTGAGCCACAATGCCGCCGACCGCGGCAATGCCGATCACCGCCCAGGGCAGCAATCCGCCACTGCTGCGTGCTCTGCTCTTTCCTCTCGCCGGCGCCTTGCGGCGGCCGCGTGTCGCTGTCTTGGCCATCTTTCCGAATCCCGTGAGGCCGGGATTATCGCTGCCCAATCCTTTCCGAAAGGTTGGCGAGGGCCGTTATCTTTGACGCGGGCCGATGCGCTAGACGACAAAACGCCCGGCGCCGGGCGCCTATCTCCAGAGGTTTGTCTTTCGCCTAGTCCGGACGTTGAGCTGAAGACTCGTTTTTTCCGGCCGATGCGGCGCCGCTGATGGGGGAACCGATCGGCTGTTTGCGTTTACCGATCTCGATGCGGTTGTCCGCCCCCTCGCGGATGGCCTGCCATTCATTTTCGTGCCGGATAACAATATCCCGGGGCACAAAGTTCATTGTCATGTGCTTCTCACCCTGTGTTTCAAATCAACTGTCAGTGCGCCGAAAAGCCCTCGGAGCCGCTATTTCTTCGTTTTCGTATGAGCTTTGATGTCGGGGCCTCCTTTGGAGAGGTCCGCACCGCTCACATGTGCCGGCACGTGAATGTCGTGATAGACGCCGGGCGTCAGCGTCAGATCGACGTGATGCGGCGGCAGCACCTGTGCCTTCTGCATGCGGTTCGGCTTTGCCCGCTTCATGCGGTCGGATGCCTCTGTGCGTTTGTCGGGAATATGGGTCGAAGTGTGCATCATCGGCGTCCTTTTCAGCTCAACCAGGGTTTAACGAGCGGAGGCGCGGATGGTTCCGGAAATTATGCGGTTTTCCGTGGGGCGTTTGGCCTTGACTAGTTTGGGAAGTAGATTACCTAAGGCCCATCCCGCAGCCTTCCAGACATCGGCTGCGGGAAACATTGGTGCCGGGCCCCTCTGGCGAGAGTTTTTACGGCGCTCTCGTGATGTCGGTACCGCCTGCAACTCAGCCGGCGGATTTTTCATCGATGAAAAAGCTCACCATGCCTCGTCAGCATGCCCGTTGTGGCATGCGGCGTTTTGACAAAATCTCCACCCTCTCCAACAAGCTGTGCGGCCCCGAGGTGCGGCCATGAACCAGCCCCAGACCACTAAATCCTCGCTCGGCTATTTCCGCTGGGCGTTCATCGTCACCGCTCTCGGCCTTGTTCTCGGCGCCGTGCTTGGTTGGCAGACGACCGGCACGACCGGCGGCATGGCGACCGTCTTCTTCATCTGCACCGTGCTTGCGGTGCTGGAGATCTCGCTCTCCTTCGACAATGCCATCGTCAATGCCAACAAGCTGAAGGAGATGACGCCGGTCTGGCAGAAACGATTCCTCACCTGGGGCATCATCATTGCCGTCTTCGGCATGCGCATTGTCTTTCCACTAGCAATCGTCGCGATCGCGGCACGGATCGGCCCCTGGGACGCTCTGGTGCTGGCTGCCCGCGAACCCGAGGAATATGCCCGCATCATGAACGATGCGCATCTGCCGATCGCAGCCTTCGGCGGCACCTTCCTGATGATGGTCGGCCTGAGCTATTTCTTCGACCATGAAAAGACGATCCATTGGCTTCGCGGCTTGGAGAAGGTGATGGCGCGCTCGGCTACCATCAGGGGCATCGAGATCGCCTTCGTGCTGGCGCTGATGCTTGTATTCTCCTGGCTGATCGGCGGCGAGGAAGCCAGCGTCTTCGTCCATTGCGCCATCTACGGCCTGCTCACCTTCCTCGCGGTCGAGGTCGTCGGCGAGTTGCTCGACGCGTCGCAGCAGACGATGAGCGCTGCCGCCAAGGGCGGCCTCGGCGCGTTCATCTATCTGGAGGTGCTGGATGCCAGCTTCTCCTTTGACGGCGTCATCGGCGCCTTCGCCTTGACGCAGAACCTCTTCGTCATCGCAATCGGCCTCGGCATCGGCGCCATGTATGTGCGCTCGATGACCATCATGCTGGTGGAGAAGGGTACGCTTGCCGAATACCGCTACCTCGAACATGGCGCCTTCTACGCCATCCTGATCCTCGCAGTGATCATGTATGCGCAAACCCTGGTGCATATTCCCGAAGTGATCACCGGTCTCGGCGGCGCGGCACTGATCGGCCTGTCGCTCTGGTCGTCCATTCGCCACAACAGGCGCGAGCGGCCAGAAGATCGCGCCGGCCGGCGGGAGGAACTGCACGTCTGACGTGGCAGACAATTACGGAACGCAACGCGCCTCAGCGTTGCGGCTATGCCGACATAAATAAAGCCCGCGACCATCCGGTTGCGGGCTGTTTCATTCCTGCATGCCTTGAGCGGCTTAGCGGATGACCTGAGCGAACGAAGCCGGATCAATGCCAAGCTCCTTGAGGTCGCGGGCGCGCGGACGACGGCCGGCTTCGACAGCGGCGCTGACGGCGTTGGCGGCGCTCAGCGCAGCAAATGCACGGCCCAGGAAGCCGGCGTGGACTGAATTGCGGATGGCGGACATTGTCCTGTTCCTCTTGCTTTATGATTGACCACTCATAGATGGCAGTGCGCTGTCACATCTACAATGCACGGAAAATCACCGCAGCCATGCAAAAAGAAGAGGCCGGCGCATGGTTCCATGGCCGGCCTCCAGGCAGGGGTAAGGTTGTCTTTTTCTTCTAGTCTTCGCTTGCCGCCAGCTGCGACAGCACCTGGCCCCGACCGCGGATGCGCAGGATCAGCGGGATCAGGAAGGCAGCCGCCGCAACGATGAGAAGGCCTGCCGCGATCGGTGACATCACCAGCGTCGTCACGTCGCCCTGGCTGATCGCCAGCGCGCGGCGCAGTTGCTGCTCGGCCAGCGGCCCGAGGATGAGGCCGACGACGGCAGGCGCGATCGGATAGCCGAAGAGCCGCATCACATAACCGAGCAGGCCGAAGGCGAGCAGCATGCCGAGCTCGAACACGGAAGGGTTGGCGCCGATGGTTCCGAGCGTCGCAAACAGCAGGATGCCGGCATAGAGCCATGGCTTCGGAATGGTCAGCAGCCGCACCCAGAGCCCGATCATCGGCAGGTTGAGGACGAGCAGCATTGCATTGGCGATGAGCAGGCTGGCGATCAGTCCCCAGACGAGCTGCGGATTGGTGGCAAACAGGAGCGGCCCCGGCTGCAGCCCGTATTGCTGGAAGCCGGCGAGCATGATCGCCGCCGTCGCCGTCGTCGGCAGGCCGAGGGTCAGGAGCGGCACCAGCGTGCCGGCGGCTGACGCATTATTCGCCGCCTCCGGTCCGGCCACGCCTTCGATCGCGCCATGGCCGAATTCTTCCGGGTTCTTCGCCAGCCGCTTTTCGGTCGAGTAGGACAGGAACGTACCGATTTCAGCGCCGCCCGCCGGCATCGCGCCGATCGGGAAACCGATCAGCGTGCCGCGAAGCCAGGGCTTCCAGGAGCGCGACCAGTCCTGTGCATTCATCCAGAGCGAACCCTTGACCGCCTCCACCTGCTCCGCGACCCGGTTGCCCTGCGCTGCTATATAGAGCGTCTCGCCGATCGCGAACATCGCCACCGCCAGCGTCGTCACTTCGACGCCGTCGAGCAGGTCGGGGATGCCGAAGGAAAGCCTGGCCTGCCCCGTCTGCTGGTCGATGCCGACCATGGCGAGCGCGAAACCGATGAACAGCGCGGTCAGGCCTCGAAGCGCCGAATCTCCGAAGGCCGAGGAGACGGTGACGAAGGCGAGCACCATCAGCGCGAAATATTCGCGCGGCCCAAAGACCAGCGCCAGCTTGACGATGTAGGGCGCGATGAAGGCGAGCCCGAGCGTGGCGATGAGGCCGGCGACGAAGGAGCCGATCGCTGCCGTCGCCAATGCGGGTCCGCCGCGCCCGGCCCGCGCCATCTTGTTGCCTTCGAGCGCGGTGACGATCGATGCGCTTTCACCCGGCGTGTTGAGCAGGATCGACGTCGTCGAACCGCCATACATGCCGCCGTAATAGATGCCGGCGAACATGATCAGCGAGCCGCCCGGATCGAGCTTGTAGGTGGCCGGCAGCAGCAGCGCCACAGTGAGCGCCGGGCCAATGCCGGGCAACACGCCGACGGCCGTGCCGAGCGTCACGCCGACCAGCGCATAAACCAGGTTCATCGGCTGCATCGCAACCAGGATACCCTGCCATAGAAATTCGAATGTGCTCATCTTGGTGTCCCAGGCGGCGTTCCCGTCCGTGCCTTCGCAATCGGTCGCCGCGAAAAATCAAAAGAGCTGACAGCGCGTCCCGCGCTGTCAGAAGAACAGATGTTCGAGCGGGCCGGCCGGCAGCGTCAGCTGCAGGAGCTGCGAGAAGATCGCCCAGACGACGAAGCTGAAAACGATGCCGATCGGCAGCGAGATCCAGAGCTTGCGTTTGCCGAAGCCGCGTGCGGTCAGTGCAAACAGAATACCGGTCGCAATCGAGAACCCGGCAACGCGCAGAAGCAGCATCTGGCAGGCAAGACCCGCGACGATCCAGATGACGGGCGCCACTTCTTGCTTTTCTCGTTCCGGAAACTCGCCGCGCCAAGCTTCGGCGGCAGTCCAGACGCCAAGACAGAAGAGCCCGAACGCCACAACCTCAGGCACCGTCGCCGGACCGATGCGGGCGTACTGTGCGATCGTTTTCAGATGGGTTGCATCCCAGGCCATCACACCGGCGATGGCGAAGAGAAAAACGGCAATGATGAACGCCGCCCGATCAGGGCGGCGCTCGGTTGCCGAGGAGGTCTTATCCTCGCTCATTGAACGAGTCCGATCTCTTTAAGAATGCCCTCTGTGGCGGAGACGTCCTTTTCGAGCTGCGCCTTGAAGGCGTCGCCGGACAGATAGGTGTCGGCCCAGCCCTTGGTCTTCAGCGTTTCCTGCCAGGTGGCAGAGCTGTGCAGCTTCTCGAAATCGGCGGTGATCTTGGCAACTTCGTCGTCCGACAGGCCAGGGGCTGCGGCGACCATGCGCCAGTTCTGGATGCTGACGTCGGTGCCGGCCTCCTTCAGCGTCGGGGCGTCGACGCCGTCGATACGCTTGTCGCTGGAGACGGCGAGGAGACGCAGCATGCCTGCCTTCACCTGCGATTCGAACTCGCTGTAGCTCGAAACGCCTGCTGTGACCTGGTTGCCGAGAATGGCTGCGAGCGCTTCACCGCCGCCGGAGAAGGCGACATAGTTGATCTTCGTCGGGTCGACGCCGGAAGCCTTGGCGATCAGGCCAGCGGTGATGTGGTCGGTGCCGCCGGCCGAGCCGCCGCCCCAGGAAACCGAACCCGGATCCTTCTTCAGCGCCGCGACCAGATCGGCCATCGTCTTGATATCGGACGAGGCAGGAACGACGATGGCTTCATATTCGCCGGTCAGACGGGCGATCGGCGTCACGTCCTTAAGTGTCACCGGCGACTTGTTGGTGAGGATGGCGCCGACCATGACATAGCCGCCGACGATCAGCGAATTCGGATTGCCGGCAGCCTGGCTGGCAAACTGCGCAAGGCCGATGGTGCCGCCAGCGCCGGGGACGTTCTGGACCTGTACGTTGCCGGCGATCTTCTCCTGCTGCAGCGCAGCCTGCAGGGAACGGGCCGTCTGGTCCCAGCCGCCGCCGGGAGCGGCCGGCGCGATGATGGTGTAGTCGGCAGCATAGGCCGGCAGCGCGATGGCGGCTGCAAGAATGGTTGCGATGAACGTATGCTTCACGATGTGTCCTCCGTGGGCGGTTGAGCGAACCGCCTGTTATTCTCGAGTGAATCGGAAGGGGTGGCCGGCCAGCGGACGCAGTTGTCCTGACTGACGAGCGGAATGCCTCCCAAACTTCAATTCTCCGCCTCCACGGAGAAGAAGTAGCCAAAGCCACCACAACAACCTGTCATCTAGCTGACATCGGCCAGATATCCAGAAGGAGAAGCCGCTTTTTTGCCGTAATTGGGCCAGCAGCCCGCCGAGGTGTAACAGATATTGAGGTCATGAACCGGCCGAAAGCTGGCCTTCTTCACTGTGCCCGCAGAACCTCGTTCCAGTGCGCGATCAGCCGCGCACGCTTTACCTGGTCGAGATAGACCATCAGCCCGGGACTGACCGGCACCGGCCGAAGTTGGGCGCCGAGCAGTTCCTGCAGCGTATTGGCAGTGTTCTCCCCCGCCACCTCCGGGCTGACGGCCGGGATCTGCAGCTCGCGCGCCATGATCGTCTGGCCCTCCTTCGACATGAAAAAGGCAAGGTAGCGGCGGCCGAGCTCCGGCTCGGCTGCAGCCTGCGGCACCAGCCCGATGCGCGACATCACCACCGTATAGTCCTTCGGCAGCACGATGCCGACATCGGGGTGCCGCGAAGCCCAGTCGGCGGCGTAGGAACCGAGAATATTATAGCCGAGCACGAAGCGCCCGTCGGCGACGCGTTCGAGGATCGCCGAGCTCGTCGAGTAGAGCTTGACGCCGGCCGCGCCCATCGCGCCGATCACCGACCAGATGTCGCCGAATTGCTCCTGGTCGCGCGCCATGAAAAGAAAGCCGACGCCCGATCGCTCGATATCGTAGGTGCTGATCCGGCCATAGACCGCATTGCCCTTGCGCTTCAGATAGTCCACGAATTCCGCCCGCGAGCTCGGCACCGGCTCGTGCGCAAAGCTCGGCTTGTGATAGACAAAGACCGCCGGCTCGAAGGTCAGCGCATAGGCGGTATTGCGCCAGTTCGCCCATTTCGGCCAGGCAGCACTCATCGGCAGATTGCTGACCTGCGCATAGCCGTCGTTGGAAAGCTTCACCTGCAGGTCCATCGCCGAGGAAAAGGCAAAATCCGCCGTTTTGCCGCCCGCATCGGTTTCTCTGACGATCCGGTCGTAGATTTCACCGGTCAGCATGTCTTCATATCTGACCGCGACATCGGGATTGGCCTCCTGGAAACCGCGGATCATCGGCTGTGCCAAGGGCTCGTCAAGCGAAGAATAGACCGTCAGCACCGGTGCGGCGGCATCGCCCGACTTCGCCGGAAAGAAGGCTTGGTCCGCCAGGACGCAACCCGGCCAGAACGCCAGCAACAAAATGCAAATTCTCCTCATGCAGCAACAATGCCTGAGCGCACAGAGAGGAGCAAGGGCGCTGGATCGAAGCTGTCGACCGGGAAACATCAATCCGGACAATAATGTCGCTTTCCTCAATGGGAACGGCCTCTTCACCACAAAGGATTAGCGATCAGTTCCATGCTTCACCCCTTTAGAGTATTGATGAAGAACCGCGACGATATATGGTCGCGCTGCCGCGTCAAAACGTCGAAGCCGCCCGAACTTGTTTTCGGGGACGACTCTACGCGACAAAAACTCTAGAAAAAGCTAGACTATCCTGGGAAGATCCATGGGAGGGGTCATGGAACGACGACTGAGCGCTATTCTCGCAGCGGATGTCGTCGGCTACAGCCGACTGATGGGCATGGATGAGTCAGGCACCTTGCAGGCGCTGAACCGCCATCGCTGCGAGCTGATTGACGTTCGGATTTCCGACTACAAGGGCCGGATCGTCAAACTCACCGGCGATGGCATCCTTGCCGAATTCCAGAGCGTGGTGAATGCCGTCGCCTGCGCTGCCGAAATACAGCGCAGCATGTCGGCCCGCAACGAGAACGTGCCGAAGGACGAGCGCGTTGAATTCCGCATCGGCATCAATCTCGGCGATGTCGTGGTCGAGAACGGCGACATATTCGGCGACGGCGTCAATCTTGCCGCAAGGCTTGAGCGTATCGCGGCACCGGGCGGCATCGCCGTGTCGGCCTCAGTGCGCGACCAGGTCGGCTCGCGCCTCAATCTCGGCTTCGAGTTCATCGGCGAGCACATGCTGAAGAATATCAGGCAGCCCGTTCAGGTCTACACCGTCACCTTGGCGCCACCCTCCTCCACCAGGCTGGTGGCTGAGAACCGCAATACCTGCTTCATTGCCGTGCTGCCCTTCACAAATATGAGCGGTGACGCCGATCAGGATTATTTTTCCGATGGCATCACCGAAGACATAATCACCGATCTTTCCAAGATCTCGAGCCTGCACGTCGTGCCGCGCAACACCATCTTTACCTACAAGGGCATATCGGTGAAGTTGAAGCGCCTCGCCCAGGAACTCGGTGTGCGCTATGTGCTCGAAGGAAGCGTACGCATCTTCGACAAGCGCGTACGCATCTCCGGCCAGCTGATCGACACTGCGAATGGCGACCATCTCTGGGCCGAACGTTACGACCGCGACCTTACCGATATCTTTGCCATCCAGGACGAGATCACACAGGCGATCGTCAGTCAGCTGAAGGTGCGCCTGCTGCCGGAGGAGAAGAAGGCAATCGCCAACGAACCGACGGCCAATGTCGAGGCTTATACCTATTATCTCAGGGGTCGCCAGCTCTCCCACACCTGGACAAAATCCTACCTCGAGCTCGCAAGGCGCATGTTCTGCAAGGCGGTAGAACTTGACCCTGATTATGCCCGGGCCTATGCCGGCATCGCCGATTGCGACGCTGCGATCCGCGACTGGGCGCCCGACGATGTGCCGCTGAGGCGCATTCTCGATATGAGCGCACGGGCCCTTCAGCTCGACCCCGATCTTCCCGAGGCCCACGCCTCGCATGGCTTGGCCCTGCATCAGAGCGGCCTCGATGATCGTGCGGCGGCTGCCTTCGAACGTGCCCTCACGCTCGACCCGAACCTTTTCGAGGCGAATTTTCATTACGCCCGGTTCTTCTTCATGCGCGGCAACTTTGCCAAATCCGTTCAATATTTCACCCGCGCCGCCGAAATCCGCCCTGACGACTACGTCTCGCCGATCCATCTGATGTCGGCGTACCGCTCCCTCGGCCGTCCGGTGGATACGGAAAACTGGGCACGACTCGGCCTGCTGCGCGCCGAACGTGCGCTGAATCTCAATCCCGAAAACTCAGGCCCGGCCCATCGCGGCGCGCTGGCGCTTGCCCATCTCGGCGATGCGAAGCGGGCGCGCGACTGGGCCGCCCGCGCAATCGCCATCGATCCCGACGACATTGTCGCCCAGTACAATCTTGCCTGCGTCTATTCCGTCCTCGGCGATACCGACCGAGCAATCGACCTGCTCGAGAAGCTGCTGCCGCACAGCTCCGTCTATCATATCAAATGGTTCGACAATGATTCCGACCTCGACAACATCCGCGAGGATCCCCGCTTCCGGAAATTGTTGGCGATCGCAATGACGGAACGTGAGCGGGTCGAGAGGACCGGGAGCTGAAATCTCGTCCCCGGCCATTCACCGAATTTTGAAAATCGCTATGACATCGCTCGGCCACCTCTGTAATCTCCTTTGAAAACAGAGGGAACATCCGTGCGCATCCTGCTCACAGAAGATAATATCGCGTTGGCCGACGGCCTGTCGGCGATTTTGCGCGGCACGGGCCATGCCGTCGACGTCGTCCATGACGGCGCATCGGCAAATGCGGTTATCGCCGCGGAAAATTTCGATCTTGTCATTCTCGACCTCAACCTGCCCGAGATGGACGGGCTCGACGTGCTGCGCGCCATGCGCGCCCGGCAGAACCAGGCAGCCGTCCTGATCCTGACGGCGCGGGGCACGCCGGAAGAACGGGTGAAGGGTCTCGATCTCGGCGCCGACGATTATCTGATCAAACCGTTCGATATTACCGAATTCGAGGCCCGCGTACGCGTGCTGCTGCGCCGCCAAGCCGGGCTGCGTTCGGCGACCGTCGGTTTCGGCGGCATTTCCTTCGACCTCAATTCCCGCACCTTTTCATCAGGCGATACCCCGCTTGATATTCCCGCCCGCGAACTCGGCTTGCTCGAAATCCTCTTCATGCGGGCCGGCAAGGTCGTGGCCAAGGAGGCGATCATCCAGTCGCTGACGGCCTTCGACGACGATATTTCCGCAAACGCGATCGAGCAATATGTCAGCCGGCTGAGAAAACGCCTCTCGCCGCACGGCCTTACGGTCAAGACCGCCCGCGGCATCGGATACTATCTCGACAAGCTGCCCGGGGCCTCATGAAAGCCGCCTACTCCCTCAGGCGCCGGCTGCTATTCTGGCTGCTGATCTCGACCGCCGTCATCGGCACGCTGGCGCTCGCCGATACCTATCGCGAAGCGGTCCAGACGTCGAATATCGTCTCGGACCGCGTGCTCGCCGGCTCTGCTCTGGCAATTGCCGAACGCGTCGTCGTCGCCGAAGACGGGACATTGCAGGTCGACATTCCCTATGTCGCTCTTGAAATGCTGACCTCGGCGGCGCAGGACCGGGTCTTCTACCGTGTTGACGGCCCTCCGGGTCAATTCATCACCGGCTATCAATCCCTGCCGGTCCTGAAGAAAACGCCCGGCAATGCAGCGGCCTTTGCCGACGACAGCTTCCGCGGCGAACCGATCCGCATCGCCACTCTCGAGCGCTCGGCCTCGACGGGCATCCGCTCCGTGCCCTTCGTCGTGACGGTCGCCGAAACCACCATCGCCCGTCGGCAATTGACGCAGGCGATTCTCGTACGTTCAGCGCTGCGTCTCGCCTTCATGATCCTGGGCGCGGCGGTGATCGTCTGGATATCGGTCACGGTGGCGCTCCGCCCGCTCTACAAGCTCGGCGACGCTATCGGCGAACGCAGCCCTGACGATCTGCATCCGATCGAACAAACCGTGCCGAGCGAGGTCGAGCCGCTGGTCGATACGGTGAACTCTTTCATGGTCCGCCTGCAGTCGGCCCTCGATGCGCTGCGCAATTTCACCGGCAACGCCAGCCATCAGTTGCGCACGCCCTTAGCGATCATCCGCACCCAGCTCGCCCTTTCCGCCCGCGCCGGCACGCTTGATGAAGCCCAGGCGGCGGCGCTGAAGGGAGACCAGGCCGTGGCGCATGCCGAGCGCATCCTTGCTCAGCTTCTCCTGATGGCGAAGATCGATGCCGCCACGGCCAAGGAGGCGCTGACCGCCTCCGCCATCGACCTTGCGGCAATCGCTCAGGAAATCACCGGCGAGCAGATCCCGGCGGCCGCCGTCGCCGGTATCGATCTCGGCTTCGAGGGCGAAAGCCCGGCCATGATCCGCGCCGAGCCGCTGCTGATCGGCGAGATGCTGCGCAATCTCGCCGGCAACGCCATCGCCTATGCCGGCAAGGGGGCTGAGGTCACCGTCCGCATCATCGCAGCCGCCGACACGGTTCGCCTCGAAGTCGAGGACAATGGTCCCGGTATTCCCAGCGAGAAGCTGGAGGCGGTTCGCAGGCGCTTTTCGCGCGGCAATGATTCCGGCGCGCCCGGCGCCGGCCTCGGCCTGCCGATCGTCGAAGAAATCGCCAATCTTTTCAACGCCGCCCTGACGCTGGAACCGGGCGCGGGCGGCAAGGGTCTGAAGGTGGCGGTCACCTTCGCCAAAGCGGCGTAAAAGCCGCCGGGTCCTCGACGTTCGGCCCTTGCTTTCTTTCGCTGCATTGCACACACTGACTTCGGGAACAGCAAGCCGCACAATGATGCGCGCCGGATAAAAAGAGAAATATGTCGATCAAAGCCAGCATCTATCATCTGACGCATTATACCTACGACAAACCGGTCCGCCTCGGCCCACAGATCATCCGATTGAAACCGGCCTCGCATTCGAAGACGCGGGTGCTCAGCCACTCGTTGAAGGTCACGCCCTCCAACCACTTCGTCAACCTCCAGCAGGACCCCTACGGCAATTACCTCGCCCGCTACGTCTTCCCCGATCCCGTGACCGAGTTCAAGATCGAGGTCGACCTGGTCGCCGACATGACGGTCTACAATCCCTTCGATTTCTTCGTAGAGGAGGAGGCGACCAAGTGGCCGTTCGACTATCCTGAAACCATCCGTGAGGATCTGTCGATCTACATGACGCCGGAGCCGGCCGGCCCGCGTCTCAAGGCGCTGCTGCCGACGCTCGATTGGTCGCCGGGCCAGCCGACGATCGATATGGTCGTCGGTTTGAACGCCCGCCTGCAGCGGCAGATCGGCTATGTCATCCGCATGGAAGCCGGTGTGCAGACGCCGGAAGAGACGCTGGAAAACGCCAAAGGCTCCTGCCGCGACACCAGCTGGCTGCTCGTCCAGATCCTGCGCCATCTCGGCCTTGCCGCGCGCTTCGTCTCCGGCTACCTCATTCAGCTGACGCCTGACCTGAAGGCGCTCGACGGCCCCTCCGGCACCGAAGTCGATTTTACCGACCTGCATGCCTGGGCCGAGGTCTATCTGCCGGGTGCCGGCTGGGTCGGCCTCGATCCGACCTCCGGCCTCCTGACCGGCGAAAGCC
This sequence comes from Rhizobium sp. L9, assembly GCF_002531885.1. Taxonomy (NCBI): domain Bacteria; kingdom Pseudomonadati; phylum Pseudomonadota; class Alphaproteobacteria; order Hyphomicrobiales; family Rhizobiaceae; genus Rhizobium; species Rhizobium sp. L9. The sequence continues at coordinate 148,838 of NZ_NWSZ01000003.1, read as the reverse complement.
ATATCCCGCTTGCAGCAACGCCGCATTACCGCAACGCCGCGCCGATCTCGGGCGGTTATTTCGGCGAGGCCGAAACCGAATTCGCCTTCGATATGAAGGTCTCGCGCGTTGCCGAGCATCCGCGCATCACCAAGCCCTTCTCCGATGACAGCTGGAACGAACTCAACGAACTCGGCGAGAAAGTTGATCGTATCCTCGAAACCGAGGATGTGCGCCTCACCATGGGCGGCGAGCCGACCTTCGTTTCGATCGACGATTTTCAATCCGCCGAATGGAACACCGAGGCCGTCGGCCCGACCAAGCGCGAAAAGGCGGACGCGCTCATCCGCCGGCTTCGCACCCGCTTCGCCCCGAACGGCTTTCTGCATTACGGCCAGGGCAAATGGTATCCGGGCGAAAGCCTGCCGCGCTGGACCTTCTCGCTCTACTGGCGCAAAGATGGCTTGCCGATCTGGTCCGATGACAATCTCGTCGCCAGCGAGGGCCGCAATTATGAGGTCACGGAGGATGATGCCGGCCGGCTGCTCACGGCGATTGCCGGCGAGCTGGATGTGTCCCCGGAATATGTCGCGCCGGCCTTCGAGGATCCCGCCGAATGGCTCACCAAGGAAGCGAACCTGCCGGAGAATGTCGATCCGGCGAATTCCAAGCTCAAGGACGCCGAGGAGCGCAGCCGTATCGCCCGTGTCTTCGATCGCGGACTGACCCGCCCGACCGGTTATGTCCTGCCTGTTCAGGCCTGGAACGCGCGCGCCAGCGGCCGCACCTGGACGAGCGAGAAATGGTCGACGCGGCGCGGCCGCATCTTCCTCGTGCCGGGCGACAGCCCGGTCGGCTATCGTCTGCCGCTCAATTCGCTCACCTATATCCCGCCCTCGCAATATCCCTATATCAACCCGCTCGATCCGTTTGTGCAGCGCCCGGAACTGCCGGATTTCGCCGAGGATAGCGGGCGTCCGCTACAGGCCGCGCACTTCCAGCCCTTCACCGGCCAGCAACCGGCGGCACCTCAATCGTTGAACGAGATCGGCGGCCACGTCCGCACCGCGATTTCCGTCGAGCCGCGCGACGGCCGCCTCTGCGTCTTCATGCCGCCCACAGAAACGCTCGAAGATTATCTCGATCTCATCGCCTCGACCGAAAGAGCGGCCGCCACTCTCGGTCTCGCCGTTCACATCGAAGGCTATCCGCCGCCGCAAGACGAGCGCATCAACGTCATCCGCGTCGCCCCGGATCCCGGCGTCATCGAGGTCAACATTCATCCGTCCTCGACATGGAAAGAGACGGTCGACATCACCACTGCCATCTACGAGGAGGCCCGCCAGAGCCGTCTCGGCGCCGACAAGTTCATGATCGACGGCCGCCATACCGGCACCGGCGGCGGCAACCATGTCGTCGTCGGCGGAAGCAATCCGAACAACAGCCCCTTTCTGCGCCGCCCGGATTTGCTGAAGAGCCTCGTGCTGCACTGGCAACGCCATCCCTCGCTTTCCTACCTCTTCTCCGGGCTGTTCATCGGCCCGACCAGCCAAGCGCCGCGCATCGATGAAGCCCGCCACGACAGCCTCTACGAGCTGGAAATCGCACTGGCGCAGATCCCGGCGCCCGGCCGCGGCCAGCAGCCATTGCCCTGGCTCGTCGACCGCCTGTTCCGCAACCTCTTGATCGACGTGACCGGCAATACCCATCGCGCCGAAATCTGCATCGACAAGCTCTTCTCCCCCGATGGCCCGACGGGCCGCCTCGGCCTGGTGGAGTTCCGCGGTTTCGAAATGCCGCCGAATGCCCGCATGTCGCTGGCCCAGCAGCTGCTGGTGCGTGCGCTGATCGCCCGCTTCTGGATGAAACCGGCCGACGGCAAGTTCGTGCGCTGGGGAACCTCGCTGCACGACCGCTTCATGCTGCCGCATTATGTCTGGGCCGACTTCCTCGATGTGCTGGCGGACTTGCGTCAAAACGGCTTCGATCTCAGCCCTGAATGGTTCAAGGCCCAACTCGAATTCCGCTTCCCCTTCTGCGGCGAGGTCGACTATGAAGGATCGAAGCTGGAACTGCGTCAGGCGCTGGAACCCTGGCACGTCATGGGTGAGCAAGGCGCGATCGGCGGCACGGTTCGCTATGTCGATTCGTCCGTCGAACGCCTGCAGGTACGCTTGGAAACCAGCAATACCGCGCGCTACACCGTCACCTGCAACGGCCGCATCCTGCCGCTGACGCCGACCGGCACGTCGGGCGTATCGGTCGCCGGCGTCCGCTACAAGGCATGGCAGCCGGCTTCGGGCTTGCATCCGGTGCTGCCGATCAACACACCTTTGACTTTTGACATTTATGATACATGGTCGAAGCGTTCGATTGGCGGCTGCATCTATCATGTTGCCCATCCGGGCGGCCGGACCTATGACACCTTCCCGGTCAACGGCAACGAGGCGGAAGCAAGGCGGCTGGCCCGCTTCGAGCCGTGGGGGCATACTGCGGGCGGTTTCATCCCGCGCGCCGAGACGGGTTCGCCGGAATTCCCGCTGACGCTGGATCTGAGGCGGCCTGCCGGCATTTGAGACCCGGGGGCAGAGGCCGAGGGTGAGGTTGGGTTTGATGGGTAAGAGACCGGCAGTGGAGCGCAGGCAAGAGGCGGAGAGCAGCATCGGCAAGGATGCGGCCTTCGGCTATGCGCCGCTTCCCGGTACCGCCGACGAGATGGTCGACAATAAAGGCGCGGTCCGCCCCGTCTGGCAGCGCTTCCTCTCGCATCTCGGCGCAATGCCGGAAAAGGATCTCGCGGAGCGTTTCGCCCGCGCCGACCGCTACCTCAGAGACGCCGGCGTCTTCTACCGTGCCTATGGCAGCAAGGGAGCCGGCGAACGCGCCTGGCCGATCTCGCATATCCCGGTGCTGATCGACGAGCGCGAATGGCAGGCGCTGTCGGCAGGCCTCGTCCAGCGCGCCGACCTCCTGGAGGCGATCATTGCCGATATCTACGGCGAGAACCGGCTGGTCGAGGAAGGATTCCTGCCGCCGGCGCTGATCGCCGCCAATCCCGAATTTCAGCGCCCGCTGGCCGGCATCCGGCCGGCATCCGGCCACTATCTGCACTTCTGCGCCTTCGAAATCGGCCGCGGGCCTGACGGCAATTGGTGGGTGCTGGCAGACCGCACCCAGGCTCCCTCCGGCGCCGGCTTCGCGCTTGAAAACCGCGTCGCGACGACCCGCGCCTTCTCCGACATCTACGCCGAAACGCCCGTCCACCGCCTCGCCTCGTTCTTCGGCGCCTTCCGCGATGCGCTGCAGGACATGAAACATTCAGGCGACGACCGCATCGCCGTCCTGACGCCAGGTCCTGCCAACGAGACCTATTACGAACACGCCTACATCGCCCGCTATCTCGGCTTCATGCTGCTCGAGGGCGAGGATCTCGCCGTCGTCAAGGGCCGCGTCATGGTCCGCACCGTCGCCGGCCTGAAGCCGATCGGTGTGCTCTGGCGCCGCCTCGATTCGGCCTTTGCCGACCCGCTGGAGCTGAACCAGAATTCGCATATCGGCACGCCCGGTCTCGTGGAAGCGCTGCGTGCCGAAAGCGTCACCATCGTCAACGCGCTCGGCACCGGCATTCTCGAAACCCGGGCGCTTCTCGCCTTCATGCCGACCATCTGCCGGCATCTGCTGGGGCAGGATCTGAAACTGCCGTCGATTGCCACCTGGTGGTGCGGCCAGAAGGAAGAGCGCGAGCAGGTCGCCAAGAATATCGAGAAAATGGTGATCGGCCCGGCCTATTCCCGTGCGCCTTTCTTCGACGACAACGGCGAATCCGTGCTCGGCTCGTCGCTGCGGGCAACGGCCAAAGATTCCATCGCCAACTGGCTGAATTCGGACGGTCAGAAACTGGTCGGTCAGGAAGTCGTCACGTTGTCGACGACGCCCGCCTGGGTGAATGGCAAACTCATGCCGCGGCCGATGTCGCTGCGCGTCTTCGCTGCCCGCACGGCAAACGGCTGGCAGATCATGCCCGGCGGTTTTGCCCGCATCGGCTCCGGCGCCGACGTCTCGGCGATCGCCATGCAGTCCGGCGGAGCAGCCGCCGACGTCTGGATCGTCAGCGACAAGCCGGTCGAGCGCCACACCCTGCTGCCGGCCGAGGGCAGCTTCACCCGCAACATGCCTGGCAGCCTGCCGAGCCGGGCGGCCGACAATCTGTTCTGGCTCGGCCGATATATCGAACGCGCCGAAGGGGCGTTGCGGATCCTGCGCGCCTGGCATGCGCGTTATGCCGAAGCCGCCGATCCGAGCCAGCCGCTGCTCGCCGACGTCTCCGCCTATCTCGCGGCCGTCGATATCGATACCGCCGAGCCCGTGCCCGAGAGGCTCCTGCGCAACATCGACAGCGCCGTCTATTCCGCCAGCAACATCCGCGACCGCTTCTCGCCCGATGGTTGGCTCGCCCTCAACGATCTCGCCAAAACCGCCCGCCGCTTTCACGCCACCGTCACTGCCGGCGATGACGCCAGCCATGCGATGACGATCCTCCTGCGCAAGCTCGCGGGCTTTGCCGGCCTCGTGCACGAGAACATGTACCGCTTCATGGGCTGGCGTTTCCTCTCCCTCGGCCGCTATATCGAGCGCGGCCTGCACATGACGCGCCTGCTCGGCCACATGTCCGGCCCGGAAGCGCCCGACGGCGCGCTCGACATGCTGCTCGAGATCGGCGACAGCGTCATGACTCACCGTCGCCGCTACAACGTCAATACAGCAAGGCTAACCGTCACCGACCTGTTGGCGCTCGACCCCCTCAATCCGCGCTCGGTCCTCTTCCAGGTGAACGAAATCCATCATGAGGTCGAGCAATTGCCGAACGCCTTGATCAATGGGCAGATGTCGCCCTTCTACCGCGAGGCGATGCGGCTTCATTCCGGTCTGGCGGTAATGACGCCGGAGGGCATGGGGATAGAGGTCTACCAGCGGCTCGAACGCGAGTTGGAGCAGCTTTCTGATCTGCTCGCCCAGACCTATCTCGGGTGATGGCAGTGCTTTACGATCTCTCGCTCCGCATGAGTTACAGCTACGACGTGCCGGCCTCCGGCGCTCGCCATATCATGCGATTGATGCCGCTGTCGCTGAACAACCGGCAACGCCTGGTCGCCGGCTCGATCACCATCTCGCCGACGCCGGACGAGCAGTCTCATTTCGTCGATTTCTTTCAGCATCCCGCCACCTCCTTCATGCTGCGGACGCCGCATGAGACGCTCGACATTCGCATGCAGGCCCGTGTGCAGGTCGAAAGCCAGCCGATCGCCGCCGATTTCTCGCCGCTGCTTGCCGACTTGCCCGAGGAAATATCCGGCGTCTGGTCACTTGCGCCGGATTCGCCGCATCACTTTCTTGGCGACAGCCCGCGCCTGACGCAGACGCGCGAGATTGGCGATTACGCACGAAGCTGCGTCACGCCCCAGCTGACAGCCATGCAGATCGCCCATGCGCTCTGCGCCCGCATCAATAAGGATTTCACCTACGATTCCGACGCAACCGCGGTGGACACGACCCCCCTCGAAGCGTTCAGGCTGAAGCGCGGCGTCTGCCAGGATTTCACCCATGTCATGATCCTGGCGCTTAGAAGCCTCGGCATTCCGGCCGGCTACGTCTCCGGCTTCCTGCGCACCATTCCGCCCCCCGGCAAGGAAAGGCTGGAAGGGGCGGACGCGATGCATGCCTGGGTGCGGGTCTGGTGCGGCGAGACGATCGGCTGGATCGAACTCGACCCGACCAACAACATCCCCGCCGGCATGGACCATATTGTCGTCGCCTATGGCCGGGACTATTCCGACGTCGTCCCCGTCATCGGTGTGTTGAAAAGCTATGGCGGCCAACGCTCCGTTCAGGCGGTCGACGTCATTCCGCTGAAATGATCCCAAAATTGGAAAAATTAGCCGATACGTTAAAATTCTATTGACGCGGTAAGGACTGCGTAAAGAAGCAGCGTGCGTAAATCACCTCACAGGGTTTTCAGTTGGGTGAACATGATGAGCACCTCCATTTTGCATCCCTGCCTGCGTCGCATGTTCAGCGATCGAGGCGGTAATTTCGGTATCATGACGGCGATCTTGGCGCCGGTTCTTCTCGGCGCAGCCGGCATGGCGATCCAGGTCGGTGATATGCTGCTCTCGAAACAGAAATTGCAGGAAGCAGCCGATTCGGCGGCGCTGGCAACTGCGACAGCCCTGGGGAACGGCACGATCCAGACCTCTGAGGCCGAAGCCTTCGCCCGCAATTTCGTCGCGGGGCAGATGGCGAATTATCTGCAGAGCGGTACCGACATCAAGAGCACGACGAGCGTCAATGTCCAAACAACGACATCGGGCAAATCGACATCCTACCAAGTAACCGTTTCGCCGAGTTACGACCTCACGGTCAACCCGCTCATGCAGGCAGTCGGCTTCAGCACGCAGCATCTCTCCACCACCGGCACGACGGTCGGTGGTCATTCAGAGACCCAAGGCTCGATTTCCATGTTCCTCGCGCTCGATAAATCGGGGTCGATGGGAGATCCGACCACCACGGTGATGACGGAATCCTTCACCTACAAGTGCAATCCTCATCTGAACAATGGCGGCAAGACAGTCTACGACACCTGCACCGGCACGCGTACGCGTTATTACACAAAGATAGAAGCGCTGAAGCTCGCCGCCGGCAATCTCTTCGGTCAACTTAATAGCGCGGATCCCAATGCCGAATATGTACGCACAGGCGCGGTATCGTACGATATCGTTGAATACCCCGCCAGCAGTCTCGCCTGGGGGACCGCCGCTGCCTCAAACTACGTCAACGCGCTTCAGTCAGGAGGCGGCACGAACTCCAGCGGCGCAATGAACACGGCCTATTTGTCTCTGACAGCTAAGAACGCTGCCGGGAATGACGTTGAAAACGCCGCCCATCAGCAGAAAACCGGGCAAGTGCCCAAGAAGTACATCGTCTTCATGACGGACGGCGACAACAACAATGACAGCAGCGGGGGCCGTTCCTACGATACCGCGACGAAGAAGACATGCGACGACGCGAAATCGAAAGGCATTGAAATCTATACGATTGCCTTTATGGCACCCGCAGGCGGGCAGGCGCTGCTGCATTATTGCGCCTCCGACGACTCCCATTATTTCCAGGCTGAAAAAATGGAAGACCTCCTTGCCGCCTTTCAGGCGATCGGTGCGAAGGCCTCGGCTCAGCTGACACGTCTGACGAACTGAGCTACGGCCACGACACAGGGCAAGGAAATGCCGCGCCGGAACAAACCAGCGCGGCTTTTCGCCGTTGCTGACCGCGATCAGCTCGGGAAAGACGATTGAAATCAATCCTCCCCGGCAATGTGAATATGAAGGTTTCGCAAATTTTTCGTTTGTCCAAATCCTTTGTTGCAAGTGCTTCCTAACGATGCATAAACTGTCGCAAGCGCAGGCGACAAATCGATTAAATCAGGCATAACCGCCTGAAACCAAATTAAAATTGGCGAGATCTGACCATGAATACCGTTTCCAAGCCGGTTATCCCCTCTCCCGCTCCCCGCAGCTCAAGGCCGGAAATTCTCGCTGAGGAAATCATCGAACGTCTGACCTATCGCATCGGCAAGGATGCCAAGGTGGCAAAGCCGCATGACTGGCTGACGGCGACGATCCTGGTGGTGCGCGACCGTATCATCGACAAATGGATGGCCTCCACACGCGAGGTCTATGCGACCGGCGCCAAGCGCGTCTATTATCTTTCGCTCGAATTCCTGATCGGCCGGCTGATGCGCGATGCCGTGTCCAATCTCGGCCTGATGGAAGAGGTTCGCGATGCGCTGGCCTCGCTCGGCGTCGACGTCAATGTCATTGCCGGCCTGGAGCCGGATGCAGCGCTCGGCAATGGCGGCCTCGGCCGCCTCGCCGCCTGTTTCATGGAGAGCATGGCGACGGTCAATGTTCCGGCTTATGGCTACGGCATTCGTTACGTCCACGGCCTATTCCGGCAGCAGATGGCCGACGGCTGGCAGGTGGAACTGCCCGAGAACTGGCTCGCCCACGGCAATCCCTGGGAATTCGAGCGCCGCGAGAGCTCCTATGAAATCGGTTTCGGGGGCTCTGTCGAATTCATCACCACCCATGATGACCAGCCGCGCTACGTCTGGAAGCCGGCCGAGCGCGTCATCGCCGCCGCCTTCGACACTCCGGTCGTCGGCTGGCGGGGAAAACGAGTCAACACGCTACGCCTCTGGTCGGCGCAGCCGATCGATCCGATCCTGCTCGATGCCTTCAACGCCGGTGACCACATCGGCGCGCTGCGCGAAAGCAACAAGGCCGAAAGCCTCACCCGCGTCCTCTACCCCGCCGACGCCACCCCTGCCGGCCAGGAACTGCGCCTGCGCCAGGAGTTCTTCTTCTCGTCTGCATCGCTGCAAGACATTCTGCGCCGCCACCTGCAGCAATATGACGATTTCACCTCGCTGCCTGACAAGGTGGCCATTCAGCTGAACGACACCCATCCAGCCGTCTCGGTCGCCGAACTGGTGCGCCTGCTCTGCGACGTGCACGGTATGGATTTCGACCAGGCTTGGGATATTACCCACCGCACCTTTTCCTACACCAACCACACGCTACTGCCCGAAGCCTTGGAAAGCTGGCCCGTTCCGCTCTTCGAGCGCCTGCTGCCGCGCCACATGCAGATCGTCTACGCGATCAATGCCAAGATCCTGCTTGATGCCCGCAAGGGCAAGAACTTCTCCGACAGCGAAATCCGCTCGATTTCGCTGATCGAGGAAAGCGGCGACCGCCGCGTGCGCATGGGCAATCTCGCCTTCATCGGCTCGCACTCGATCAACGGCGTCTCGGCCCTGCACACCGACCTGATGAAGGTCACGGTGTTCGCCGACCTGCACAAGCTCTACCCCCAGCGCATCAACAACAAGACCAACGGTATAACGCCGCGTCGCTGGCTGCAGCAGTGCAATCCCAGCCTCACCGGTCTGATCCGCGAGGCGATCGGCGATGAGTTCCTCGATGACGCCGAAAAGCTGCGCCCGCTCGAGGCGCATGCTTCCGACCCGAGCTTCCAGCAGAAGTTTGCCGCAGTGAAGCGGGCCAACAAGGTGGCCCTTTCCAATCTCGTCGCCAGCCGCATGGGCGTGAAGCTCGATCCGTCGGCGATGTTCGACATCCAGATCAAGCGCATCCATGAATACAAACGCCAGCTTCTGAACATCATCGAAGCCGTCGCGCTTTACGACCAGATCCGCTCGCATCCGGAACTGGACTGGGTGCCGCGCGTAAAACTCTTCGCCGGCAAAGCGGCGCCGAGCTATTACAACGCCAAGCTCATCATCAAACTGATCAACGACGTCGCCCGCACCATCAACAACGACCCGTCGGTGCGCGGCCTGCTGAAGGTCGTCTTCGTGCCCAACTACAATGTCTCGCTCGCCGAGGTCATGGTTCCCGCCGCCGACCTTTCCGAGCAGATTTCGACCGCCGGTATGGAAGCCTCCGGCACCGGCAATATGAAGTTCGGCCTCAACGGCGCGCTGACGATTGGCACGCTCGACGGCGCTAATGTCGAGATGCGTGACAATGTCGGCGAGGATAACATCGTCATCTTCGGCCTTAGGGCCGACGAGGTCGCCAAGGTCCGCAGTGATGGCCACAATCCCCGCGCCATTATCGAAGGCTCCCGCGAACTCTCCCAGGCGCTCTCAGCCATCGGTTCCGGCGTCTTCTCGCCCGATGACCGTAATCGCTACACGGCGCTGATCGACGGCATCTATTCGCATGACTGGTTCATGGTCGCCGCCGATTTCGACGCTTATGCCCAGGCCCAGCGCGACGTCGACCAGATCTGGACCAACCAGGCGGCCTGGTACACGAAGACGATCAACAATACCGCACGGATGGGCTGGTTCTCCTCCGACCGTACGATCAGGCAATATGCAGACGAAATCTGGAGAGCCGGATGAAAACGCCGAAAACCCTCCCTGAAGTAAAGCTTTCCTGGGAAATTTCGGCAGATGAAATCACGGCGATCCTTGCCGGCTCGCATTCCAATCCCTTTGCCATCCTAGGTGTGCACCAAGCCGGCGACGCTTTCGTTGCCCGGTGCTTCATCCCGGGTGCCGAGGAAGTGACAGCCATGACGCTCGATGGCGGCATCATCGGCGAATTGAATCAGCTCCACGCCGATGGGTTCTTCGCCGGGCCGGTTTCGCTCGCGAAGCTGCAGCCGGTGCGCTACCGCGCCCGGCGTGGTGACGCCGAATGGGCAGTCACCGACCCCTACAGCTTCGGGCCGGTGCTTGGGCCGATGGACGATTATTTCGCCCGTGAAGGTTCGCATCTGCGCCTGTTCGACAAGATGGGCGCGCATCTCATCAAGCATGACGGCGCGCAGGGCATTCACTTCGCGGTCTGGGCGCCGAACGCCCAGCGCGTTTCCGTGGTTGGCGATTTCAACGGTTGGGACGGCCGCCGCCATGTCATGCGCTTTCGCGCCGACAGCGGCATCTGGGAAATCTTCGCTCCCGATGTGCCGCTCGGCGTCGCCTACAAGTTCGAGATTCGCGGCCACGACGGCGTGTTGCTGCCGCTTAAGGCCGATCCCTTCGCCCGCCGCAGCGAGCTCAGACCCAAGACCGCCTCGATCGCCGCCGCCGAGCTGGAGCAGGTCTGGGAGGATGAGGCCCATCTGAAGCACTGGCGCGAAACCGACAAGCGCCGACAGCCGATCTCGATCTATGAGGTGCATGCCGGCTCCTGGCAGCGCCGGCAGGACGGCACCATGCTGTCCTGGGACGAACTTGCCTCCAGTCTCATCCCCTATTGTGTCGACATGGGTTTCACCCATATCGAATTTCTGCCGATCACCGAGCATCCCTACGATCCCTCCTGGGGCTACCAGACGACCGGCCTTTATGCGCCGACCGCCCGCTTCGGCGAGCCGGAAGGCTTCGCCCGCTTCGTCAACGGCTGCCACAAGGTGGGCATCGGTGTCATCCTCGACTGGGTACCGGCGCATTTCCCGACCGACGAACACGGCCTCGGCTGGTTCGACGGCACGGCGCTCTACGAGCACGAAGACCCGCGCAAGGGCTTCCATCCGGACTGGAACACGGCGATCTACAATTTCGGCCGCACCGAAGTGGTTTCCTATCTGGTCAACAATGCTCTCTACTGGGCCGAGAAATTCCATCTCGACGGCCTGCGCGTCGATGCCGTCGCCTCGATGCTCTACCTCGATTATTCCCGCAAGCACGGCGAATGGATTCCGAATGAATATGGCGGCAACGAGAACCTCGAAGCCGTCCGCTTCCTGCAGGACCTCAACATCCGCATCTACGGCCAGCACCCCAACGTCATGACCATCGCCGAAGAATCGACCTCCTGGCCGAAAGTCTCGCAACCCGTGCATGAAGGCGGGCTCGGCTTCGGTTTCAAATGGAACATGGGCTTCATGCATGACACGCTGAGCTATATGAAGCGCGACCCGGTGCACCGCAAACACCATCATAACGAGCTCACCTTCGGCCTCCTCTATGCCTATTCGGAAAATTTCGTCCTGCCGCTGTCGCACGACGAGGTCGTTCACGGAAAGGGCTCGCTGATCGCCAAGATGCCGGGCGATGACTGGCAGAAGTTCGCTAATCTGCGCGCCTACTACGCTTACATGTGGGGCTATCCCGGCAAGAAGCTGTTGTTCATGGGCCAGGAATTCGCCCAGTGGAGCGAATGGAGCGAGGATCGGTCGCTCGACTGGAACCTGCTGCAATATCGTATGCACGAGGGCATGCGGCGCCTGGTGCGCGACCTCAACTTCACCTATCGCAGCAAGCCCGCCCTGCATGAGCGTGACTGCGAGGGCGACGGCTTCGAATGGCTGATTGCCGACGACGGCGAGAATTCCGTCTTCGCCTGGCAGCGAAAGGCGCCGGGCCAGAAGCCGATCGTCGTCATCACCAACTTTACTCCCGTCTACCGCGAGAACTACTTGTTACGCCTGCCTTCCGCAGGCCGCTGGCGGGAGATTCTGAATACCGATGCCGACATCTATGGCGGTAGCGGGAAGGGCAATGGCGGGCGCGTGCAGGCCGTCGATGCCGGCGGCAATATCACCTGCTCGATCACGCTGCCGCCCTTGGCGACAATCATGCTTGAACCTGAAAATTAAGACTGGTGGGAGGAGAAAATGGTAGAGAAGCGTATTCAGCCACTTGCCCGCGACGCAATGGCTTACGTTCTGGCGGGCGGCAGGGGGAGCCGTCTCAAGGAACTCACCGACCGGCGTGCCAAGCCCGCCGTCTATTTCGGCGGCAAGGCACGCATCATCGATTTCGCGCTGTCCAACGCGCTGAATTCGGGCATTCGCCGCATCGGCGTCGCGACGCAATACAAGGCGCATTCGCTGATCCGCCACATGCAGCGCGGCTGGAACTTCTTCCGCCCGGAGCGAAACGAAAGCTTCGACATCCTGCCTGCCTCGCAGCGCGTTTCCGAAACGCAATGGTATGAAGGCACCGCCGACGCCGTTTATCAGAACATCGATATTATCGAGGATTACGGCGTCGAATACATGGTCATTCTCGCCGGCGACCATGTCTACAAGATGGACTATGAATACATGCTCCAGCAGCATGTCGATTCCGGCGCGGACGTGACGATCGGCTGCCTGGAAGTGCCGCGCATGGAAGCGACCGGCTTCGGCGTCATGCATGTCAACGAAAAGGATGAGATCTTCGCTTTCATCGAAAAGCCGGCGGATCCCCCCGGCATTCCCGACAAGCCGGATTTCGCGCTCGCCTCGATGGGCATCTATGTCTTCCACACCAAGTTCCTGCTCGATGCGCTGCGCCGCGACGCCGCCGACCCGACATCGAGCCGCGATTTCGGCAAGGATATCATCCCCTATATCGTCAAAAACGGGAAGGCCGTCGCCCACCGCTTCGCCAAATCCTGTGTCCGCTCCGATTTTGAGCACGAGCCCTACTGGCGCGACGTCGGCACGATCGACGCCTATTGGCAGGCCAATATCGATCTGACGGCCATCGTCCCGGAGCTCGATATCTACGACAAGTCCTGGCCGATCTGGACCTATGCCGAGATCACCCCGCCGGCGAAGTTCGTCCATGACGACGACGACCGCCGCGGTTCGGCCACCTCCTCGGTTGTGTCAGGCGACTGCATCATCTCAGGCGCCAGCCTCAACAAAAGCCTGCTCTTCACCGGCGTCAGGGCCAATTCCTTTTCCAAGCTGGAAGGGGCGGTCATCCTGCCGAATGTGAAGATCGGACGGCGGGCGCAGCTCAAGAACGTCGTGATCGACCATGGTGTCGTCATTCCGGAAGGGCTGGTCGTCGGCGAGGATCCCGAACTCGACGCCAAACGCTTCCGGCGGTCGGAAGGGGGCATCTGCCTGATCACCCAACCGATGATCGACAAGCTGGATATCTGACGTATGAAAGTTCTTTCGGTTTCGTCCGAAGTCTTCCCCTTGATCAAGACAGGGGGTCTGGCCGACGTGTCAGGTGCCCTGCCAATTGCTCTGAAAGCCTTCGGGGTCGAGACCAAGACCCTCCTGCCCGGCTACCCCGCCGTCATGAAGGTCATTCGCGACCCTGCCGTCAGACTCGAATTCCCGGACCTGCTCGGTGAGCGGGCGACCGTGCTCGAGGTTGAACATGAGGGTCTCGATCTGCTCGTCCTCGACGCGCCCGCCTATTACGAGCGGCCGGGCGGTCCCTATCTTGATCCGCTTGGCAAGGATTATCCCGACAATTGGCGCCGTTTCGCCGCCCTGTCGCTCGCTGCTTCCGAAATCGCAGCCGGTCTGCTGCCCGGCTGGCGGCCGGATCTCGTCCACACCCACGACTGGCAGGCGGCGCTGACCTCGGTCTACATGCGCTATTATCCGACCCCGGAACTGCCGAGCGTGCTGACAATTCACAATATCGCCTTCCAGGGCCAGTTCGGCCCGGAGATTTTTGCCGGTCTGCGTCTGCCCGATCATGCCTTCGCCATGAACGGCATCGAATATTACGGCACCGTCGGCTTCCTTAAGGGCGGCCTGCAGACTGCCCATGCGGTCACGACAGTCAGCCCCACCTATGCCGACGAAATCCTGACGCCGGAATTCGGCATGGGGCTCGAAGGCGTCATCGCCACCCGCATCGACGATTTGCATGGAATCGTCAACGGCATCGACACCGATGTCTGGAACCCGGCGACCGATCCCGTCGTCCACACCCATTATGGCCCGACGACGCTGAAGAACCGCGAGGAAAACCGCCGCTCGATCGCCGAGTTCTTCCACCTCGACAATGACGATGCGCCGATCTTCTGCGTCATCAGCCGCCTCACCTGGCAGAAGGGCATGGATATCGTCGCCAACGTCGCCGACCAGATCGTCGCCATGGGCGGCAAACTCGTCGTGCTCGGCTCCGGCGAAGCAGCGCTCGAAGGCGCTCTGCTTGCCTCCGCCAGCCGCCATCCCGGCCGGATCGGCGTGTCGATCGGCTATAACGAACCGATGTCGCACCTGATGCAGGCGGGCTGCGACGCCATCATCATTCCGTCGCGCTTCGAACCCTGCGGCCTCACCCAGCTTTACGGCCTGCGTTATGGCTGCGTGCCGATCGTCGCCCGCACCGGCGGATTGAACGACACCGTGATCGACGCCAATCACGCCGCACTTGCGGCGAAAGTGGCAACCGGCATACAATTCTCACCCGTGACCGAAACGGGCATGCTACAGGCAATCCGCCGTGCGATGCATTTTTACGCGGACCGAAAACTCTGGACCCAATTGCAAAAGCAAGGCATGAAATCGGATGTCTCCTGGGAGAAGAGCGCCGAACGCTACGCTGCCCTCTATTCAAGCCTCGTCTCGAAAGGCATGTGACCTAAAATGATCAAGTCCGTACCCACCACGCCCTATCTGGACCAGAAACCCGGCACGTCGGGTCTGCGTAAGAAGGTTCCGGTCTTCCAGCAGCCGAATTATGCCGAGAATTTCATCCAGGCGATCTTCGATTCGCTGGAAGGCTATCAGGGCAAGTGCCTCGTCATCGGCGGCGACGGACGTTACTACAATCGCGAAGTCATCCAGAAGGCGATCAAGATGGCCGCTGCCAACGGCTTCGGCAAGGTCATGGTCGGCAAGGGCGGCATTCTGTCGACGCCGGCCGCCTCCCACATCATCCGCAAGTACAAGGCCTTCGGCGGCATCATCCTCTCCGCCAGCCACAATCCCGGCGGCCCGACCGAAGACTTCGGCATCAAATACAATATCAATAATGGCGGCCCGGCGCCGGAGAAGATCACCGACGCGATCTATGCGCGCTCCAAGACAATCGACAGCTACAAGATCGCCGATTTCGCCGACGTCAATCTCGACCGCATCGGCAAGGACGAGCTTCCCGGCGGCATGATCCTCTCGGTCATTGACCCGGTCGAGGACTATGCCGCGCTGATGGAAGAACTGTTCGATTTCGGCGCCATCCGCAATCTGATCAGCCTCGGTTTCCGCATCGCCTTCGACGGCATGAGCGCCGTCACCGGACCCTACGCCAAGGAAATCTTCGAAAATCGTCTTGGCGCTCCCCTCGGTTCGGTGCGCAATTTCATGCCGCTGCCGGATTTCGGCGGCCATCACCCCGATCCGAACCCCGTTCACTGCAAGGAACTCTTCGATGAGATGATGGGCGAGGACGCCCCCGATTTCGGCGCCGCGTCCGACGGCGACGGCGACCGCAACCTCATTATCGGCCGCGGCATCTTCGTCACCCCTTCCGACAGCCTGGCGATCCTTGCCGCCAACGCCAATCTCGCCCCCGGCTATTCCGGCGGCCTCGCCGGCATCGCCCGGTCGATGCCAACATCGGGCGCGGCCGACCGCGTCGCCGAAAAACGCGGCATCGGCATGTATGAGACGCCGACCGGCTGGAAGTTCTTCGGCAATCTGCTCGACGCCGGCATGGCGACGATCTGCGGGGAGGAAAGCTCGGGCACGGGCTCCAATCACGTCCGTGAGAAGGATGGCCTCTGGGCCGTGCTGCTGTGGCTAAACATCCTTGCCGTGCGCGGCGAGAGCGTCGCCGACATCGTCACCCAGCACTGGCAGACCTACGGTCGCAACTATTACTCGCGCCACGATTATGAAGGCCTGGACACCGACGCGGCGAATGGCCTGATGGACAATCTCCGCAGCCAGCTTTCCACCTTGGCCGGCAAGAACATCGGCAGCCTGAAGGTCGAGAAAGCCGACGACTTCGCCTACCACGACCCGATCGACAAGTCGGTGAGCGAGCATCAGGGCATCCGTGTGCTCTTCGAGGGCGGCTCCCGCGTCGTCTACCGTCTCTCCGGCACCGGCACGTCTGGCGCAACCTTGCGCGTCTATATCGAGCGCTACGAGCCGGATTCGACTCGTCACAACATCGAAACGCAGGAAGCGCTCGCCGATCTGATTGCGGCCGCCGAAAGCATTGCCAGCATTCGTGAGCGAACGGGACGCGATGAGCCAACCGTGATCACCTGATCCGGGGACGGACATGCGGGACAGCAATTCGGCGCGGGGTGCGATCGTCTTCGAGACCGGCGTCGAATTTTCCGTGTGGTCGCATCACGCCGCGCAGATCGAACTCTGCCTCTTCGACGGTGACGGCAACAGGGAATTTGCGCGCCTACCGATGGCCCGCGATGGCAACCACGTCCATCGCCTCTTCGTCGACGGCCTCGGTCAAGGCGCCCGCTACGGCTATCGCGCCGACGGCATCTATGCGCCCGACAACGGCCTCTGGTTCGACCCGTCCAAACTGCTGATCGATCCCTACGCCACGGAAATCGACCGGCCGTTCCGCTACGATCCCCGCCTCGGGCTCTACGGCGAGGACAGCCAGGATCTGATGCCGAAGGCGATCGTCACCACCGACACCCCGGCCGCAATCGACAAGCCGCTCTTCAAACCGGGCGGTTTTATCTATGAAGTGGCGGTGCGGCCCTTCACCATCCTTCACCCCGATGTGCCGGAAGCCGAACGCGGCACGGTCGCAGCCCTTGCCCATCCCTCCGTTATCGCGCATCTGAAGCGGATCGGGGTCGATGCCATCGAACTGATGCCGATTACCGCCTGGATCGATGAGCGCCATCTGCCGCCGCTCGGTCTCACAAACGGCTGGGGCTACAACCCCGTCGGCCTGATGGCGCTCGATCCGCGGATTGTCCCCCGCGGCATGGCGGAACTGCGCAGGACGGTCGCCGCTCTCCATGCCGAAGGCATCGCCGTCATCCTCGATCTAGTCTTCAACCATACCGGCGAGAGCGATCGCTATGGCACGACGCTGTCGCTGCGCGGCCTCGACAACCTGCATTATTACCGCCACGCCCGAAACAGCCCCGGCGAACTGATCAACGACACCGGTACCGGGAACACGATCGCCTGCGACCATCCCGAAGTCAGGCGCCTCGTCATCGACAGCCTGCGGCATTTCGTGCTCAACGCCGGCGTCGATGGTTTCCGTTTCGATCTCGCCCCGGTGCTGGGCCGCACCGCGAGCGGCTTCGAGCGCGACGGCGGAACGCTCGCTGCGATCCTTGCCGATGATCTGCTTGCCGACCGCATCATGATCGCCGAACCCTGGGATATCGGTCCGGGCGGTTACCAGCTCGGCAACTTCCCGCTGTCCTTCCTCGAATGGAATGACAGGGTTCGCGACGATCTGCGCTGTTACTGGCGTGGCGACCAATGGAAGACCGGCTCGCTCGCAACGGCGCTTGCCGGTTCCTCCGACATCTTCTCCCGCAACGACAGCAAAGCGACGCGCAGCGTCAATTTCCTCGCCGCCCATGACGGCTTCACACTGATCGACCTCGTCTCCTATGCCGGCAAGCACAATGACGCCAACGGCGAGCACAATCGGGACGGTCACAACGAGAACCATTCCTGGAACAACGGCGTCGAAGGCGAGACCCTCTATCCCAGTATCCGCAAGCGGCGGATCAACGACGTCATGGCGCTGATCTCAACGCTCTTTGCCACCCGCGGCAGCATCATGCTGACGGCGGGCGACGAGGGCGGCCGCAGCCAGCGCGGCAACAACAATGCCTATTGCCAGGACAATGAGATCACCTGGCTGGACTGGAAGGCGCTGAACGAGGATCTCGTCGCCCATACCGCTTTCGTCGCAGGACTGCGCCGGCGCTTTACCGTCTTTTCCGAAACGGGCTTCCTTTCCGGCAACGGCGACGTCGAATGGATCTCACTCTCCGGCGAACCGATGACCGTTGCGGAATGGGAGACGCCGTCGCTCTCGACCCTCGGCATGCTGCTTACCACAGGCGACCGCTCCTCGCGCGGCAAACAGACCCGGCTTGCCGTGCTTTTCAATCGTTCCGAGAGCCGCCAGCTCTTTACGCTCCCGTCAGAGAATGAGCCGGGCTGGCGCCAGTTGACGCAGGAGGGAGCGAAGAAGGCGGGTGCCAGCGTGACCGTCGAGCCACGCTCCGTCGCCTTTTTCGTAGAAAAATGACCGCCTCCCCCAACTTACTCAAATCCTTGTCGCAATCGTCATGAATGCACGATAAGGCTTTGCCCGGTGGCTTTTCTCACGAGGAATTCATGGTCACGGAAATTTCACTCTCCGACGTGCGGGGATTGATCGGCATGGAAACGGGTCTTTCGGATTGGATCACCGTCGATCAGACAATGATCGACGCCTTTGCGGGGGCGACCGACGACCATCAATTCATTCATGTCGATCCCGAGCGCGCCGCCGCTGAAAGCCCCTTCGGCGGCACGATCGCCCATGGTTTCCTGACGCTGTCCCTGCTGTCGGCGATGAACTACAACTGCCTGCCGAGGGTGCGCGAGCAGACCATGGGCATCAACTACGGCTTCGACCGGGTCCGCTTCATGACCCCGGTCAGGAGCGGCGCCCGTGTTCGCGGCCGCTTCCTGCTCTCCGACGCCCGCTTCCGCGGCGGCGGCATGCTGATGACCACCTACGACGTGACGATCGAAATCGAAAACGAGAAGAAGCCGGCCCTGACGGCAAGATGGATCACCATCATCCAGTTCGACCCGAAGGACCGGCCGGAAGACGCGTAGGCAAGAGCCGCTTTCCTACGCACCCGGATTGATGGCTTCGCCGTATCCATCACAGATGCCAGGCATTGGCACGAATGGGCCCGCAACTGTCATTTGCGGCCCCTGCAAATTTCATCTGGCTCTTAAGCCACCGGCCCAAAAGCCTCAATGCCCGGCATCTTCCGCCGCCTCGGCCAGCAGCCCGAAGACGTAATCGGAAAACGACCGCCAGCACTCCACCCGAAACGTGTCTTCTTCCGTGCGGAAAAGTACGATCTCCGCCTTGCCGAAGACCGTGCGCGAGGCCGCGCCGACTGGAAAGGACGACAGCGACAGGTCCTGCGGGCAGCCGGCCGCAAGCGTCGCCTCCGCACCCGGCCCGGAGACGATGACCGCCACGTTGCGGTGGGAAACGTCGGTCGCCGAATGCAGCGCGCCGGCGCTGGAACATGCCGCCATCAGATCGCCACCGGCCTGATCGATCAACAGCCACTCGTCCGGCCCGAGCCAGAGCGCCGAGCGCGCACCGGCGCGGCCGGACGTCTTCGGCGTGGTCGGCACAGAGAGGCCGAGAGCCAAAGAAAGTGCTTTGAGCGACCCGCCCGGCGCGCGCAGCGCCACGCGGCTTGCGGGCGGTGCGACGGCCAGACGCACAGTGGCGGAGCCGCCGAGACGGCCGGCCAGCGCCGGCTTGCGAATTGCAACATCAGCCATGGATGCGGCCTCCTTCCTTGTCAAAGAATACCAGATCCGTCACTTCGACGGCGATCGTCCGATCCGGCATCGGCACATAAAGCGTCTCGCCCATCCGCGCCCGGCCGCCGGCGACCAGAGCGAAGGCGATCGACCTGCCGCAATTTTCCGACCAATAGGCCGATGTGACATGGCCGAGCATCGTCATCGGCTTCGGCTCGTTCGGGCTAGCGACGACCTGCGCGCCTTCTTCGAGCACCAACTTCGGATCCTTGGTAACGAGGCCGACGAGCTGCTTGCGTCCCTCCTTGACGAGGTCCGGCCGCTGCAGCCCGCGAATGCCGACGAAGTCCTTCTTCTTCTTCGAAACGGCCCAGGCGACGCCCGCGTCGTCGGGGGTTACGGTCCCGTCCGTATCCTGGCCGACGATGATATAGCCCTTCTCGGCGCGGAGGACGTGCATGGTCTCAGTGCCGTAGACGCAGGCGCCGAGCGGTTCGGCATTGGCCCAGACCGCTTCGAGCACCGACTGGCCGTAGTCGGCCGGCACGTTGATTTCGAAACCGATTTCTCCCGTGAAGGAAACGCGGAAGAGCCGCGCCGGTACGCCGCAGACCGTGCACTCGGCAACGCTCATATGCGGGAAGGCCTCGTTGGAAAGATCGACCCCTTCGACGAGAGGCTCGACGATCTCGCGCGCCTTCGGTCCCTGGACGGCGATGACAGCCCATTGTTCGGTCACCGAGGTCAGCCACACCTTCAGATCGGGGAATTCCGTCTGCAGGTAATCTTCCATGTGATGGAGAACACGCGGCGCTCCGCCTGTCGTCGTCGTCACGTGAAAACGATCCTCTGCCAGACGCCCGACGACGCCGTCGTCATAAACGAAGCCGTCCTCACGTGTCATGATGCCGTAGCGCGCCTTGCCGGGCTTCAGTGTATCCCAGGCATTGGTGTAGATCAGATTGAGGAATTTCGCCGCATCCGGGCCTACCACTTCGATCTTGCCGAGCGTAGAGGCATCGAAGATGCCTGCCGACTCGCGGGCCGTCCGGCACTCGCGCGCGACCGCCTGGTGCATGTTCTCGCCCGAGCGCGGATAGAACCAGGCGCGCTTCCAGTTGCCGACATCCTCGAAAACGGCGCCATGCGCTTCTTCCCAGTCGTGCAGCGGCGTCTTGCGCGTCGGATCAAACAGCTTTCCGCGTGAATGGCCGATCAGCGTACCATAGGTCACCGGCGTATAGGGTGCGCGGAAAGTCGTGAGACCGACCCGCGGGATTTCCTTGCCGAGCATTTCGGCGGCAATCGCCAGGCCATGCATATTCGAAAGCTTGCCCTGATCCGAGGCCATGCCGTTGGTCGTAAACCGCTTGATATGCTCGATCGAATGCATGCCTTCGCGCACGGCAAGGCGGATATCCTTGGCGCAGACGTCATGCTGGAAATCGATGAAGGCCTTGGCGTTCGTCTTCGGTCCGGCGCCTTCGGCAGCGCCGATCATCCCGCCCGTCCAGTCATAGGGCTGCTCGGCCGAAATCGTGATTTTCCCGCCGCCGCTCTTGCCCGCGGCCTGCGCCATCAGTTCGCCTGCGGCAAGCGATTCCTCGACCGTTCGCTGCAGGTCGTCGGTGCCGTTACAGGCGCCGACCGAAAGGCAATCCTGCGCATAGGTGCCGGGCAGGAACCGCTGGCTTTCCGCTTCGAAGGCCACCTTGCCGCGGGACTGCGAGAACAGATGCACGGATGGCGTCCAGCCGGCCGAAACCAGAAGCGCATCGACCGGGATCTTGCGCGGCGAACCGCCGCCGTTGCGCGCTACTGTCATCGATGAGATGCGCAGCCGCCCCGCCGTATTGATGACCGACTGGCCGGTAAGAACATCTATGCCGAGTGCACGCGCCTCCGCCAGCACTGCAGCACCCGGCGCCTGCCTGCAATCGACGATGGCGGCGACCGAAACACCGGCCCGCTTGAGATCGAAAGCCGCCTCATAGGCAGAGTCGTGCGCCGTGTAGATGCCGACATTGTTTCCGACGGCGACACCGTAATGATTGAGGTACATCCGCCCCGCCGAGGCGAGCATGATGCCGGGCCGGTCGTTGTTGGGAAATACCATGTGCCGCTCGATCGAGCCGGTGGCGAGAATCACCCGCTTGGCCCGGACCTGCCACAGCCGCTCGCGCGGCAGATCACGGGAGGGCTTGGCCATGTGATCGGTGACGCGCTCGGCAAGGCCGACGAAATTATGGTTGTAGTAGCCGAAGGCGGTCGTGCGGGTGAGCACTTCGACATTGTCCATCGCCTTCAGCCGCGCCACGGTCTTCTGCGCCCAGGCGTAACCATCCTGTCCGTCGATCCTGATGCCGGCATCGTAGCGCAGCGCACCGCCGGCTTCCGCCTGCTCGTCGCAGAGGATCACCTTCGCGCCGGTCTCGGCCGCGGCCAGCGCTGCCGAAAGCCCGGCCACCCCGGCACCGACCACGAGCACGTCGCAATGGGCGTAGCGGCTGGCATAATGGTCCGGATCTTCTTCCGTCGGCGCGACGCCGAGACCGGCAGCGCGGCGGATGAACGGTTCGTAGACATGTTTCCAGGCGGAGCGCGGCCACATGAAGGTCTTGTAGTAGAAGCCGGCGGCGAAGAACGGCGACATCAGGTTGTTGACCGCACCGACGTCATAGGCAAGCGAAGGCCAGCGGTTCTGCGACTGGACGATCATGCCGTCGAAGATTTCCTGCACCGTAGCGCGGACGTTCGGCTGCTTGCGCGCCTTGTCACGCGCGACATCGATCAGCGCGTTCGGCTCTTCGGCGCCTGCCGAGAGGATGCCGCGAGCCCGATGATATTTGAACGAACGGCCGACGAGATGAATGCCGTTGGCGATCAGCGCCGAAGCGACGGTATCGCCTTCCAGCGCCGTATAGCTCTTGCCGTCGAAGCTGAAGCGCGCGGTCTTTGCAGGCGTCAGACGCCCCTTCCCGGCGATACGATTAGCACCGCTCATTGGGCCTCTCCTTCCACCGCTTCATAGGTCTCGACAGGGCTATGCTGTTCGGCCTCGGCACCGATCCGCGGCTTCGGCTCGCCCGCCTTGTAGGTCATGATGAACTTGTCGCTCACCGTATCGCGCGCCGCGTTGAAGAACCGGCCGCAGCCGTGAATATGCCGCCAGCGTTCGAAGATCAGCCCCTTCGGGTTGTCGCGCAGGAAGAAATATTCCTCGAATTCCTCGTCCGAGATCGAGGCGATGTCCGCCGGCCGCACTATATGCGCGTCACCCGCGCCGCGGAATTCGAGCTCGGAACGCTCTTCCTGACAATAAGGGCAATGGATCAGCAGCATGTGGGATTTCCTTCTCCTCCCCTTCTCCCCATTAGAGAGAAGGTGCTTACAAAGCGGATGAGGGGGCGAACAACGAAAGGAGCGGGCAACCGAGCGAACACGTTCATCATCAGTGCGCCACCGCCGCAGCCGCCGCTTCATCAATCAGCCGGCCGCTGCGGAAGCGTTCCAGCGTCAGGCCGGCATTGAACTTGTGCGCTTCATCGCGGGCGATGAGGTGCGCAAAGAGATTGGCCGAGCCCGGCGTTGCCTTGAAGCCGCCGGTGCCCCAACCGCAATTGACGTAAAGCCCGGGAACCGGCGTCTTTGACTGGATCGCCGAACGGTCCGGCGTATTGTCGACGATGCCGCCCCATTGCCGCATCATCTTCACGCGCCGGAACATCGGAAAGAGTTCGCAGATGGCGTCGAGCGTATGCGTGATGATCTGCAGTCCGCCGGTCTGGGAATAGGAATTATACTGGTCGGTACCGGCGCCGATGACGAGCTCGCCCTTGTCGGACTGGGAGATGTAGGCATGCACCGTGTTCGACATGACGACGCAGGGGAAGATCGGCTTCAGCGGCTCGGAGACTAGCGCCTGCAGCGGGCTCGACTGCAGCGGCACGCGCACATCTGCCATCTTCATGATTGTCGAGGTATGGCCCGCGGCTGATACGCCGACCTTTCTGGCGCCGATGAAGCCGCGCGAGGTCTCGACCCCGGTCACCCGTCCGTCCGGACTGCGCCGGATGCCAGTCACTTCGCAGTTCTGGATGATGTGCACACCCCGATCGGAGGCTGCCCGCGCATATCCCCAGGCCACCGCATCGTGACGCGCCGTGCCGCCGCGGCGCTGCAGCGCTGCACCATTGATCGGATAGCGCGCACTGGCGGAGATGTCGAGCGGCGGGCAATAGGCCTTGGCCTGCTCCGGCGTCAGCCATTCGTTATCGATGCCGTAGAGCCGGTTGGCGTGGATGTGTCGCTTGAACGACTGCTGGTCGTGAATATTGTGCGAGAGCATCATCACGCCGCGCGGCGAATACATCACATTGTAGTTGAGCTCCTGTGAAAGCCCTTCCCAGAGCTTCATCGAATGCTCGTAAATGTGCATGCTCTCTTCATAGAGATAGTTCGAACGGATGATGGTGGTATTGCGCCCGGTATTGCCGCCGCCGAGCCAGCCCTTCTCGAGCACCGCCACATTGGTGATGCCGTGCTCCTTCGCAAGATAATAGGCGGCTCCCAGGCCATGTCCGCCAGCGCCGATGATAACGACGTCGTATTCGGCGCGCGGCTCCGGCGAAGTCCACTGCTTCTCCCAACCTCTGTGGCCGCGAAGGGCCTCCCGCGCCACGGCAAAAACCGAATATTTCCGCATCCGCCTTCTTCTCCTTCGGGCAAGGGCTGTACTCGCGCCCATACAAATCGCAAATCCAAATGCGGCACAACGGCTGTTTTGCGACGCGCGAGAGCTTCACTTTTGACACTGAACGACATCGTGTCGAAAACTGAGCAATTTGCGATAGTGTTAAGCGCCGCTTCCCAAACCCAAACGAAGATCATCCTGCAGGATCTTGCGAAGGTCCGGCCTTCCCCTTTGCGGCAGACCTGACTAGCCCAAGAGGGTGAAAAGACAAGCAGTTAGTATGATGTTAATTTTTCCCCGTTGCCGGGATTGGTGTATCATGTGCATACGGGGGCGGCTTTTATTCCAGGCGCTTTTCATTGCGCTATGCGGCTTCCGGCTGGCAACTGCCGCCGAGCCGGTCGGCCAGGCTGTGGTCATCAAGACCGAGGTGACTGGACAAGCAGGCCCGATCGAAGTTAACACAAGCGTTCACCGCGACGAACGCATCAAGACTTCGCAGTCTGGGCTGGGCCAGTTTGTATTTAGAGACGGCACCAAACTTGCGGTCGGCTGGGGGTCCTCCGTCGTCATCGACAGATATGTTTTCGACGACACCCAATCGGTCAGGCAACTCACCATCAAGGCCGCCAAGGGGACCTTCCGCTGGGTAAGTGGCAATTCGAAATCCTCGGCCTATCAAATTCTGACGCCTGCAGGCACGATCGGCGTGCGCGGCACCGCATTCGATTTTTATGTCGGCCCTGACGGCACCACCGCCGTCGTCCTGTTGAACGGCGCGGCCCGCTTCTGCGGCCCCGGCGGCTGCCGGCAGCTGCAGCAACGCTGCGACTGCGTTATCGCCAAACCGAACGGCGACATGACGGCGGCCCGACGAGTGGAGCGTAACGTCCTCCAGAAGCTTGGAAATGAGCGCGCTCTGCCCTTCCTCTCCGGCAACCAGCGGCTTTCGGGTGGCCTCGGCCTGCTCGGCGGATGCAACATGGCTTCGCTGGTGCGGGAAAGAAGCGAACGAGACCGGCCGCCGCCGGCAATTGCACCCGCTCCGCAAAGACAGGATCCGCCACAGAGAGAGGCCGAGCCACAAAAGGAGCGACCGCAGAAGCCGGAAATGCCGCACCACGACAAGCCCCATCATGATAGACCCGACCACGATAAGCCGGACAGGCCCGATAAGCATGAGGGTCATGGCCGGCATGACGAGGACGGCAAGCCGGGAAATCACGGTCTGGATCATCGGGGGCACGACCGCCAGCATGATGGAGGTCGCGATCACCATCATGATCATGATGGTGCTGGTGATGGTGATGGTGACAATGATCGGAACCACCACAGGGGCCGTGATTTCAATCGCGCTCGCTGAGGCCGGTCAGTCGGCGGCGCTTTTCTCGACGGCCTCAGGCACTTCGCGAAAATGATCGGCCCTGCCGGATATACGCTGGTAGAATTCCGCCAGACCGCCGAGCACTTGCGCAGCCCTGAGCTTTGACGCGCCGACAAGCTTGCGGCTGTTCCGCGAATGCGATTGCAGGGCCTGCATCAGCTGCTTGTGAACGATCGCGAGCGCGGCGAATTCCTGGGACGCTGCGACGCGTTCATCGCCGACGACCGCAAGGATCTGCGTCCGGCTGCTCTTCCCTTTGAGCGAGAGGGCGCCGGCCTCGATCACCGCCATCCCCTGCACGGAGCGAGCCGTGCTGTCGGAGATGAGGATATCAAAGCCGACCTCCTTGCAGGACGACTCGATGCGGGCCGCGACGTTGACCGCATCTCCGACAGCCGAATAGTTGAAGCGGGTTTTGGCGCCCATATTGCCGACACAGGCAACTCCGGTATGGATGCCGATGCCGATGCCGACCTCCTGATCGGGTCCGAAGCCGAAGGCGTCGCCGGCGTTCAGTTCGGCGAGTGTCTCGCGCATGGCGAGCGCCGTGCGAACCGCCTTGATTTCGTGATCCGCTACATCAACCGGCGCATTCCAGAATGCCATGATCGAATCGCCGATAAACTTGTCGAGAGTACCTTCGTTAGCCACGACATGACGGCTCAGCGCGTCGAGCAATGTATTCAGGAAGGCAACGACATCAGTCGGCGCCAGCCGTTCGCTGATTTCAGTGAAGTTCCTGACGTCGACGAACATTACCGTCAGTTCCCGGTCATCTCCACCGAGGCGCAAGGCATCGCGGTTATGCTCGATGCGATGCAGCAGAGACGGAGAAAGATAATGTCCGAAGGCGCGCCGCACCTCGCGCCTTTCCCGGTCGATCACCAGAATGCGGAACGAGGTTGCGGCAAAATGGATAACCGATCCGCTGACGATCGGAGCCAATGGATCGAGAAGAAGCCCCGCATAAAGAAAGGAGAGCCAGGAGGCCACGAGCGCCATTGCGGTAATGAGCAGGCCGCAGACCAGTGCGACGGCGGGACTGACGAAGGTCGTCACCACGACGAGCAGGCATCCGAGCACCGCGATCGTGAGAATTTCCAGCCCGTCCGCCCAGTCGGGCCGCGACAGGAAACGGCCGGAGAGAATCTGTTCGACGACCTGCGCATGCATCGAAACGCCGGGAACGTTCTCGCCGAGCGCCGTGACGCGGATGTCCTGCAGGCCTGCCGCCGAGGTGCCGATGAAGACGATGCTGCCGTCAATGGCGGCGGAGATCTCGGGAGAGGCGCCTCCGGCGGCGAGCACCTGGCGGGCGGAGATATAGCGCTCGGCTCGATCGGGGCTGACATAGAGCCAAAATTCGCCCGCCGCCGTCAGCGGCACGACGAAATCGCCGATCTTTGCCGATGTCATCACGCCGGCGCGATCGGGCGCGCCGGCCAACACATACGTCGATACACCTTGCGCGACGCGCAGCGCCTCGACCGCGAGATTGGGATAGAGCTGCACGCCGTCGGTCAGGAACAACGGCACCGCCCGCACCACCGGCGAAGGATTGCCGGGATTGAGGCTGATGTGGCCGAGCCCTGCGGCATTGGCTTCCAATTGCGGCCTGAGCGGCGTCGATGCCGCAAGATAGGGCGGAGCCGAGACGGGGCTTTCCCCGGTGAAAGCAAAACCAGCCTTGACAGGCGGCCGGTAACTGCCCTCGTTTGAAAGGCCGAAACCGAGCACGACGGGTTTGCCGGAGATCGAGCGGGCAAAGATCTCGTCATTGTCGGGAAGCTTCTCTGCCAGGGACGGATCAACCCCCGCCACCTCGCGCACGACGTTGCGCGGCGACAGCCGGTCCGGCTCTGAAAAGAGAACGTCGAAGGCGATGGCCGCAGCGCCCATGTCAGAAAGCCGGTCCACCAGCAGGGCCAACCGGTCTCGTGGCCACGGCCATTGGCCGAACTCGCGCAGCGACGCCTCATCAATATCGATCACATGGACCGGCATGGGCTCGAATGTCCGCGGAAGCAGGCGTTGGTACTCGTCGAAGGTCACCCCACGGATCAGCTTGAAGATCCCGGGATCGTCTACCCGCAGCATCGTCAGCGCAGCCACGATCACCAGTCCGACAACGACACCAATTTGCTGCACGCGCGTCATCATCTCAACCGGTGTCCCTCTCCCAAACGACAGGCTACGCCGCTTTCTGCCCGGACGCCATTCACTCATGCGCCCCGACGCTTCTTTTCGCTTTCCAGCCTTCCGCTTCCGGCCGGTCGGCGCAACGGCATCTTCAAATTTGGCGACGCCGTCGTTTCGACCACGCTTTTGCTTGGACGACACGGCTTCGATCTTGTGGGACGCGCGGTGAAATGTTCTTGTAACGGCGCGAAGCGCGAATGCTTTTATATGGAAGAGTGAGGGGCTCCCGTGATTTCCGAAACCGCCGTGCGCCGCACCGGCTATTGGCTGATCGTCGTCGTGCTGGCGATGCTGGCAGGACTGCCGCTGGCCGTCTGGCTCGACATCAGCGACCTCTCAGGAAATACCCTCAGACGCCAGGCGCGCGATATGAGCTCGCTGATATCGAGCATCCGCTCCTACTATTCCGCCAATGTCGTCGGACGCGTTCTGGCCGCGCACGCCAGCGGCGCGACCGCAGGCACGGTCGTCTCCCACAACTACGCCAATATCCCCGGCGCCATCCCGCTGCCGGCGACACTTTCGCTGGAACTCGGCGACGTCATAAAAGAGCAGCAGGCCAACATCACATACCGCTTCGTCTCCGATCTGCCGTTCAAAAGTCGCGCTTCCCACGAGCTCGACGATTTCGAGAAACGAGCGCTTGTCGCACTGCGCGCCAATCCACAGCAGACGTTGAGCGACCTCACCCGCGTCGGATTGACCGATACCTTGCGCTTCGTCACGCCGGTCGTCATGGGCCAGGCTTGCGTTGCCTGTCACAACAGCCACCCGGAAAGTCCGAAGACCGACTGGAAGGTCGGCGATGTGCGCGGTATCCAGGAAGTGGTCATCAAGCAGCCCTATGCAAGCAACGTCTTCGCCTTCAAATATCTGCTCTGCTATTTCCTTTTTGTCGCCATCATCGGCCTCAGCTTCATTCTGCTGCAGCGCCAGCAGGCCCGCGCCATCCATGGCGCCAACCGGGATCTCGAAGCGGCGAACGAATTTCTGGCGAGCGTTTCCCTGAAGATTTCACGTTATCTCTCGCCGCAGATCTACAAGAGCATCTTCAGCGGACAGAAAGACGTCGTCGTCCATACCGAGCGCAAGCGCCTGACGATTTTCTTCTCCGACATCAAGGATTTCACCGCGACCACCGAGCGGCTGCAGCCGGAAGCGCTGACGGATATGCTCAACGAATATCTGACCGAAATGTCGAACATTGCCCTCGCCCATGGCGGCACGGTGGACAAGTTCATCGGCGACGCCATGCTGGTCTTCTTCGGCGACCCGGAAACGAAGGGTCCGGAGGAAGATGCGAAAGCCTGCCTGCGCATGGCCGTCGACATGCAGCGTCGCCTCGGCGAACTCAAGGACAGATGGCGCAGAAACGGCACCGAGGAGCCTTTCGTCGTACGCATGGGAATCAACAGCGGTTATTGCAACGTGGGCAATTTTGGCAGCAACGATCGCATGGACTATACGATCATCGGCGCGGAGGCCAATCTCGCAGCCAGGCTGCAGTCGATCGCCCAGGGCGGAGAAATCGTCATCAGCTACGAAACCTATGCGCTGGTGAACGAGATCGTCGACGCCCATCCCTTGCCGCAGATCACCATGAAGGGCATCCAGCGCGAGGTCGTGCCCTATGCCGTCGACGGGCTGAGGCTCGGCGCCGACCACAAAAGCCGCGTCCTTAGCGAACATCTCTCGGGTCTCGACCTGCATCTGGATATGAGCCGGCTGGAGCCTGCCGATCGACTCCGGGTCAGGACGGCGCTCAAGGAGGCAATCGCCGCGCTGGACGAGGCCCCGCCGGAAGCGGCTCGCTTAAGACAGGATGCCGGGCAGGGATGATTTTTCCAACTGCCGCCGATATCCATCTGGACTTCCCCTACTCGATCTGCTATCCCGCATCACCAATCGCAAGGCTGCGGCCGCGCGAACGTTATATTTTTGCCCCTGGCGCTGCGCTGCCTCAGGCATCAACCAAACCAAAGGAACGTGATTCTCGTGCAGGTACTTGTCCGCGATAACAATGTCGATCAGGCTCTCCGCGCTCTCAAGAAGAAGATGCAGCGCGAAGGCATTTTCCGCGAAATGAAGATGCGCGACTACTACGAGAAGCCTTCGCAGAAGCGCGCTCGCGAAAAGGCCGAAGCTGTTCGCCGTGTTCGCAAGCTGGCCCGCAAGCGCGCCCAGCGCGAAGGCCTGGTCGCACGCTAAGCGTTGCCGTCGTTTTTTCGACGTTTTCAGATGTATTGTGGCGGGGGCGATGGGTTCGCCGCCGCCTTTTTAGTTTGCCGCTGAAGATCGCATATCCAGAAATCGGATATGCCGCATGGGGAAAGCGAGCCCGAATGGCTGATACCACCTTCAATCCGTCCCGCGCTTGGCGCTTTCAGAAATCCGCATTCCTGCCGGCTTTGACGCTGGCGGCCATGGTCGGCCTTGCCGGCTGCGAGACGACCAACACCACGGATGCCGTAATCCGCATCGACAAGGCGCAGGGCTCGGAAGAGAACATCGCGTCGCTGACGGCTGTTATCAACGCCAATCCGAGGGATCCCGAAGGGTATAATGTCCGCGGTTCCGCCTATGGCCGCAGCGGCCAGTTCCGCCAGGCGCTGAACGATTTCAATACAGCATTGCAGATCAACCCGCGCTTCTTCCAGGCCTATGCCAACCGCGCGCTCGTCTATCGCAACATGGGCCAGCAGCAGCAGGCGATTGCCGACTACAATGCCGCCCTGCAGATCAATCCGAGCTACGACGTCGCCTATATCGGCCGCGGCAATGTCTATCGCATGGCCGGACAGGACGATGCAGCTTTCAACGATTTCAGCAAGGCGATCCAGCTCGGCACGACCGATGGTCGCGCCTATCACAATCGTGGCCTGATCTATCAGAAGCGCAACCAGCAGGATAAGGCAATCGACGATTTCTCGAAAGCCATCTCGCTCGCCCCGAATTCGCCCGAGCCCTATAATGGCCGCGGCATCTCCTACATCGCGCTGAATGACGACGACAACGCGTTTGCCGATTTCAATCACGCGATCGATCTCAACGGCAATATCGCCGAATCCTGGGCCAACCAGGCTCTTGTCTACGAACGTCGCGGCGACAAGGCCAAGGCTGCCCGCTCCTATCGCCATGCGGTCGGGCTTGACCCGAAATACCAGCCGGCCCGCGATGGTCTCGCCCGAGTGGGCGCTCCAGCCGGCTAAGAATGTGAATTGGGGCGATCGGGCCATCGGATGCCCCGAACCTTGGCGTTGCAGAAAATCTCCGGCAGAATCTTTATCGATGACCGGGCCCGGTGCGCGTGCAGCAACGGGTGGCGGAATAAGTTGTTATGAAGGCGCCGCATCGCTTTGAAAAGAGAGACGGAAAGACCGCCACCGTCTTCCGTGGCATGTTATACGATGTTGCAACCTGCTTTTGCTCACCCTAACATGCGGCTGCTTCGATAGCCCGCTATCGGGGTGTGCGAAAACATGTTGAGGGCGGTTTGCGAGAGATGCGGATCTTTGCTTTCCTGACCGCAGACGAAAACTGTTGCGGACAGCGCGCACAGCAGCGCCGCACATCTTTCAAGACGCACAAAGGACGCGGCAATATCGGGACTTGTGGCGGCGGCGCGCAATAAATGAAGATCGTGGCGCTGTTTTTTCCCAAAGCTTCGATCGGCACCTATCTCGTTGCCATGGCGGTGGCGATCGCGTTGCCGATCTTCGCCTTCGTGACGCTGCTTCTGCTGCAGTTGGAGGACAACCAGCGCTCCACGCTAAAGCGCGAGACGGCGCAGGACGCGCTTGCCCTGTCGCGCATCATCGATCGCCAGCTTCAGGATATGGCGACGACGTTGCGGCTGCTGTCGAGCTCCCCGGAACTCGAAAACGGCGATCTCGCCTCCTTCCACCAGCGCACGGAAGCAGCTCTGCGGAACAATGCGCTCTACGTCCAAGCTGTCGACGCAACTGGCCAGCAACTGCTGAACACACGCCGACCTTTCGGCGCGGAGCTCGGAAAGACGACAAACATCGCCGCCCTCGATGCCGCAATGAAATCCGGTCACATCGAAGCGTCGGATGTGGTCCGCGGCAGAACCAGCGGTGACTGGGTCTACAATGTCATCCTGCCGAGAAAGAACGATCCCGTTTCCGCCCTCATCATCACACAGGATGCCCAGGATCTCGGCCGGCTCGTAACGACCCAGGGTCTAGCCCCTGGATGGTCGGCGGCTGTGCTTGATCAAAGTGGTCACGTGGTCGTTGCCGCCGGCCCGACTGCCCTCGAACCCGGCACGCCCTTCGATCCGCGCATCCTGCCGGCGCTCAGTTTTTCCCGGGGCGTATTCGAAGACAAGACGATCCTGCCGCACATGCTCCTCGGTTATGCACAAATTCCCGGCTGGTCCTGGAAGACGGTGATCTGGGGGCCGGTGGCGCAGGCGTCGATTCTCAGCACCTGGCGTTTCCTCATCATCGGAGGAGTTGCCCTCGTGCTCGTTGCCGTACTGGCCGCCTATGCCGTCGCGAGACAGGTCCGCACCACCATTCGCGAGATTGCCGACATGGCGAACCGCATGGGTCAGGGCCACATCGTCTCACCGGTTGAAACAAGCGTCATCGAGGCGAACCAGGTGGCGATCGCTCTTTCGAACGCCTCATTCGATCGCAGCCAGACCGAGGACCGGCTGCGGTTCGTCATGCATGAACTCGTCCATCGTACCAAGAACCTTCTCACGCTTGCTCAGGCCATGATGCGCCAGCTGGCCAAACAGGCCGACAGCGTCGAAACCTTTCAGGCTGCCGTCGCCGACCGCCTTGAGGGGCTGGCGCGTTCAATAGAGCTCCTGACGAGCGAGCAATGGGGAGGCGTGTCGCTCCGGCGGGTCGTTGATATCCATCTGCAGGCCTTCCCGCAATCGCGCGACCAGATCGAAATCACAGGCGAAGATTTCGTCCTGAAGCCGGATGCGGTGCAGAACCTGGGCCTTACCCTGCATGAGCTCGCCACCAATTCAGTGAAATATGGTGCGCTCTCCGTTCCGCAGGGGCGCGTCCGCTTCGACTGGCACGATGTTAGGGACGAAAGCAAGCCGGATGCCCTGCTCCGCTTCACCTGGGAGGAGCGCGGCGGCCCGGCGGTCACCGAGCCGTCGCGCTCGGGCTTCGGCACGACCGTCATCAAGGCGCATGCCGCTGCCGCCTTCCGTGGCACGGTGCAGGTCGATTTCCGGCCTGAAGGCCTGTTATGGGTACTGATAGCCCAGCGCGCCACGCTGGAGCGGGGATAACCCAGGAACAATCGCCACCTCAACCCGTTTCGGACAGGTCGTTTTCAAGGAGAAGGACCATGTTCAAGCAAACGATGATCGCCACCGCGGCTCTGACCGCGGCTGCCTGGGTTAGCCCGGCGAGCGCGGAAAATTATGTGACGCTTGGCCGTCTGGTCTGCGGATCGGATGGCGGTCAGGGTCTGATCGTCACCTCGCAGAAGAACCTCATCTGCACCTATACACCGGCAGCCGGCGGCGCCAAGGCGGTCTATGCCGGCAAGATCGAAAAATTCGGCCTCGACATCGGCCAGACGGGCAAGAGCGTGATGATCTGGCAGGTCCTGGCAAAGACCGGCACCGATATGCCGCAATTCGCCCTTGCCGGCGAATATTACGGAGTCGGCGCTGATGCGAGCATCGGTGCGGGCGCCGGCGCCAAAGTGATCGCCGGCGGCACCAATAAGGCTTTCATGCTGCAGCCGCTGAATGTTCAGGCCCAGGAAGGGCTGAACCTGGCGATCGGCGTCGAGAAGATGACGCTGGTGCCGGGCGAGATATGAGAAAGCCGCCCCGAAGGGCGGCTCATCGGCTCAATGCGCGATCGCCTTGTTGATATCCTCGGTCATTTTCTTGGCGTCGCCGAGCAGCATCATCGTGCCGTCCTTGTAGAACAGCGTGTTGTCGATGCCGGCATAACCCGAACCAAGCGAGCGCTTGACGAAAAGGCAGGTCTTCGCCCGATCGACGTCGAGGATCGGCATGCCGTAGATCGGCGAGGTCTTGTCGTCGCGCGCAGCCGGATTGGTGACGTCATTGGCGCCGATTACATAGGCGACATCGGCCTGGGCAAATTCCGAATTGATGTCCTCGAGTTCGAAGACCTCGTCATAGGGAACATTGGCTTCGGCCAGCAGCACGTTCATATGGCCGGGCATGCGGCCTGCGACCGGGTGGATCGCATATTTCACCTCGACGCCGTTCTTCTTGAGATTATCGGCCAATTCGCGCAGCGCATGCTGAGCCTGAGCGACCGCCATGCCGTATCCCGGCACGATGATGACCTTCGAGGCATTGGCCATCAGATAGGCCGCATCCTCGGCGGAGCCGAGCTTGACCGTCCTGTCTGACGTATCGCTCCCGCCGGACGCCGTCTCGCCGCCGAAACCGCCGAGAATGACGGAGATGAAGGAGCGGTTCATGCCCTTGCACATGATATACGACAGGATGGCGCCGGAGGAGCCGACGAGCGCGCCGGTGATGATCAGCGCCAGATTGCCGAGCGTGAAGCCGATGCCGGCCGCAGCCCATCCGGAATAGGAGTTCAGCATCGAAACGACGACGGGCATGTCGGCGCCACCGATCGGCACGATCAGCAGAACACCGAGCGCCAGCGACAGTGCCACGACCGCCCAGAAGTCGAAATGGCTTTCGGTCGCGGCAAGGCCGATGATGAAGAGCACGATCAGCGCCAGCAGGGTTGCATTGATCAGGTGCCGGTAGGGCAGCAGGATCGGCTTGCCGGACATGCGCCCGTCAAGCTTCAGGAAGGCGATGATCGAGCCGGTGAAGGTCAGCGCCCCGATCGCCACGCCGAGCGCCATTTCGATGCGGGCCTCGGTGTGGATATGGCCGATCTCGCCGATACGGAAAGAAGCTGGTGTATAGAGCGCCGAGGCAGCCACCAGCACGGCGGCAAGCCCGACCAGCGAGTGGAAGCCGGCGACGAGCTGCGGCATCGAGGTCATGGCGATGGTGCGGGCGACATAGGCGCCGACGCTGCCGCCGATGGCAAGGCCGAGGATGATCAGCACGAACCCGCCGAAGTTGGGCGTCGCCAGCACCAGCGTCGTCAGGATGGCGATACCCATGCCGATCATGCCGAAGAGATTGCCCTTGCGGCTGGTGGCCGGATGGGAGAGGCCGCGCAGCGCCAGAATGAAGAGAACGCCGGAAACGAGGTAGAGGAAAGCTGCGATACTGGTCATCGATCCCTCACCTGTCCTTCTTGCGGTACATCGAAAGCATGCGCTGCGTGACCAGGAAGCCGCCGAAGATGTTGACCGAAACCAGCACCAGGGCGACGAAACCGAAACCGGTCGCAAGACCGCTTGTGGAGATGCCGACCGCCAGCAGCGCGCCGACGACGATGACCGACGAGATCGCGTTGGTCACTGCCATCAGCGGCGTATGCAGCGCCGGCGTCACCGACCAGACGACGTAATAGCCGACGAAAATCGACAAGACGAAGATCGCCAGCTGGAAGACGAAGGGATCGATCGCCCCGCCCGTCGCCGCACTAGCCGCTTCCGGAGCCTGCGCGGCTGCGGTGGCAACGGCCGTCACCGCTTCGTTCAACTGCTGCAGCGCTCTGTCCATTGCTTCACTGGCCATCACATATCTCCCTTCTTCGCGCCGCCGAAGGCGGGATGAACCACGTCGCCGGCATAGGTCAGCATCGTCGCCTTGACGAGCTCGTCGTCGAGGTTGACGACGACCGCCTTCGTTTCCTTGTTGACCATCGTCTCGAGGAAGGTGACGAGGTTCTTGGCGTAAAGCGCCGAGGCGCTGGCCGCGACCCGGCCCGGCATATTCGCAAAGCCGATCACGCTGACGCCGTCGACGTCGGCGACCTCGCCGGCAACGACCCCTTCGATATTGCCGCCGCGCTCGACCGCGAGGTCGACGGCGACCGCACCCGGCTTCATCGAGGAAAGCATGGCGCGCGAAACGAGCCGCGGCGCCGGCCGGCCGGGAATGAGAGCCGTGGTGATGACGATATCCTGCTTGGCGATGTGTTCGGCGACGAGGGCTGCCTGCTTCGCCTGATAGTCTGCGGACATTTCCTTGGCATAACCGCCGGCCGTTTCCGCCGCCTTGAACTCCTCGTCCTCGACGGCGATGAACTTGGCGCCGAGTGAGGCGACCTGCTCTTTGGCGGCCGGGCGCACGTCGGTCGCCGAGACTGCGGCACCCAGGCGGCGCGCGGTGGCGATCGCCTGAAGACCGGCGACGCCGGCGCCCATGACGAAGACCTTGGCCGCCGGCACGGTGCCTGCCGCCGTCATCATCATCGGCATGGCGCGGTCGTAGACCGCCGCGGCCTCGATGACGGCCTGGTAGCCGGCGAGATTGGCCTGAGAGGAGAGCACGTCCATGGACTGCGCGCGGGTGATGCGCGGCATCAGCTCCATGGCGAAGGTCGAAAGCCCGGCGCTTGCCAGTGCGGCAATCGCCTCGTCATTGCCGTAGGGGTCCATGATCGCGATGACAACGGCGCCGCTCTTGTAACCCGCGATTTCCGATGGGCTCGGGCGGCGCACCTTCAGCACCACGTCGGCGGAGGCTGCATCGGCAAAACTGCCGATCCTGGCGCCTACGGCCTCGAACTCGGCGTCCGGAATGCGCGAAGCCGCACCGGCGCCGGCCTCGACGACGACGTCGAAACCGAAACCCTTCATCTTCTTCACGGTCTCGGCGGAGGCCGCGACACGCGTCTCCCCTTCCGTGGTTTCCCTTGCAACGAAAACAATATTGCCCAACTGCCCCCTCCTCCGGGTCAGCCAGACCGCCGCAGGCTCGCCTGCGCAGGCCAAGCACCTAGTTCACAAGGCTTCGGAGAAGCCTCCCCTCCCCTTAGAGCGCCTGCGTCCCCCCGGACGCACAAAGACGCTCCAACTCCCTTGAATAGACACATCGTGTTTGCCGAAAATCGATTGCGATTTTCAGGCCGATGCGCCAGCCGCGATCAGCGGAACAGGAAGATGCCGGCGGCGAGAAGAACGATGAAGACGAAGAGACCGCCGAGAAGGCCGGCGCCGCCGAAGAAACCGGCGGTCATCGCGAGCAGGAGAACGACGAGAAGCATCGTGCCGTATTTCGTGCCGGCAATGAACATGTTGTAGGTCTGCTCATGTTCCTTGTAATCCATCGGCGCGCCGGTCTCGACCGGTCCGGTATGATGTTCGGCCATAAATATCGTCTCCCTGAAATGCTTTTGCGCTGCCTGATTCCCTCTTAGGCCGAGGGAAGTCCCTGCCTGCACGAATTACACAATGACAGGCGAAAGCGCAATGCACGAGAATGCCGCAGCCGCGGGTTCCAAGCCACCTTCTTCCGCAAGGAAAAACGTGAGGGCGCCGGCT
Source organism: Rhizobium sp. L9 (assembly GCF_002531885.1). Classification (NCBI taxonomy): domain Bacteria; kingdom Pseudomonadati; phylum Pseudomonadota; class Alphaproteobacteria; order Hyphomicrobiales; family Rhizobiaceae; genus Rhizobium; species Rhizobium sp. L9. The sequence goes on along the minus strand of NZ_NWSZ01000003.1, from coordinate 111,378 downwards.
GCGGATCTCCTCACTGCTGCTTAACCTCTCCTCATTCGCAGAGCAGGAGAAATTACAGCGGCAGGTCGGTGCCGAGTTCACCTTGCGGCACGAAGCGCGCCGTCGGGATGATGGTAAGCGGCGGCAGCGTATCGTGGGGATTGCGCGAAAACATCATGCGCTGTTCGCTGGCGCTGGAGATGAAGAAGGGATAGCGCGTCAACAGCTTGCGCCCGACCTCCACCACATTCGTCGCCATCAGCGTCACATCAACCCCGTAACTCTCCGCCAGTCGGCCGGGCACAATAGTATCGGCATAGAAGACCCGCTTGTAGAAGGCGGCATGCGGGGGCCGAACGGACTGAATAACGCGGTCAGCCCGGAAATACGCTGCCGCGACGATGGCGGGTCTCAGCGTCAGGTAGGGAACCCATGGCATGTTGGCGGTGAGCTCCGGGTCGGCCGCGAAACGCGCCGGGTCGATCAAGGTTAGCCCGGCGTCCAGAAGCTCATCCATCGCCTCGGGAAAGGCCTCTCCGGACCGGCTGATACGATGCTCCGGCGTCACATAATGAATTCGGATCGTACTGACCAGTTCGCCATAATAGTAGAGACCGAAGATATAGGCATGGCTGTCGAAATCGACATCGTCCAACAGGCCTTCCGGGGCAAGCGACAGCGCGCCGTGGGCCTTGTAGGCTTTGTAGCGCAGCCGCTCCACCTCCTCCATGTCTTCGCTGCTTTCGACGCGGCGATATTCGACATGATCCAGAATTTCCAAAATTTTCGTACTGAAATCACTACGCGTGAACAGTGTGTCTGACATATTTTGATCCACTCGTTAACGGATCATTAATCATACGTCAGTGAGGTTTAGGCAAGAAAATCCGATAATTCGGGCCGTTTATAAAGTATTAAGGTTAACGGCGGGGTATCACAAGGAACATCGGCGGCTACCGAAGGCTCAGGCGACCTTGTTGCGGCGACGTTGGACGGCGCGGCGGCCGACACCCTGCTGCAGGAGTGGGATGTTCTGGGAAGGCACCGGCCGCGAGAAAACATAGCCCTGTACCAGATCGGTGCTGCGGTGTTTGTTGAGTAGAGCGAGCTGCTCGTCAGTCTCGACACCTTCGATGACGATCTTCAGACCGAGTTCCCGGGCGAGATTGACCGTCCCTCGCAGCAGCTTGAGGCGGCGAGTATCCTCGACGATATTCCGCACGAAGGAGCGGTCGATTTTGACGATATCGAGCGGCAGCGTGTCGAGATAACTGAGGCTGGAGAAGCCGGTGCCGAAATCGTCGATCGCAATGGTGATGCCGCGGGCTCTGAGTTCCGCCAGGATCGCGCGCACAGCCTGCGGCTCGTCGATCAGGCAGCTTTCGGTGACTTCGAGATGCAGCCGCGCCGCGTTGAGCCCGGAATGGGCAAGCGCGTCGGCGACCACCGACAAAATGTCGGCATCGCGCAAATCCCGTGCCGAGAGGTTAACCGAGACGGCGATGTGCTCCGGCCAGGTCATGCATTCGCTGCAGGCCTGCGACAGCACGAAACGGGTGATGTCGGAGATGATGCCCATATCCTCGGCGAGCCGAATGAAGACGTCGGGCGGGATCGAGCCCTTCTCCGGATGCACCCACCGCGCCAACGCCTCGGCGCATTCGATGCGCGAACCGTCAGCCCGGAACATCGGCTGAAAGACGAGGTGCAGCGCCTGCGCCGCGACCGCCTCGCGAAGATCTGCTTTCAGCTTCTGCTGCTCGATATAGCGCCCGTCCATCTCGCGCTCGAAGCCTGATATGCCGCCCTTGAAGCGAGACTTGCTCTCGAACAGCGCAAGATCCGCCTTGACACTCCATTCGTCCATCGCAAAAGCGGAACTTTCGAGAATGGCGTAACCGGCACTAAGCGAAATGAGGAAGGTCAGCTCGTCGACGTCATAATGGCCCTGAATCCCAGCGTGCACGCGACGGATCTCGAGATCGAGTGAGGCCGGCTCCTTCGCATGCGGGAAGAACAGGATGAACTGGTCGCCCATCAACCGGCCGAGGATGGCGCTGCCACAGACCTGTTTGATGCGGGCGGCGATGGCGCAAAGCAGATGGTCGCCGGTGACGTGACCGCGCATGTCGTTGACATGTTTGAACTCGTCGATATCGAGCACCATAAAGCCAAGCGGCCCCGATTTCCTCGGATTCTTGGCGAGATACTCCTGCACCAGCTGGCCGAAATATTCACGGTTGGGCAGGCCGGTCAGCGCATCGAAGCGGACCATGTGCATGATCTTCTGCTCGGCCTTCACACGGCTGGATACGTCTTCGAAGATCAGCACGGCGCCACCGTCAGCTCTGCGGCTGGCGGAGAATTCGAGCGACAGGGCCTCGGGAAAGTGAATGAGCGTGCGCGACAAGTTGCCTTCGGCCACCTGGGTGAGCTGGCGCAGGATGAGCTCCGGCTGTGAGGCGTCCATGAAGCTATAGCGTGCGCCATAGCGCAGCACGGCGCCAAGATCGCGGTCCTTCAGCCGCTCCGGCGCGCCGATTTTCAGCAGTTCGCAGGCCTTGCGGTTGACGACCTGGATGCGGTTTTCGTCATCGACCATGACGAGGCCATGCGGCATGTTGTTGAGCGCCGTGTCGAAACGGTCGGCGATGATGGTGATTTCCCGGCGCGCGATGACATTCTCGTACAGAAATTCGCGCACGCCGTTCGCCATCGCCCGCGTCGTCAGCCAGAAGGGGATGAGAAAGATCGACAGCACGCCGCGATAGAAGTCGAGCGCCAGCAGGCTGCCGACGATCATCGGCAGGCAGCAGAAGGCCGTCTGGAGGTCGACTGCGAAGCGCGAGCCGTAGTTGCGCCCGACAACGGAAACCATGGTCGCCATGGTGACGGAAATGCAGGCAAGCTCCGCAAAGGAATCGTGCACGACGAAGATAGCGTAGCCGCTGGCGATGCCGAGGAGTGCGGTGGTGCAGGATCCGGCGCCAACAAGAATCCGCTCCCAACGCTCGATTCCCGCGCGCGACAGGCTCTGCTTGTTGACATGATCGAACTGCCGGAAAATGGCCATGCGAGCGCTGAAGACCAGAAGGAAGGCAACCGACAGCAGGATGTAGATGGGGTATTGCGTCTTGGCAGCCACAGCAAGGCACGTCGCGACATGGACGATCACGCCGACAAGAAGCGTCATGCGGTTCCCGGAAAGGGAGCTCACAAACGACAAATACACATCAATAGGGACCCTGTTCGGGTTATCTGGCTTCATCCACACTTTCCCTGTGCGCGGGGATTCTAAGCCCAACCCTTTAAAAATTGATTTCAATCGAATCAGACATTTGGTCAAATTTTCTAAAACCAGCGGATGAACGCCACAGCCTACGCGAGATCATGCATCCTCCTGGCGAGAATAAGGAAATAATTTATCCACGCTTAGGTTGTTAAAACATCGACGGCCGCCTGTTGCGACTTAGACTATGCTCTAACCAAAGGCATTTATCCTTCCAATTTCAAAAGCCGTGGTCTACACCGATTCGAAAGAGGGAAAGCTGCCGAAAAATGGCAGGACAAGAACAAGGGAAACGAATGTCGACACTTTTGGCGGCAAGCCGGCTGATTGATTCGATCAGTCGGATCATGGGCAAACTTTCCGAATATATGGTCCTGTTCTGCTGTCTCATCAGCGCCGGTAATGCCATCGTTCGCTACACCTTCAACTACAGTTCGAACGGCTGGCTTGAGATCCAGTGGTACCTCTTTGCCTTCGTCGTCATGCTCGGCGCCTCGCATGCTCTGCGCAACAATGAGCACGTTCGTGTCGATCTGATTTATGGCGCAGTGTCCGACAAGGCGAAGATCTGGATCGACATTGTCGGCCTCATCCTGTTCCTCATCCCCGTCTGCGTCTTCCTCACCTGGCTCTGCTGGCCCTTCTTCGCGCTTTCCTACCGGCAGGGGGAAATATCGGCCAATGCCGGCGGGCTGATCCGCTGGCCCGTAAAGCTGATCCTCGTCGCCGGCTTCGCGCTGCTTTCCCTCCAGGGCGTTTCCGAGTTGATCAAGCGGATCGCAGCGCTGACCGGCCAAATCAGCATCGACACCAAATACGAAAAGCCACTGCAGTAGCGCTCCCGGGAGGAACGGATTTGTTTGATTTCGGCATCATTCCGCCGGCCATGTTCCTGGGCATGGTCATCTTCATGCTCTACGGCTTTCCGGTCGCCTTTTCACTCGCGGCCGTCGGCCTGTTCTTCGGCATCATCGGCATCGTCACCGGCCATTTCAGCGAAGCCTTTCTGCAAGCGCTGCCGCTGCGCTTTTTCGGCATCGTCTCCAACGACCTCTTGCTCGCCATTCCCTTCTTCACCTTCATGGGCGCGATATTGGAACGCTGCGGTCTTGCCGAGGATCTGCTCGAAGGCACCGGCAAGCTCTTCGGCGGCGTTCCCGGCGGACTCGCCTATGCCGTCATCCTCGTCGGCGCCGTGCTCGGCGCCATCACCGGCACGGTAGCCGCCTCCGTCATTACCATGGGGGTGATCTCGCTGCCGATCATGCTGCGCTACGGCTACAGTCCGCGCCTTGCCACCGGCGTCATCGCCGCTTCTGGCACCATCACCCAGGTGATCCCGCCCTCGCTCGTGCTCGTCGTTCTCGCCGACCAGCTTGGCAGATCGGTCGGCGACATGTATCTCGGCGCCATCGGCCCCTCGATCCTGCAGGTGACGATTTTCGTGCTCTTCATCCTGGTGATGTCGATCATCCAGCCGAAATCGATGCCGCCGCTGCCGAAAGAGGTGCGCGGCGACTTCAACTGGACGCTTTTGGCGAAAGTGCTGATGGGCATGGTGCCCTCAATCGTGCTGATCTTCCTCGTGCTCGGTACGATTTTTATGGGCCTTGCGACACCGACGGAAGCCGGCGCGCTCGGCGTCGTCGGCGCCATGGCGCTGGCAGCCATGAACCGCCGTCTCACCTGGCCGCTAATCCGCGAAGCAATGACATCGACCACGCATATTACATCAATGGTGGTGATGATCCTGGTCGGCTCCACCTGCTTCAGCCTGGTCTTCCAGGGCATGGATGGTTCGCGGTGGATCGAGCACATGCTGTCGGGCATCCCCGGCGGGCCGGTCGGTTTCCTGATCTTCGTCAACATCTTCATCTTCGTGCTGGCTTTCTTTCTCGATTTCTTCGAGATCGCTTTCATCGTCATTCCAATGCTCGCGCCCGTTGCCTCCAGCCTTGGGATCGACCTGATCTGGTTCGGTGTCCTGATCTGCGTCAACATGCAGACCAGCTTCATGCATCCGCCTTTCGGCTTCGCGCTGTTCTACCTCCGCTCGATCGCCAGCAAGGATGTCAAGACCTCCGATATCTACATGGGCGCCCTGCCCTGGGTCGGCATGCAGATTATTCTGGTTGCGATCGTGATCTTCTGGCCGCAATCGGTGACCTACTGGCTTGACCATGGCCCCAAGGTCGATCCGAATTCGATCAAGATCGAAGTGCCGGGATTTAGCGGCCAGCTCGGCCTGCCGCCGGTGGGCGGCGGCGGCAACGGCTCGCCGCAGATACCGGGCCTTACCCTGCCGCCGCTGAACGGCCTGCCGGGAGCCCCGCCCGCGCCTGCCAAATAGCCAAACAAAAATAAACCCCGGATCAACGATCCGGGGTTTTTCTTGCATTCGCCTAAAGCGTCGATGTCGGTCGCGGAAAACCTAAAGCTTCCCGGCCCGCTGCTGGATCATCATGAACGTATCGAAGGTGTATTCCGAAAGCTGCATCCACAGATAGGCGTCGCGCTTGAAGGCGGTCTGATCCTCGTAGATCTTCTTGAAATACTGGTTATTGGCCGAGATTTCGCCGTAGATGCCCATTGCCGCCTGGAAGCAGGCTTCCATGATCTCCTGGCTGAACGGGCGCAACGTCGCACCCTCGGCAACGAGTTGTTTCAGCGCCGTCGGGTTTTTCATGTCGTATTTCGCCAGCATGTTGGTGTTGGCGAAGGCGCAGGCGTCGGTGAGCGCTGCCTGATAGTGCTTCGGCAGGTTGCTCCATTTATCCAGATTGAAGAAGGCGTGCACCGTCGGGCCGCCTTCCCACCAGCCCGGGTAATAGTAGTACTTCGCCACCTTGTGGAAGCCGAGCTTCAGGTCGTCATAGGGGCCGACGAATTCCGCCGCATCGATCGTGCCCTTTTCGAGCGCCGGGTAGATGTCGCCGCCGGCGATCTGCTGTGGGACGACGCCGACCTTCTCCATGATGCGTCCGGCAAGGCCGGCAATGCGCATCTTCACGCCCTTCAGATCGTCAAGCGTGTTGATTTCCTTGCGGAACCAGCCGCCCATCTGTGCGCCGGTATTGCCGGCCGGCAGGGCATACATGCCCTGCGTGGCGTAGAACTCGTTCATCAGCGTATTGCCATTGCCTTCGTAGAACCAGGCGTTGGTCAGGCGGCTGTTCAATCCAAACGGGATGGCTGTTCCGAAGGCATAGGCCGGATCCTTGCCGACGAAATAATAGGAGGTGGTGTGGGCTGCCTCGACCGTACCGGCGGCCACCGCATCGACAGCCTGCAGGCCCGGCACGACTTCACCGGCCGCGAAAGGCTGGATGGTGAAATTGCCGTCGGTCGCAGCGGCAACATGTTTGGCGATGTCTTCGGCACCGCCATAGATCGTATCCAGGCTCTTCGGAAACGAAGACGTCATGCGCCAAGCGATCTTCGGATTCTCTTGCGCGATCGCAGGCGCCGCCAGCGCCGTTGCCGCAACCGCGCCGGCACTGGCGGTTCCCGCCTTCTTGAAAAACGAACGACGATCCATCAAAAAACCTCCCGTACAGATGGCACTGCGCGGCCAATCCATCCCTACCCGCAGCGAGGGCAGAGCTAAGCATGGAGAGGGCCGCGATTCAAGCTTTAGTCTATTAGCCTTTGGCATCAGGATAGCAATAGGGAGCGCGCGAGGCGTCCATCAAAATCAGCAGCTTAGCGCGAGCCGCGGAGCCGCGGCGCCGTTTGCGGTGCAATTGGTCGTCGGACAAAGCCATGCGTTGACTCCACCGCCGTTCTGGCGGCAAAAACGACGAGCAGAAGATTTTACCGGTGCAAATATGACGAAACCAATCGTTGCCATTCCTGCCGATATCCGCAGCTTTGACGGCGCGACCTGGCATGCCGTGCAGCATCAATATGTCGGTGCCGCATTGAATGCAGCCGGTGTCATGGCCTTCGTGATCCCCGCCTTCGAGGCAGGCTACGATCCCGACGCGGTGCTCGACCGCGTCGATGGTCTGCTGGTATCAGGCTCGGCCAGCAATGTGCATCCCTCACTCTATGGCGCCGAGGCGACTGACAGGGACGGCCCCTTCGACCCCGCCCGCGACGCCACCAGTTTGCCGCTGATCCGCCGCGCCATCGACCGTGCCATCCCGCTGCTTGCCATCTGCCGCGGCATTCAGGAACTGAATGTCGCTCTCGGCGGCTCGCTGGCAAGCGAGATCCATGAGCAGCCCGGCATCTGGGATCATCGCCGGCCGGAAGGTGTCGACCGTGACGGCATGTATGCCATCCGCCAGACCATCCATGTCAAGGAAGGCTCCTGCATAGCAGGCATTCTCGGTCCAGGCGATATCCGCGTGAATTCGCTGCATCGCCAGGCGATCGCCAGAACCGCACCGCGTCTGCAGGTGGAAGCCACCGCCGAAGACGGCACCGTGGAAGCCGTTTCCGTCATCGACGCCAAGGCCTTCGCCGTCGGCGTGCAATGGCACCCGGAATATTGGGCCGAAACCGACAAGGCGTCGAACAAGCTGTTTGCCGCCTTCGGCGACGCCGTCCGCAGCTACGCCGGCGGCAAACGTCCGGTTATCACGGCACCGGCGACCGCCTAGGAGGCAGTCAAGCTCAGCCGCGCTGAATTTTTTGCGGCGTCTCCGGCACCGGCGTCAGCGCTGCCCCTTTCTCGAACCAGGCGATGAGATTGTCGGCAACCAGATCGGCCATCGCCATGCGCGTGGGCACGGAGGCCGAGGCAACGTGCGGCAGCAGCACCGCATTGGCCGGTTCCAGCAGGCCGGACGGCACGCTCGGCTCTTCGTAGAAGACATCGAGGCCGGCCGCACCGAGCGCGCCTGATGCGAGGGCGGCACTCAGCGCCTCTTCGTCGACGGTCCAGCCGCGGCCGACATTGACGAGAACCCCATCCGGACCGAGAGCGGCCAGGACATCGGCGTCGATCGTCTTATGCGTCTGCGGCGTCTTCGGAACGATGGCGATCAGCGTGTCCACCGCCTCAGCCAATCCCTTCAACGTCGGGTGATAATCGTAGGGCGCCTCCGCATGGCGCGAACGCGTGTGATAACTGATCTTCACCTTGAACGGTTCCAGCCGCTTGGCGATCTCAAGCCCGATGCGGCCTAGTCCGTAGAGCCCGACATGGCGGCCCTTGAGCGAGAAGCGTGACAGCGGATAAGCCGTGCCCGGCTTCCAATTGCCGGCACGCAGCCAGGCCTCGGCCCGCGGCAACTCGCGGATCGTGTTCAGGAGCAGGCCGATCGCCGTATCGGCAACCTCGTCGTTCAAAACGTCTGGCGTATTGGTGACGACGATGCCCTTTTCGACTGCACGCTTCACATCCATGCCGTCATAACCGACGCCGAAACTGGCGATCACTTCGACACCAGGCAACTGGTCCATCCAGGCGCCGGGAAAAGCGCCGGAGACGGCAACGCCGCGGATGCGGCCGGCGGTCTCGCTGTCGAGCGCCAGCTTTTCCTCGCGGGCGACAGCAATGATCTCAAAACGATCCTTCAGCCTTTCGAGAACACGCTCGTGTATCTTCCCAGGAACGAGAATGGCGATGCGGGACATGGCTTTTCCTCTTGGACGGGGCTGGTTCAGGCGCGGGGCCGATGGGGGCTGGTCGACTGGCGGATGCGCATTTCCGGCTTGATGAGATGCATGCCGTCAGGTTCGTGGCTGCCGGCAAGACGATCGAGAAGTGCACGCGCAGCCAGACGGCCGACTTCGGTCTGGCCGTTCCAGACGGTCGTCAACGCCGGGGTGGCGATCGAGGCTTCCTCAAGATCGTCATAACCCGTGACGGAAATATCGCGGCCCGGCACCAGACCGGCGCGGGCAATGCCGTTCATCAGGCCGATCGCGACGAGATCGTTCCAGCAGACCGCCGCCGTCGGCTTCTGCGGCAGCGAGAGGAAATGCACCGCCGCCTCGAAACCGCCCTGCTTCGAGCGGGGCCCGGGAATGCGCAGATTCGGATCGACTTCGATGCCCGCCTTGCGCAGGGCGTTGACATAACCCTGGTAGCGGTCGCGGCCGGTGGATGTCTGGTCCGTACCGCCGATCATGGCGATCGAGCGGTGACCGAGACCGATCAGGTGATTGGTGGCGAGCGAGATGCCATAGCTGTCGTCACCGCGATAGGTCGGCAGCTCCAGACCGTCCATCGAGCGGGCGACGAGGATCGCCGGCATGCCGTTCTCTTCCGCCAACTGCAGATCTTCCGGCGGCGTACCGATCGCCGGCGACATGATGACGCCGTCGCCGCCGAGCTGCAGAAGCGTCTCGATGAAGGTGCGCTGCTTTTCGACATTGTCATAATGATTGGAGAGAATGAAGGTATGGCGGCTGCGGTCGAGCTCGCTTTCGATCGCCTTCAGGATTTCGCCGTAGAAGGGGTTCATGATGTCATGCACGACGACACCGATGATGCCCGAGCGTGAGGTGCGCAGGCTGGCGGCACGCCGGTTGTAGATATAGCCAAGCGCGCGCGCCTGCTCCTTGATCTTCTCCCGCGTATTGCCGGCCACCAGCGGGCTGTCGCGCAAGGCGAGCGATACGGTCGCTGTTGAAATGCCGAGCGTTTCGGCGATTGTCGATAGCTTGATCTTCTGGACCACGTGTCCTCCTCCAGGCAGCACGCAAGACAGCAAGACCGCACGGCAACCGGCGCGGTCCCCTTAAAATGTTTAATTAAAAGATTTAACCGGCGGAGGCAATTCGTCTTTCAGGAGAAATTTCAGTCTTCGTCCGGTTCTTCGATACCATGCGTTTCGGCTTGCAGATTGGCGTCGATCGCCTTCAGCAGGCGAACCAGATTGCGGATTTCCTTGTCTGAAAATTCCTGCGTCGCCAGTCTGTCACAGGCCGAGGCCGCCATTTCGATCGCCCGCACGCTGTCACGGCCGAGCGCAGTGAGATAGACCTTGGTGAGGCGCGCATCCTCGGCATCGGGCTTGCGCTCGAGAAAGCCCTGCGCCTCCATGCGGCCGATCGTCCGCGTCATCGTCGGCGCCTTAACCCCGAGCTTTTGCGCAAGGCCGCCCGCTGTCATGCCGTCGCTCTCGGCAAGCGAGAGAATGACGCCGTCCTGGCCGGCATACAGACCGCTTTCGAACAGGTTGCGCGAGAGCACGGTGCGCATGGAACGGGCCGCCTGGGTGAGCGCCGGAGAAAGATCGACGAGCGTGTACTCCGTCTGGTCCTTCTTCTTGGACTTGCTCTTCTTGCCGTCCTTATGCTTCTTTCCCATAGCCATCCCTTTGATCTTTAAGCCCCGACGCCGCTGCGATATGACATTGCCCATGATCTCGTCATAAACAAGAGGCAACGACCGGATGATGACGCCTTCGCCCCGCTTCGACGACAGCGGCTCGGTCCGTGCCTCCGGCGCAGGCCGCCCGATCGCCCTGCTGCCGCTCGGTGCCCATGAGCAGCATGGCCCTCACCTGCCCTTCGAAACCGACACGCTAATTGCCAACGGCATCGCCGGAAGATTGAAGAAGGCCCTGCCCGCCGGACTGTCGGTCACCTTCCTGCCCACCGAATCGGTGGGCTATTCCGTAGAACATATGGATGTTGAAGGAACGAAGACGCTCGCCTTCGACGAAGCGGTCAACCGCTGGCTCGGCATTGCCGAAGGGCTGGCGAAGAGAGGCATTCGCAAATTCGTGATGCTGAACGCCCATGGCGGCAATTCGCCTCTGATATCGGTCGTCGCGACCGAGGCGCGGGTCCGCTTTGCCATGCTGGCGGTGGCGACGAGCTGGACCCGCTTCGGCCTGCCGGATGGCGTGATTGCGCCGGAGGAAAAGGCGATCGGCATCCATGGCGGCGATATCGAGACCTCGGTCATGCTGGCGCTTCACCCCGACAAGGTAGACATGGCAAAGGCTGAGGATTTTTCCTCGCGGCAGACGGAATTCGCCACCCGCTTCAAGCACCTGCGCGCCTACGGCCAGCATGCCTTCGGCTGGAAGATGTCCGACATTAACGAACAAGGCGTGGCTGGCAATGCCGCGGCTGCGACGGCCAAAAAGGGCGAGGCCTTGATTGCCCATGCGGTGAAGGGGCTGGTCGAACTTTTGGAGGATGTCGATGCATTCGACGTCGGCGAACTCCGTTGAAAAAGCGATCGTCTGCATCGGGCGGCGACGTGATCTTATAACATATAAAATCCTTTGAACTGCGGTGCCCATGCCATTATATGAGACCAACCGCTCAAAGGCCGATCCCTAGCCGTTCGGCCGTACGCCTAATTTAGAGGTTCTCATGACCGACGCGATCTCCACCCAGAAGCCTATTCCCGTCACCGTGCTCACCGGTTATCTCGGTGCCGGCAAGACGACCTTGCTCAACCGCATCCTCTCCGAAAACCACGGCAAGAAATATGCGGTCATCGTCAACGAGTTCGGCGAAATCGGCATCGATAACGACCTGATCGTCGAATCGGATGAAGAAATCTACGAGATGAACAATGGCTGCGTCTGTTGCACGGTGCGCGGCGACCTGATCCGCGTCGTCGAAGGCCTGATGCGCCGCCCCGGCCGTTTCGACGGCATCATCGTCGAGACGACGGGCCTTGCCGATCCGGTACCCGTCGCTCAGACTTTCTTCATGGACGACGACGTGCGCGCCAAGACCGAGCTCGACGCCGTCATCGCGCTTGTCGACGCCAAGCACCTGCCGCTGCGCCTGAAGGACAGCCGCGAGGCCGAGGACCAGATCGCCTTCGCCGACGTCGTCGTCATCAACAAGAGCGACCTCGTCACCCCGGAAGAACTTGATGTGATCGAAGACATCGTCCGCGCCATCAACCCGGCCGCCCGCGTCTACAAGACCAGCCGCTCCGGCGTCGACCTCGCCCGCGTGCTCGATCAGGGCGCCTTCAACCTGGAACGCGCACTCGAAAACGATCCGCATTTCCTGGAGCACGGCCATGACGACCACGTCTGCGGCCCGGATTGCGATCACGACCACCATCATCATGGTCATGAACACGACCATCACCATGATCACCACGGGCACGAGCATCATCACCATGGCGCCATGTCGGCGATCCACGATGTGACGGTGCAGTCGGTGTCGCTGCGCGGCGGCCAGATGAACCCCGAACGCTTCTTCCCCTGGATCCAGAAGATCACCCAGATGCAGGGCCCGAACATTCTTCGCCTCAAGGGCATCATCGCCTTCAAGGACGATCCCCAGCGTTACGTCGTCCAAGGCGTGCACATGATCATCGAGGGTGATCACCAGCGTCCGTGGAAGGATGGCGAGAAGCATGAAAGCCGTCTCGTTTTCATCGGCCGCGATCTCGACCGCGAAAAACTCGAGGCTTCGTTCAAGGCCTGCGAGGCAGCCGCCTGATGCCGACAGTTGCGCCGCTTGATGTCGACGGCCACGTTCTGGCCGTCGAATTTTTAGGTGATGTCCCCTTCTTCGCAAGCGCAAACGGCACGTTTCACCGGCTGGACGGCGGCGAGAAGGTTTCAGAAGCCCATCAGGGCATGCTCACCGCAATCCGCGATCCCTATAGTGACAGCCTGATCTCGGGCGGCGAGGACGGCAAGGTCCTGCGCATCGCCGCCGACGGCAGCGTCTGCGAACTCGCGAGCGCGCCGCGCAAATGGATTTCGCAAGTCGCGGCCGGGCCCCAAGGCGCCATCGCCTATTCCTACGGCAAGAGCTCGCTCGTGCGCCTTGCCGACGGCACGACTAAGGAATTCGCAGAGGAGCGCACCGTCGAAGGCATCGCCTTCGCGCCGAAGGGTCTGCGCATCGCCGCCGCCCGTTACAACGGCGTGTCGCTGCACTGGGTCGGCATGAGCGCCAAACCGGTCGATCTCGAATGGAAAGGCGCGCATACCGGCGTGACCTTCTCGCCGGATGGCAACTTTCTCGTCACCTCGATGCAGGAAAACGCGCTGCACGGCTGGAAGCTCGACAGCAAGCCCGGCGCCGAGGCCCGGCACATGCGCATGACCGGCTATCCCGCCAAGGTGAAATCCCTCTCCTGGTCGGCCAAGGGCAAATGGCTCGCCTCCTCGGGGGCGCCGGCTGCCATCGTCTGGCCTTTCCAAGGCAAGGACGGGCCGATGGGCAAGGCACCGCTGGAGCTCGGCACCCGCGCCAATATCATGGCGACCTCAGTGAAGTTCCATCCGCTGGAGGATATCCTCGCCATCGGCTTCGTCGACGGCATGATCCTCGCTGTACGCATTGCCGACAACAAGGAAGCGCTGCTGCGCCGCCCCGGCAAAGGCGCGATCACGGCGATGAGCTGGAGCGCAAACGGCAAGCTGCTCGCCTTCGCCTCGGAAGCCGGCGATTGCGGCGTCATCGATATCTCGGCTTGAGGCCGCGTTGCTGAAATGGACGACGCTTCGAAGGAAGCTGAACTCGTGACACTCGGCGCCGGGCACATGCGTGCGGCGGCAGAAATCAGGCGAGAGGCGCTCCGGCAGCGCCTGCCCTGGCTGCCCATCCTGCACACGCCTGAGGAAGAAGAGCAGTATTGGCGCATGCATCTGCTGCGCGACTGCACGATTCTCGGCGCGGCCACGGCAAACAGGCTCATCGGTGTCATCGCCTTTGGCGACGACTGGATAGAGCAGCTCTATGTTCTGCCCGATTTCCAGGGCGTCGGCATCGGCTCCCTCCTCCTCGGCCGCGCCAAGCAGGAGATGGAGGATATCCGGCTTTGGACTTTCCAGCGCAATACGGGCGCACGCGCGTTCTATGAGCGACATGGCTTCATCGCCGGCGAAGAGACCGACGGCGCAGACAATGAGGAAAAAGAGCCTGACGTGCTCTATCATTGGCGCCGTCTTCCGGACCCGACGCTGGGCCTGAAACCGTCCGGTTAGAAGATCACGCTTGCTAATCGTCTTGGCTGTGCAAAACATGGAATCCACCCACGACCGCCGGGCCGTGACTTGACAGAGGAAACGTCAATGCCGAAATCGACCGGCCCTGGTTTGGCTGTGCAACAGCCGCAGTCCTCGGATGGCGGATCCGTCTGGACGGTGATCCGGGCTGAGGCGGGCAAGCTTGCGGGGCGTGAGCCGATATTGCGGCGACTGCTGGCGGAGCAGGTGACGGATACGACCGCCAGCCATGAGATCCTCGCCCGCGTGCTGGCGGCGCGGCTCGCGGTGGCCCACGTCGAAACGGGCGATCTGTTCGATCTCATCCTTTCCACGCTCGATGACGATATCATGCGGAAAGTTGAGGCCGATCTCGCCGCCGTGCGCGAGCGCGACCCTGCCTGCACCACATTTCTGCATGCGCTTCTGAACCTCAAGGGCTTCCATGCGCTGCAGACGCATCGCGTCGCCCATGCGCTGTGGAGCGCCGGCCGCCGGGAGATCGCCACCTGGCTCGCCAATCTCGCCTCGCTGGTCTTCGGCCCGGATATCCATCCGGCGGCCCAGATCGGCGCTTCCATCATGCTAGACCATGGCTCGGGCATCGTGATCGGCGAAACGGCTGTGATCGAGGACGAAGTATCGATCCTGCAGAACGTCACCCTCGGCGGCACCGGCAAGGAGACGGGCGACCGTCATCCGAAGATCCGCCACGGCGTTATGATCGGCGCAGGCGCCAAGATTCTCGGCAATATCGAAATCGGTGCCTTCAGCAAGATCGCCGCCGGCAGCGTCGTGCTGAAGCCGGTCCCCGAACATTGCACGGTCGCCGGCGTTCCTGCCACTGTCGTTCGTATCCACCGCGGCGATGAGATCCCGGCAGAGATGATGGATCAGAATATCTAAGCTTTCGGGAGAACCCGCGTTTCGCCATGGGGCCTGGTTTCCCAGAATCCTTCGATTTCGGCCCGCCGCTGCGGTGAAGCCGCCCGCACGATGCCGATGATGTCGGCCAGCAAACCATGTAGCAGATCCCGGTAGCCGTTTCGGGCCGAGGGACCGCTCTCTTCGGACGTCATGACGACGGTCAGATTGAGCGCCGGCACGATGTAGAGCATCTGGCCGCCATAACCCCAGGCGAAATGCACCTGCTCGCCGCCGATCTCACGCGTGAACCAGCCATAGCCATATTCGTCGCCGGAGAAGCGCGAATTGGTGCGGTGCTGCCAGGATTGCGCGATCCAGTCGGCAGGCACCACCTGCACTCCCTGCGTCGTACGCCCGCCATTGCGATAAAGTTCGCCAAAGGCAAGCAGGGACCGGGCGCTCTGCCGGATCGCTCGCCGCTTGGTCGAGCCGCGGACCAAGCCCGGCGGCGGACGCCATGGTCTGGGCGGACGCCAGGCCTGTTGCGCCAAACGGGAGGCAGAAGAAAAGGAGAAGGGAAAAAATACGGATCATGCGGCCGAAGATAGGATATCGCCGCAGTATCTTCGCGTGCCCATGGCACTTTTCACGCGATCGTGTCTGCTGGTGAGCCGCTACCTGCGCCTCATCCTCTCGGCTGGAAAGACAATCCGCGCCGCAACCACGACAGGCCCGCCTGCCCGCATGATCAGCGGCGCGGATAATACCGGCAGGGAAAGTTCCCTATTTCACCGGCGGGCGCCTAGCTCAAGCTGCGCGGCGAACCGGCGCGCTGGCCAGCATGCATCCCGAGGGAACGATCATGCCGGCCGCGCCGTCAAGCCAGCCTTCGGTGAGCTCAAGCGCGAGAAAGCGCGAACGTTCGAACGGACCCGGCATGACAAGATGGCGAGCCTTTTCGGCGAAGAAGCCGAAACGCTCGTAATAGGCGGCATCGCCGACGAGCAGGACGGCGCCATGCCCGCGGTTCTTCGCCTCGAGAATTGCCGCGCGCATCAGGGCCGAGCCGACGCCCTTGCCGCCGTGACGGCAATCGACGGCCAGGGGGCCGAGCAGCAGCGCGTTGATCGGCGTGCCTTCGGCGTTGACGCCGGCCTCGACGTTCCAGAGCCGTACCGTGCCGATCAGATGACCGTCGCGATCACGCGCGACCAGCGCAAGTCCTTCGGCCGGAATGCGGTTGCGACGGATTTTCTCCGACGATTTCTTGCGGCGGTCGGTGCCCATGACGCGATCGAGCAGGTTTTCACGCGCGACGACATCCGACGGATTTTCGGCGTCGATGGTGAAAATGGAGGGCGCAAAGAATGCGCGGACAGAATCAAGAACAGCGGCCATCGTGGCCTCCCGCACTCAAAACCGTTTCAGACGGTGACTTCGGAGAATTGTGGATTTGCCGCCCCGGCTGGTTACGGGACTAGCAGAAACAAGACCTTAGATGACGTAGGCCTTCAGCGGCTCGAAGCCGTTAAAAGCGACTGCCGAGTAGGTCGTCGTATAAGCGCCGGTGCCTTCGATCAGCACCTCGTCGCCGATCGTCAGAGACAGCGGCAGCGGATAGAGGTTCTTTTCATACAGCACGTCGGCCGAGTCGCAGGTCGGGCCGGCGATCACGCAAGGCTCCATCTCGTCGCCGTCGCGCTCCGTGCGGATCGGGTAACGGATGGCCTCGTCCATGGTTTCGGCGAGACCGCCGAACTTGCCGATGTCGAGGAAGACCCAGCGGGCGTCGTCATTGTCCGACTTCTTGGAGATCAGCACGACTTCCGCCTTGATGACACCGGCATTGCCGACCATGCCGCGACCCGGCTCGATGATCGTCTGCGGGATCTGGTTGCCGAAATGCGTGCGCAGCGCCTGATAGATCGACTTGCCGTAAGCTTCCGCGGACGGAACGTCGCGCAGATACTTGGTCGGAAAGCCGCCGCCCATGTTGACCATCTGCAGGTGGATGCCCTGCTTGGCAAGCTGGACGAAGACACGCTTGGCATCGGCCAGAGCCGAATCCCAGGCATCGACCTTGGTCATCTGTGAGCCGACATGGAACGAGACGCCGTAGGACTGCAGGCCGAGCTGATGGGCGTAGACGAGAACGTCGACCGCCATCTGCGGAACGCAGCCGAACTTGCGCGACAGCGGCCATTCGGCGCCTTCGCCATCGGTGAGCACGCGGCAGAAGACACGGGCGCCGGGAGCGGCGCGCGAGATCTTCTCGACTTCCTCGTGGCTGTCGACCGCAAAGAGGCTGACGCCGAGCGCGTGCGCGCGAGCAACGTCACGCTCCTTCTTGATCGTGTTGCCATAGGAGATGCGGGCAGCAGTCGCACCGGCTTCGAGCGCCATTTCGATTTCGGCAACGGATGCGCAATCGAAATTGGAGCCGAGGCCTGCGAGCAGCTTCAGCACTTCCGGAGCCGGGTTGGCCTTGACGGCGTAGTAAATGGCGCTATCCGGCATGGCGTGACGGAAGGCGTGGAAATTGTCTCTGATAACATCGAGGTCAACCACGAGGCAGGGACCGTCGGGACGTCGGGTTGCGAGAAAGTCGCGGATGCGCTGGGTGGTCATTTCAGTTCCCTCTTCCAATTCCAGAGCTCCGGCATGAACCGGAGGACAAAGGGCATACGAGAACTCGCATTGGAACCAGCCGGTGGAGACCCCGGAACCATAGCAAGCGCTCGATGCGCGGATAGTGAACCAACGCCGCGGACGCGGTGTAAGTTCGGCTTTGTCTGCCATGGATTGGAGGGAGAGTCCCAACCGCACTTCCGGCAATGATGGTGTGCCTCTTCAGTAACCCCCACTGATGGAAAGCAGGGAGAGAACAAAAAGGCCCGCACCGTCGTTGCTTCAGGCGTCCTCGCATTTTCCGGTTGGCCGGAATAGCGACTGGAGGGGTTAATTCCAGGTACCTTACCGATTTCCTCACCAATTCGAGGGTTCGGCGGACACCCATGGGCACGTGCGACTTTGGGCTGACTGGGAGATAAGAATATTCGCCTTCATAATCAAGCGATTTTTTGATCCTGTGGGCAAAAAAATAATTGAACAGAACGGGCCAATTTGTTCAATGTTCCGAAACAGTTCTAGGAAAGCACCATGGATACCTTGACGCGCATACGCGCCTTCATCGATGTCGTCGAGGCTGAGGGCTTTTCCGCCGCCGCCAGGCGCACCGGCCGCTCAAAGGCGCTGTTGTCGAAATATGTGCGTGAATTGGAAGACGAGCTCGGCGCACTGCTGCTCAACCGCACCACCCGGCAGTTCTCCATGACGGAGGCCGGCCACACCTATTATCGCAGCGCCTCCGATATTTTGAAGGAGATCGACAACCTTGCCGATCTCGTGCGCGAAAACAATGCACAGCTGAAGGGACGGTTGCGCGTCTCCGTGCCCCGCACCTTCGTCGACGCCGACGTGGGCCAGTCGCTGATCGATTTCGCCGGCGAGAACCCGGACCTTTCGCTGGAGATTGCCGCCGACGACCGGTTCGTCGACCTGATCGAGGAAGGGTTTGACGTGGCGATCCGCATCAGCAAGCTCGAAGATTCCGGCATGATCGCCCGCAAGATCTCCGATTTCCGCGTCCACCTCTGCGCCACGCCGGATTTTCTCGAGCGCCATCCCGATCTGGAGCATCCAAGCGACATTTCCAATCTTCCCTTTATCGTCGATACCAATTCGCGCACCCAGGGCAGCATCCGCTTCCACAATCCTGACAACACAACCTTCGCCGTCGCCGTCTCCGGGCCGATCGAGGTCAACAGCCCGCACGCGACGCTGCGCGCTGCCCTCGCCGGGATCGGCATCGCCCTTATTCCCGATTTCATCGCCCGCAAGCCGATCGAAAGTGGCGAGCTGGTGACGCTATTCAACGATTACATCCCGACCGACCGCGGCATCTACGCCGTCTATCCGCACCGTCGATACCTGCCGGCCAAGGTGAGGATCTTTGTCGATTACCTGCACAATTGGTTCAAGAAGCATCCTTGAGATCTGCACGGCGGGACCTGTCCGGTCGGACGATGGAGCGGTGCCGATGGGGACTCACCGACAAACCGGTCCCAATTCCGTCCCAATTTCTGGCAAGAACTCGGGTCGAGCGAATAAGGCAGCGGGACGCATGAACAAATCCATACCATTGATCACCGCGCTTCTTTCGCTGGCGCCGGCCGCCGCCTTTGCGCATCCGCACATCTTTGTGGAGGCGCGGCTCGAAGTCGTGGCCGGCGCTGACGGCAGCGTCGAGGAACTGCGTAATGTCTGGCGCTTTGACGAGGTCTTTTCCTCTTCGGTCGTCATGGATTTCGACAAGAACACCGATCTGAAGCTGGAGCCGAACGAACTCGCGCAGGTCGGCAAAACGGTGAAGCAATCGCTTGCCGATTACGATTATTACATGAACCTGACGATCAACGGGAAGAGCATCACCGTCCAGCAGCCGGACATCATCCATGTCGACTATAAGAACGGCCAGCTCCTGATGTTCTTTGCGGTCAAGCCGGCGGAGAAGATGCCGCTCAAGGGCAGGCTTACCTTCGGCGTCTACGATCCGACGCTCTATACGTCGATTGATTTTCCCACAGATAACGAGCTGGCAACGGTGGGCGACGGCTTCAAGGCCTGCAAGCACCAGGTGGTAAGGCCGGATGCCGACGAGGTGATCTCGCAAAACAAGCAGTCGCTGACGGACGCCTTCTTCAACGACCCCACCGGCACCAACATGTCCAAACTCTTCGCCACACGGCTGGAGCTCACATGCTGATCAAACGCCCGTCCCTCATCCTTTCCGCAGCACTGCTCGCGCTCCTGACGGCGGCAAGCCTCGCCCACGCGCAATCGCCGCTCGGCATCGGCACGGCCGAACCGAGTTTTCAACCGACAGGCGGACCGTTTGCGCCGCTTTTGCTCTACGTGAACTATGAACAGCAGGCCTTCTACAGGGCGCTGACCGGTGCGCTGAAGGGCATGCGCGAAGATCCGTGGCAGCTGACATCGCTGATCGGCCTTTCCTTCGCCTACGGCGTCTTCCATGCCGCCGGCCCCGGTCACGGCAAGGCGGTCATCTCCTCCTACATGATCGCCAACGAGGTCGAGCTGAAGCGCGGCGTGGTTATTTCCTTCATTTCGGCTTTCATTCAGGGCGTCGTCGCCATGGCGCTGGTCGGCGGCGCCTGGCTGGTGCTGCGCGGCACCGGGATTACGCTGACGACAGCCACTCATGCCATGGAAGTCATGAGCTTCATCATGGTCATCCTCTTCGGTGGCTGGCTGCTGTTCCGCAAACTGCGTTCGATGGCAAGCCATCTGCCGCGCCGCCGGCTGGTGGCGACGTCGGCCGGTCCGGTGTCCATGATGCTGGAATGGAAGGATAACGCAGCCGAACGCCAGTCCTATGCCTTCAACGGCAAGGCGCAGGCCGTGAACGCCGGCCACAGCTTCGTTCCCGGCATGGCCTGCGAGACCTGCGGCAATACGCACGTGCCCGATCCGGCCCTGCTCGCCGGCGACAGGTTCAGCGTCCGCGAGGCCTGGTCGGCGATCGTAGCCGTCGGCCTTCGACCCTGCTCCGGGGCTTTGCTTGTCATGACGTTCTCGCTGCTGAACGGCCTCTATCTCGGCGGCGCGCTTTCGGTCGCTGCCATGTCGCTCGGCACGGCGATCACGGTTTCCGTGCTCGCGACCCTTGCCGTCACCGCCAAGAGTGCGGCCGTCCGCCTCTCCGGACGCGGCTCGACGGCTTCCGTCTGGGTTGGCAACGCCATTGAAATCCTCGGCGCCCTGCTTGTCATCCTGATGGGCGCCGTCCTGCTCGGGGCCTCCCTGCAAGCGTAGACTATTTTCCTCTGTGGCGCTGATAGCGCGCCCGCAGCCAGAAGACCGCAAAAAACGCCATGATCAGGCAGAAGCCGACTGTAATCCCCAGCGTCGGCGAGAAATTGCCGATCCATAGAACGATGGTCGGCAGAAAATAGAGGACGATGCCCGCGCCGAGCAGGATGACAGCGGCGGCGACCGCCTGCGAGCGGCTTTCCGGGCTCACGCGAGCCTTTCCTTTTCCAGATCCGCACGAATATCCTGCAGGCGGCGGATCTGTTTGCCGGCCGCGTCAAAATTTTCGGGCGAAAGCCAGGCCTCGAAAGCATCGTTGATCAGCGGCCATTCGGCGTCGATCATCGAGAACCAGGCAGTATCGCGATTTCGATGCTTGGAGATCATGTGCTGACGGAACACCCCTTCAAAGCTGAAGCCGTAGCGCAGTGCCGTTATCTTGCTCGCCTCATTCTTATTGTCGCATTTCCATTCGTAGCGGCGATAGCCGAGGTCCTCGAACACATGTTTGGCCATAAGGTACTGCGCTTCGGTGGACAGCGGCGAACGGCTCATCTCGCGACCATGAGCCACGCCGCCGATTTCGACGACACCGTTTGCCGGGTCGGCGCGCATGTAGTTCGCCATGCCGACGACCTTTCCTGTGGCGTTGTCACGGAAGATATGGGTGAGCCAGCCGGACTTGGTGTAGACGCTTTCCAGCCAGTTGGCGAAATCCTCGATACCGGAGAAGTCGTCTTGCGCGAAATAAAGAAGCAGCCGGTTGATGCCCATGCCGCCGAGCCCGTCCCACAGCGCCTCGAGATGTTCTTCGCGACGATAGGGCTCGACCGTGACGAAACGGCCTTTCAGCGTAACCGGCTTTGGCGCCGGGCAGCCCTTGAAATTTGCAACATCGCGCATGTTCACTCCCCTATGCCAGAGCCTTCCCCGGTTAAATTGACGAAAGCGTCAATTTAACCGGGGAAGGCTCCGGGAGTGGATAGGCCAGTCGCCCGATAAAGGCAACCGGCCTGGATGTCACTGTGACAAGGTCGTCTTGGCGGATGACACCGTCGCCTCGATATGGTCGACCAGTTGATCGGCGAGGCCGAGCCGGCCGGCGAGCAGATCGAGATAACCGCGCTCGGCGCGCGAATCCGGATCGATGGTCAGCCGCGAGGCGGTGTAGAGCTCGACGCGCTGTTCTTCCGTGACCGCCGCAGCCACGAGCGCGTCGATATCCGTCGGTGACGCTAGTTCGCCCTCGATAAAAGCGGCAGCCTCGCCGCTGACGTCAGCGGCCTTGATCTTGTCCATGATCAGGGCGCGTTCGGCGTCGTCGATATGGCCGTCGGCCTTGGCTGCGGCGATCATCGCCCGGATCAGCACCAGCACGAATTCGTTGCTGCCAGCAGGCGATGCCGGTCCGAAACCGGATTCGACGGGCGGCGGCAGGAGCACCGGATTGTTTGCCGACGGCGCATCCGAGGGGGCCGCGGGCGCTTGGCCCGACTGATAGTTCTTGTAGGCCTGATAGCCAAGGCCGGCGATAGCGGCAAGACCGCCGATCGCCAACGCATTGCCGGCGATACTGCGACCGGTCTTGGTGCCAAGAAGCACGGCTGCGATCGCGCCGGTCTTCATCGGATTGTTCTTTGCCGTCTGCATGGCCTCGCCCGCCCTGTCGCGGACTGAACCGCCGAGACCCGGCACCTGCGAACCCAAGAATTGGTCGAGAAGCTTTTTTGCGTCGAACATTCCTCGTCGTCTCCCTGTTTGAGGCCGGAGGAGAACATAGGTTTGCGACGGCTGAAATACAAATATTGGGCGTGGGGGCTGTGCCTGCGCGCATCCCCGCCCATGCAACCTCAGGCCTTCAGCGCGGCGGCCTCCGCCGCGAGCCTGGTGATGCCGGTCCAGTCGCCGGCAGCGACCAGTTCCTTCGGCGCAACCCACGAACCGCCGACACAGACGACGTTCGGCAGCGAAAGATAATCCCTGGCATTCTTCAGCGAAATGCTGCCGGTCGGGCAGAACAGCGTGCCGGCGAGCGGCGAAGAGAGTGCCTTGAGATAAGCGGCGCCCCCGGCCTGCTCAGCCGGAAAGAACTTCAGCACCTGATAGCCTTCCTCACGCAGCGCCATGACTTCGCTGGCGGTCGCAGCTCCCGGAAGCAGCGGCACGTCGGAATCGGCGGCGGCATCAATCAGCTCCTGCGTCGTGCCCGGGCTGACGATGAACTTCGAGCCGGCCTCGACAGCCGCTTCCCAATGGGCGGCATTCAGGATGGTGCCGGCGCCGACTTCGGCGCCCTCGACCTCGGCGGCGACGGCGCGCACGGCCTCAAGTGCCGCCGGCGTGCGCATGGTGATCTCGATTGCTTTCAGGCCGCCTGCGACGAGCGCGCGGGCCAGCGGCACCGCCGACCTGGCATCGTCAACGATCAGGACCGGAACGACCGGCTGGAGTTTCAGGATGGAAAGGAGCTTCTCTGTTTTCTCGCCCATGGTCGCACGACCTCCTTGAAACGATTGAAATTTGCATTCCGAATAACGCCCTCGCCGAACCTTGTCGAGATAAAACCCGGCTGCGTGAGAAGAAGGGTATGAAATGCCTGGAAATTGGTCTACCGTGCGGCGATCGTCACAAAAGGTTCACCGACATGGCGAAAGAGATCGAGCGGAAGTTTCTTGTACGCGGCGATGGATGGCGTTCCGCCGTCGAGAGCAAGTCTGTCCTGAGGCAGGGTTACATCGCCTCGATGGACGACCGTTCCGTTCGCGTTCGCACCCTCGACGGCAGGAAAGCGAAGCTGACGATCAAGATTGGCCGCAGTGCCATCACCCGTGACGAATTCGAATATGACATCCCGATTGCCGATGCCGAGGAGCTGTTGCAGAGCGCGATCGGCGTCGTCATCGAGAAGACGCGCTACCGCGTGCCGCATCAAGGCTTCGTCTGGGAAGTCGACGTCTTTGCCGGTGAGCATCGCGGACTGGTGATTGCCGAAGTGGAGATGACGGCGGAAACTGACAACCCCGTCCTGCCCGCCTGGCTTGGCCGCGAAGTGACCGGCGATTTCCGCTACTCCAACCAGGCCCTTGCCACAGAATACGGGCACGACAGGCATGGCCTATCGCATTCGGCCTGACGACGATTTCACCGAGGCATTCAGGAGCGTCGCGACTGAGCAGCTGGAAGGTGCCATTACCTTTCTCGAAGAGCGGCCGGACGGTGCACACGAGGCGATCCATTCCTTCCGAAAAAACCTGAAGCGATTGCGCTCGCTCTACCGGCTCGTCGCGCGCGAGGTGCCGGATTTCCAGAAACAGGAAAATGCAAGACTGCGCGATGCCGCGCGCTCGCTTTCGGCAATCCGCGACGCTGCCGCGCTCATCGGCACCGCCCAATATTTGCAGCATTCAGCCCGCGGGCAAGAGGAAAGCGAGGCGCTCGGCCGGATCGTCACCATTCTCGAGGGGCGCCGCGACTGGATGGCGGAGGCCGAGAGCGGCCTGCAACGGCGGCTGATAGAAGCCCCAGGCGTGCTGAAGGAGGCAATCGCGGCTTTGGATGGCATTTCCTTCGATGGCAGCCACCGCAAGAACGCACGCATGCTGGCGAAGAGCTGGCGCCGCACCGCTCGCAAGGCAAAGGCGGCACTTGCCAGATGTCACGGCGATGCATCGGCCGGGGATTTCCATGATCTGCGCAAACGCACCTATGATTATCGGCTCTACCATGCTCTTTTTCGCGACATCTGGCCGACCGCGATGAAGGCCAAGCGCGATGCGGCCAAGGAACTGGTTGAGGATCTCGGCCACATCCATGACCTTGCCGTACTCTGTGAGCTGGTCGAAGCCGAGCCGCAGCTCTTCACCCGCAACGACGATCTGGCGCATCTTCTTGACGCGATCATCTTCCGCCAGCAGGAAGACCGGCGGCACGCCCTCCTCAAAGCCGAAACCGTCTTCGCCGATGATCCCGATAAGGAATCGGAGCGTATCGAGCTTCTCTGGCTGACGGCTGCGAATTGAGCGATGGGCAGGCGCGATCCTGAAGACGGTCGGTCGCCTGCGCGGAAGGCAATTGCGCGAACGGTCAATTTTCTGTATTTCCCGCCCATGACCGACAGCCTGACACACACCGGCCCGTTCCTCGTAGCGGCGCTCTACCATTTCGTATCCGTGCCGCGCTTTGCCACCTTGCAGGCCCCGCTACAGGCGCTGTGCGAGGAAAACGACGTCAAGGGAACGCTGCTTCTGGCGCATGAGGGCATCAACGGTACGATCGCGGGACCGGATGCCGGCATTCACGCCGTGCTCGCCTTCCTGCGTGCGCAGCCGGAATTTGCAAGCCTGGAGCACAAGGAAAGCCGCGCCTCGAAAATGCCCTTCCTGCGCATGAAGGTGAAGCTGAAGAAGGAAATCGTCACCATGGGCGTCGAGAACATCGACCCCAATAAGACTGTCGGTACTTATGTGGCGCCCCGGGACTGGAACGCGCTGATCTCCGATCCCGATACGATCGTCATCGACACCCGCAACGACTATGAGACGGCAATCGGTACCTTTCGCGGCGCGCTCGACCCCAAGACCAAGACATTCCGCGAATTTCCTGATTGGGTGCGCCGGAATACGGGGCTGCACAACAAGCCCAAAGTCGCCATGTATTGCACCGGCGGCATACGCTGCGAGAAGGCCACCGCCTTCATGAAGGCCGAGGGTTTCGATGAGGTCTATCATCTAAAGGGCGGCATCCTGAAATATCTGGAGGAAGTGCCGCAGGAAGAAAGCCTCTGGGAGGGCGCCTGTTTCGTCTTTGATGAGCGTGTATCCGTCGAACACGGCTTGAAGGAAGGCGAGCACCGGCTGTGCCACGCCTGCCGCAACCCGATCACGTCAGAGGAAATTGCCTCGCCGCTTTATGAGGAAGGCGTTTCCTGCAGCCACTGTTATCACACGAGGACAGAGGAAGACCGGCTGCGCTACCGTCAGCGGCAGCATCAGATCGCGCTGGCGAAAAAACGCGGCCAACGGCATATCGGCAGCTGATGAGTTCGCGCCCCGGGAATTTCGCCGTCAGGCCGCGCCGAGGCGGCGCCGGGTTGATTGCTCCGCAGTACGAAGCTCGTTCAGCATCTCGGTAATTCGCTCGGCCGCCAGAGGCTTTCCGAACAAATAGCCCTGCAGACAGTCGCAGCCGAACAGGCGCATGGCGACCGCCTGTCCCTCGGTCTCGATGCCTTCCGCCGTCACTGGGATATCGAGCGAGCGGGCGAGCGCCACCGTTGCCTGCAGCATTTCGCGCTGGCGCTTGTCCTCGTTCACGCCCATGACCAGTGAGCGGTCGATCTTGATGCGGTCGAAGCCGAACTGTCTGAGATAGCCGATCGAAGAGAAGCCGGAACCGAAGTCATCGAGCGCCACTTTAACCCCCAGCCCCTTCAGCCGTTCAATCGACTGGCGAGTGCGCTGCGGATTCTGGATCATATAACCTTCGGTGATCTCGAGCGTGATGCGGCTGGCCTCGATCTCCGTCTGCTTCAACACGTAGCGCACATAATCGGTGAAGGCGGGATTGCGGAACTGGCCGGGCGAGACATTGACCGAGACGTTCAGTTCCGGCCACTGCTTGGCCGTTTCGCAGGCCTTGCGCAGCACGAACAGGCCGAGCGATTCAATGAGGCCGCTGGTCTCGGCGATCGGAATGAACACCTCGGGCGAAACCGGGCCGTGTCCCGGACGGTTCCACCGTACCAGCGCCTCGACGCCGGTCAGCGCATGCGTCCCCGCATCGACCAGCGGCTGATAGGCAAGCGTCAGGTCACCGCTTTCAATGGCGATTCTGAGATCGAGCTCCAGCGCATTGCGCTGCTGCCGGTCTGCATCCATCGACGGATCGTAAAGCGTCATGCGCGCACGGCCCGCCTCCTTCGCCTTGTACATGGCAAGGTCGGAACGGCGCACCAGTTCCTCGCGATCGATTGCACCGGCAGGCGACATGGCGATGCCGATGCTGGCGCCAACGACGACAACACGGCGACCGATCTCCAGCGGCTCGACGAGAAAATCAAGGATCTGCTCGGCAAGCTGGAGGGCGGCAGCGTTCTCGGCATCGGAGAGAAAGGCGATCGCAAATTCATCTCCGCCGATGCGGGCGAGAACTGCGCCTTGCGGGATCAATACTTTAAGGCCGGCCGCGACCGCGCGGATTAACTGGTCGCCGGTGCCATGCCCATAGCTGTCATTGACTTCCTTGAAACCGTCGAGGTCGAGATAGAGGAGCAGCACATTGCGTTTGCTCTGGCGCGCTTCGAGCACAAAACGATCGACGGCGAGCCCGAGGCCGTCGCGATTGGAAAGGCCGCTCAGCCTGTCGCGCAGCGCCTCTTCGCGCGCGCTGTTTTCCTCCGCCTTCAGGCGTCGGCCGGCCAACCAGCCGATGGTCAGCAGCACCACGAAGAAGAGCCCAACGAGACCGAGTGCCTGGATGACCATCGGCCGCACCTGCGCGTAGGCGATATTGCCGGGTGAGCGAGAATTCCAGACGAGCTTGCCGATCGTTGCCCCCGACGGATCGGCGATAGGTACGAGATATTCGGCCGCGAAATTCGGCGGCGCCAGCCTCAGTCCGGCGATCACATAGGTCTGCCCGAGCCCGGCCACCCTGTCGTCATCGAGATGGCGGGCGAAAATAAGATAACGGTGCTGCCCGGCGGGCGCATCAAGCGCGCCGGATTTCTTCCGCACCAATGCCACGCCGACAGCGGCAATGCCGCGTTTGCTGGTGATGAAACCGACCGCCTGGGGCGTCTCGACCGTGCCGGCCGCCTTGACCACGTCGAACAGTTTCCACAGCGAGGGCGCGAAGAAATCCGCGGGCGGCTCCTCCATCGGCTTGCCATCGCGATAGGCCATGATCGAGCTCTTCGCATCATCGACAAGGATCGCCATGTCGAAAAGCGAGCTGTTGACCGACATCTCGCCGTAGTTGCTGACCGTCCACGCCATGCCATCGGACGCATAGACGTTGGCAGCGGCATCATCCCAAGCGGCATAATCGTCGAGCGTCGCGCCGAGCTGATCCTCGAAGGTCTTCAACGCGCCGATCGTCGTTTCGCGTGAGCGCTCGTCGTCAAGGACATTGGCGTTCTCAGCGACGCGTTCGAGTGCCGTCAACACCATGATGGTGGCGACCGCGACGATGACAGCAAAGGAGAACAGCACGCCCGTGACGGTGATGTGACGGCCTATGGCCGATCCCCTGCCCTGCAATTTTGCGAGTATTTGCATTCCGGCTCCCTGACCAGGGGAGTTTGCCAGTCAAGGGTTCAGAAACGTTTAAGCAACTGCCTGTTGCAGCTTTCCGCCGGTCTATTTTTTCAGTTTGTTCTGCTGAGCCGGCATGTGATTGCCTTTCGGAAATTCTGCCGCAAGTGCGCTATACCATTTGCCGCTCTTCTTCACCGTGCGGACCTGCGTTTGGTAATCGACATGGACGAGGCCAAAGCGCATACGGTAGCCTTCGGCCCATTCGAAATTATCCATCAGGCTCCAGGCGAAATAGCCGCGCATGGGGTAACCGTCCTTGATGAGGTCGGCCACGACGTCGAGATGATCGCCGAGATAATCGAGACGCATCGTATCGTCGACCTCGCCATCGACAACACCAGTATTGTCGCAGGCACCGTTTTCGGTGATGTAGCATTCCGGCAGGTCATAGCGGCGATAAAGGTTCTCGACCAGGAGCTTCAACCCCGGCGCATAGATTTCCCAGCCGATATCGGTCTTGATGTCACTTCTCGGTGGCGCTTTCACCGTCCAGGGGAAATCGCCTTTTCGTTCGGCATCGTCGACGACGCGCTCGGGCGTGTAGTAATTCAGACCCCACCAATCGAGCTTCTGGCTGATGAGCTTCAGATCGCCGTCTTCGATGACGGGCATGCGGTCACCGAGCGCCTCGACGAATTCCTTCGGATATTCGCCTTTGAAGACGGGATCGAAGAAGGCGCCGTTGTGGAACTGATGCGCACGTTCGGCGGCGGCAAGATCGGCCGGGCTGTCGGAGCCCGGGATGATCGAGGCGGCGTTGAGCACAAGCCCGACCGGCACATTGGGAGCTTCCGAACGGATTGCCTCGACGCCGAGTCCGTGGGCAAGATTCATGTAATGCATGGCGTGAAGGGCAGCCTGCATATTGCGCTCACCCGGAGCATGGATACCGTAGAGGTGGCTCAGCCAGACGATGCACCAGGGCTCGTTGAAGGTGGCGACGGCATCGAGGCGGTCGCCGAGGCGGCTCATGACAGTCTTGGCGTAACGCTGAAAGGCATAGGCAGTCGAGCGCGCCGTCCAACCGCCATCGCCCGCGAGCAGCAGGGGCAGGTCCCAATGGTAGAGCGTCGCGAAGGTCTTGATCCCGCGCGCCTTGCAGCCGTCGACCAGCCGATCGTAGAAGTCGAGGCCCGCCTCGTTCACCGGACCCGTGCCCTCCGGGATGATACGCGGCCAGGCAATGGAGAAGCGATAGGCTTCGACACCCATCTCCTTGATGAGATCGAGGTCCTGCTCCAGGCGGTTATAGTGGTCGCAGGCAACGTCGCCGTTGTCGCGATTGTAGACGCGGCCGGGCATGTTGCAGAAAGCATCCCAGATGGACGGCTTGCGGCCATCGGCCTTACCGGCGCCCTCGATCTGGAAGGCGGCGGTGGCAACACCGAAGGTGAAATCACCGGGAAAGCGGCTTGCAAGCGTCTTCGCATCGATCATCTGTAAATCCTGTCTCTCAGCATCTGAATTGACCGTGGGGCTCGGATTTAGCCAAGCCGGCAAGCAAAGTACAGGCCCGGCAGCAGAAAAACTGCAACGTTACAGTATAGGCCGCCGAGCGGCGGAGACTGCGCAAGCCAGCCGCTTCGACTTGCCGCGTTTTTCGCCTCCGATTGCTCTCATAACGCGAATGTCAGCAGTCGTGACTTGCTGCCGAGCCCATGATCACTACACAGCGAAGGCATCGCCAAACATGAAAGGAACCCAATGCTCTCTTCAATCCATCTGCTGCAGCCGCATCTGCTGAGCCTGCTGCGCATCGTCTCGTCGCTTGTGCTTTTCAGCTATGGAACGCAGAAGATCCTGCATTTTCCGGCCGCGGCAAGCGTGCCGCCGATGGGCTCGCTCTCCTGGATTGCCGGACTGATCGAACTCATCCTCGGCTTCCTCGTCCTGGTGGGATTCCAGACCCGCATCGCAGCCTTCGTGCTCTCGGGGCTGATGGCATTCGCCTATTTTATCGGCCATGCTGGCAAGAGCTTTTATCCCGCCCAGAACGGCGGCGTCGCTGCAATCCTGTTCTGCTTCGTGTTTCTCTATCTGGTGGCGGCAGGCGCCGGCCCGCTCAGCGTCGATAACCTGCTGAAGCGTGGCCGCGCTGCTGCCTAATGACCATAAGCAAAACGCCGAGGCGACCTGAGCCCACCTCGGCATTTTCCTCGAGCCACGCCGATCGGTAAACTCAGACCTTGACCCATGCGCCGTTTTTCTTCGAAGAGGCAACGCAGGCTTCGACGAAGGCCACGCCCTTCACGCCGTCATCGACGGTGGGGTAGACCACAGCCTTGTCGACAGCCTTGCCCTTCTTGCGGGCGTTGATCGCATGTGCGGCTTCCGTATAGATCGTCGCGAATGCCTCAAGGTAACCTTCCGGATGCCCCGACGGCACCCGCGAGACACGACCGGCCGCCGCTCCGGCGCCGGCGCCGCCGCGGGTGATCAGCCGCTTCGGCTCGCCGAACGGCGTGTACCATAGATAGTTCGGGTCCTTCTGGGTCCATTCCAGCCCGCCCTTGGTTCCGTAGACGCGAACCATCAGGCCGTTTTCATGGCCGGGCGCCACCTGGCTGCACCAGAGCATGCCCTTGGCCGGCTTTTCCGCGCCCTTCGCCTTGAAACGCAGCATGACATGAGCATTGTCATCAAGCCGGCGGCCGGGAACAAAGCTGTCGAGATCGGCAGCCAGGCTGTCGAGTTCCAGGCCAGTTATGAACGAAGCGAGATTATAGGCATGCGTGCCGATATCGCCTGTGGACCCGCCGACGCCGGACTGGGCCGGATCGGTGCGCCAAGCCGCCTGCTTTTGGCCGGTCTGTTCGACCGCTTCCGTCAGCCAGTCCTGCGGATATTCGGCCTGGACCACTCTGATATCGCCGAGCTCACCGTTCGCGACCATCTCGCGCGCCTGACGGACCATCGGATACCCGGTGTAGTTGTGCGTCAGCACGAAGAGCGCGCCGCTCTCGTCGGCCACCTTCTTCAGCTTCTTCGCGTCCGCAAGGTTCGATGTCAGCGGCTTGTCGCAGATAACATGGATGCCGCGTTTCAGGAATTCCTTGGCCGCGTCGTAATGCACATGGTTCGGGGTAACGATCGCGACCGCCTCGATGCCGTTCTTCAGCTTCGCCTCGCGGATCGCCATTTCGCGGTAGCTGGAATAGGTCCGCGACGGGTCGAGTCCAAGGTCGCGGCCGGACTGAACCGCCTTCTCAGGCGTCGACGACAATGCGCCGGCGATGAGATCGTACTGATCGTCGATGCGGGCTGCGATGCGGTGCACCGCACCGATGAACGCGCCCGCGCCGCCGCCCACCATCCCCAGCCGGATGCGCGGCTCGCGTGTCTGTTCCGATGATGCTTCGATTGCCATTCTTGTCCTCCTGAAATTTAACCTGGTGCGGATGCGCGCCCCTCATCCGGCTGCCGCCACCTTCTCCGCGCTCGCGGGGAGAAGGTGATATGCCGCGGTGTTTACGCCCACCTCGACGGCCGGTGCGGCAAGTCCCCTCTCCCCGTCAGAACGGGAGAGGGTTAGGGTGAGGGGCAGCCTCACGGCACGTCTTTTTTAAAGCCCGAGCATCCGCCGATTGGCGGCCTGGTCCGTGCCGCCGGCCGCGAAATCGTCGAAGGCCTTTTCCGTGACGCGGATGATATGTGCGGCCACGAATTCGGCCCCCTCCCGGGCGCCGTCCTCCGGATGTTTCAGCGCACACTCCCATTCGACCACAGCCCAGCCGTCGAAATTATTGGCCGTCATCTTCGAGAATACCGCACCGAAATCGACCTGACCGTCGCCGAGCGAGCGGAAGCGGCCGGCGCGTTCCACCCAGCCTTGGTAACCGCCATAGACGCCCTGGCGCCCGGTCGGATTGAACTCCGCATCCTTGACGTGGAACATCTTGATGCGGTCCTTGTAGATGTCGATGTTCTCGAGATAGTCGAGGCATTGCAGGATGTAGTGCGAGGGATCGTAGAGCATGTTGGCGCGCGGATGGTTCTTCACCCGCTCCAGGAACATCTCGAAGGTGATGCCGTCATGCAGGTCCTCGCCCGGATGGATCTCGTAGCAGACGTCGATGCCGTTCTCATCGGCATGGTTGAGGATCGGCGTCCAGCGGCGGGCAAGCTCGTCGAAGGCCGTCTCCACCAGACCGGCGGGACGCTGCGGCCAGGGATAGATGAAGGGCCAGGCGAGCGCGCCGGAGAAGGTCGCATGCGCCTTGAGGCCGAGGTTTTTCGATGCTGTCAGCGCCATCTTGACCTGCTCGACCGCCCATTCCTGGCGGGCTTTCGGATTGCCGCGCACCTCGGGGGCCGCAAAGCCGTCGAATGCTTCATCATAAGCGGGATGAACGGCAACCAGCTGGCCTTGCAGATGGGTCGAGAGCTCAGTGATTTCTATGCCGTTTTCGCGGGCCTTGCCGGCGAACTCGTCGCAATAATCCTTGGAGGTTGCTGCCTTTTTCAGATCGATCAGCTGGCTCGCCCAGGTCGGAACCTGAACGCCCTTGTAACCGATGTCGGCCGCCCATTTGGTGATCGTGTCCCAGGAATTGAAAGGCGCGGTATCGCCCGCGAACTGGCCAAGGAAAAGGCCGGGACCCTTGATCGTCTTCATGTCAGATTCCTCCCTGAATATCGACCGTAAACGTTTCTGAAGAACTTGTAGCACGCATTTCGGCGGGAGCAAGGTGCCTCCTCGCACTTGCCGCCGGATTGGCGCGAGGCCAGATGCGGTATGGCTGCGACCTAATCATGATGGGCTGTGGCGGGCAAGAGGTACGTGCAGCATTTTCGCCGTCCGCCAGGTGAGGGCATAAAAATGCGCCCATCCTTGCGAATGGGCGCACCTGCCTGATCAAGTGATCAGAACGGAGAATCCGGGAAGTAGAAGTTCTTGGCATTCTCCTTGGTGACGAGCGTCGCGTCGAGGATGTAGTTGCCGTGAACCGGGACCTGGTCGTAGAGTGCCGCCGCCGTCAACTCCATTGCCGTGCCGACCATTGCCGGGGGATAGAGAACGTCGACCGGGATCAGCTTGTCGCCGTCCATGACCTTCTTGACCATGTCCTTGGAGCCGGCGCCGGCGACGACATATTGAATGTCGGTGCGTTTGGCCTGCTCGATCGCCTGCAGAACGCCAACGGCCATATCGTCGTCCTGGCACCAGACGACGTCGATCTTCGGGTACTTCGTCAGGTAGTCCTGCATCACCTTGAAGGCGTCGTCGCGGTTCCAGTTGCCGTACTGGCGGTCGAGAACCTTGACCTTGGAGCCGGCGATACCCTTGTCGAAGCCGTCCTGGCGCTGCTGGTCGATCGGGATCGGCAGACCGCGGATAACGACGACTTCGGCTTCCGGCGTCTTTTCGGCAATATATTTGCCGGCGACTTCACCGAGGGCAGGGTTGTTGCCGGCGACGTAAAGATCACGCACGGAATTGTCGTTATTCGACGGCGCGCGGTCGACAAGTGCTACGAACTTGCCCTTGTCCTTGACCTCCTTGATGGCGTTGACGAGCGGATCCGGATCCGACGGCAGGATGACGAGCGCATCGATGCCTTGCGTATCGAGGTCCTGCACGGCGTTTGCCTGCGTGGCGGCATCCGGCGAGGTCTTGACGATGACGTTCAGGCCCGGATGTTCCGCCATCAGCTTCTTGGCAATACGCTCGGCATGGAACACGACGCCGGAGGTCCAGCCGTGATCGGCGGCCGGAATGGACACACCGATCGTGTAGTTCTTGTCCTGGGCGTAGGCTGCACCGGCAAAAGCCACCCCCGCAACCGCCAGACCCAACATGAGCTTGCGCATGCTATTTCCTCCCAAAAATATCAGGGACTTGTCCAATCCGAGCCGGGTGCCCTGTCAAGCCCGGCCAATCCGAGAAGTTCTTTGTCTTAGGATTTGCGAACCAGCGACCGCTGCACCAGCATGGCGATGATGATGATTGCACCCTGGATCGCGCCGATGAGATACTCGCTGATGAAGTTCGACAGCAGCATGATGTTGCCGACGAGTTCGAGAATGAAGGCGCCGCAGATGGTCCCCCAGACCCGGCCGGCGCCGCCCTTGAGCGCCGTGCCGCCGACGACGACGGCGGTGATGGCCTGCAACTCCCACAGGATGCCGGTCGTTGCCGAGGTGGATCCGAGACGCGGCACATAGAGCAGCACGGCAATCGCCACACAGAGGCCCTGGATGACGAAGGCAATGGTGCGCACGCGGTTGACCGCTATGCCCGAATAGCGCGCGACGTCGCTGTTCGAACCGACAGCCACGACATGGCGGCCGTAACGGGTGCGATAGAGGATGAAGGCTGCAATCGCGGTGACGACAAGGATCACCACGATCGGCACGGGAATACCGAGAATATTGCCGAAATAGGCCGGACGGTAGAGCGTCTGGATTTCACTCGAGCGCAAGGTGATTGCGCCGCCCTGCGACAGCCAGGTGGTCAAGCCGCGATAAATGCCCATTGTGCCGAGTGTGGCGATGAAAGGCTCGATCTTGCCGACGGTGGTGATGAGCCCGTTTGCGAGGCCGCAAAGAGCCCCGGCAATCACCGTAAAGACCACCGCGGCCGTCAGCATCAGCACCGGATCGGCAATGACGCCCGAATTGATCAGCAGGATCATCAGGCTGGCGACGAAGGCGACCATCGAGCCGACGGAAAGGTCGAGATCTCCGGCCGAGATCACGAAGGTGGCGCCGACCGCGATGATGGCGATGAAAGCGCAGCGTGTCGCGACGTTGGCAAGATTGGTGATGCCGATGAAATTCGGGTTGACCAGTGCGCCGACAATCAGGAGCAAGGCCAAGGCGGCAAACGGTGCAACCGCGCGCAGATCAACGTCACGCCAGGACCTGCGCCGGATCGCCCTGGTCTCCTCGTTAATGCTCATGTCCAAAACCAACCTCCCGTCCCAGTTCGTCTGGGCATCCTATCTATTGTCCGCGTCGGCGAAGTCTCGCTCCGGCCTCACGCAGCCACCTTCTTTTTGAGCCCGGCGGCGTAACGCATGATCTCCTGCTCGGAAATCTCGTCGCCCTCGAGCACGCCGACAATCCGTCCTTCGCGCATGACGGCCACTCTTGTGCAGAGCCCGATGACTTCGGGCATTTCCGACGAAACGACGATGATTGATCGGCCGTCGCGGGCGAGCGCCGAAATGAAATGATAGATCTGCTGCTTGGTGCCGACATCGATGCCGCGCGTCGGCTCGTCGATGATGATGATGTCGGGATCGGTCTCCATGACCTTGGCGAGCAGCAGCTTCTGCTGGTTTCCGCCCGACATGCGGCCGGCGACGATATTGGTGTCGCGAACCCTGATGTCGAAGCGGCGCTTGGCTTTTGCCAGTGCGGCCGCCTCGCTGCTCGGACTGAGATAGCCGTGGCGCGAATGTCTTCCGAGCGATTGCAGCGTCAGATTGGTCGCCATGCCGGAGCGCAACAGCAGACCCTTCGACTTGCGGTCCTTGGTCATATAGGCAAGACCGCAGCGATTAGCCGCGTGCACATCGCCGGAGGGGACCGCTTGCCCCTTGATGACCACCTCGCCCTCGAGGCGGGGCCGCAGTCCGGCAATCGCCTCCATCAGTTCGGTACGGCCGGAGCCGATCAGGCCGGAAAAACCGATGATCTCGCCCTTGCGCACTTCGAAGCTCGCATCCCTGACATAACCGGTCGACACCGAAGCGACGCTGAGGACGATCTCCTCGTCGACATCAGGCTCGACCTTGGCCGGATAGAGGCTGGAAAGTTCGCGGCCGACCATCAGCTGCGCGATCGATTCCCCGTCCAGGATTGATGTCGGCGACGTCTTGATCCATTGGCCGTCGCGCAGCACCGTCACCCGATCGGTCAGCTCCATTACCTCGTCGAGCTTGTGGGACACGAAGACGAAGCTCGTACCCTGGTCGCGGAGCTTGCGGACCTGCTTGAAAAGCATATTGGTCTCTTCCCGCGACAGCACGGCGGTCGGCTCGTCCATGAAGACGACGCGCGCATCGCGGCTGATCGCCTTGGCGATCTCGACCATTTGCTTGTCGGCGATGGAAAGCGTGCTGATCAAGGCATTCTCATCGACATGCGAACCGAGCACGTCGAGAACCTTGCGCGTCTCGGCGCGCATATATTTGCGGTCGAGCACTCCGAGACGCGTGACTTCGCGACCGAGGAAAAGGCTCTCCGTCACGGTCAGATGGTCGGCGAGGTTGAATTCCTGGTGAATGATGACGATGCCGAGCGCTTCCGCAGCGCCATTGGGCGGCAGCACCACAGGCTTGCCGTCGAGCAGGATCTCGCCCGAACTCGGCTGCTCGAAACCCGACAGCACCTTGACAAGCGTGGATTTGCCGGCGCCGTTTTCGCCCATGAGCGCATGGATTTCACCGGCGCGGAGATCGAAGTTGACGCTGAAGAGGACCTGCACGCCGCTGAAGGATTTGCATATGCGCCTGGCGGACAGCACCACGGGTGCGGTGTCGGCGATCTCCACGGTCATTATGCCCTCCCCTAGAGCGCGGCACCCCGGCAACGCTCCATTTTGAACTAGCGCACATTTTCCGTCTGAAAACCGCCTTAGGCCTCAAACAGGCACGCGCATGCGGCTCCCATCCGCTTCGAGCCTTATGTAAACCTTTACATCGACGATGTAAAGGTTTACATCGTGGATTAACACAGATCAGTTGACGCTTGCCTTTGACCTCTCGACAAGTCTGTGTAGTGTCGCGGCGAAGACAGCCTTAAGGCAGAGCCCAGTGTCGAATTCCACGCCCGCAACAATCGAAGATGTCGCCCGGATCGCCGAGGTCTCCATCGCGACGGTCTCGCGGGCGATCCACACGCCGGAAAAAGTCGCCAACTCGACGCGGCTCAAGGTCAATCAGGCGATCGCCATCACCGGTTATACGACCAATGCCATGGCCCGGAGCCTCAGACTCGGCCGCTCCAACATGATCCTCGTGGTGGCGCCCGATATCGGCGATCCCAATTTTTCAAATATTCTCGTCGGACTGGAGAACGAGGCCCGGGCCCATGGCTACGGCGTCCTGATCGGCCACACCCAGAACGATGCCCAGCGCGGCCTGGAATATCTGAAATTCTTCAACTCGAACCAGGCGGCCGGGCTCATCCTCTTCACCGGCATCCTGCCCTTTGGTCATCAGACCATGACGGCGCGGCTGCCGCCGAGCGTCGGGGTTTTCGAACCGGTCTTCAACGGCGGCATTCCCTATGTTGGCGTTGACGATACCGAGGGCGCTCGGAAAGCTGTCGACCTGCTGCTGGCCGAAGGGCATCGCAAGATCGCCTTCATCGGCGATTCCCGCACCCGGCTCGCCTATACCAGGCGCCGCATGGGTTATGATGCCGGTCTCGACGCTGCTGGCGTCCCGCCCGACTTGAGGATCGTGCTCGAAGGCGACGGCACGATCGAAAGCGGACGGCATGCCGTCGAGCAGCTTTTCATGCGCGACACGCTTCCCACAGCATTTATGTGCGTGAACGACCAGACGGCGATCGGCGTCATGATCGGGCTCGGCGCACGCGGCTATGATATTCCGCGGGATTTCTCGGTGACCGGCTTCGACGATGTGCCCCAGGCCGTCTTCATATCCCCGTCTTTGACGACGATCCGCCAGCCGCGAACGGCGATCGGCAAACAGGCGATGGCGCTGTTATTGGAACTTCTGTCCGACGGCCAGCCGGCCGAGACGGAAATCCTGCTGAGGCCGGATCTCGTGGTGAGAAACTCCGTCTCCGCGCCCTCACGCAACTGGTTGAAGCGCTGAACGGAGATAGAATAGCCGACCACAAAAAGCGCCGGCGACCGATGGTCGCCGGCGTCCATCATCAAACGTAACGGTTGACGATATTCTCGAGCAGTTCCTGCTTGCCGGATCTCGGTTGCGGATTGACATCCTTGGTCTCGACCCAGTTGGTGATCTCCTCGAGCGAATACTCGCCGCGGAAGAGCTTCTGCGCCTCGGCCGATTCCCAGCCGGCGTAACGATCGGCGAGCGGCTGCGACAGAGCCTTGTCCTCGATCATCTTGGCAGCCGCCTTCAGGCCACGGGCGCAGCAATCCATGCCGCCGATATGGCCGATCAAGAGGTCTGCCGGGTCGAGCGACTGGCGACGCAGCTTCGCGTCGAAGTTGGTGCCGCCGGTTTTGAAGCCACCGCCTGCCAGAACGTGGTAATAGGCAAGCGCCATTTCCGGAACATTGTTCGGGAACTGGTCCGTATCCCAGCCGGACTGGTAGTCGTTGCGGTTCATGTCGATCGAGCCAAAGATGCCGAGCGCATTGGCGAGCGCCAGCTCATGCTCAAAGGAGTGGCCGGCGAGGATCGCATGGCCCTGCTCGATATTGAGCTTCACCTCGTTTTCGAGACCGTGCTTCTTGAGGAAGCCGTAGACGGTCGCGACGTCGTAATCATACTGATGCTTGGTAGGCTCCTGCGGCTTCGGCTCGATCAGGATCGTGCCCTTGAAGCCGATCTTGTGCTTATATTCGACGACGAGGTTGAGGAAGCGGCCGAGCTGGTCAAGCTCGCGCTTGAGGTCGGTGTTGAGCAGCGTCTCGTAGCCTTCGCGGCCGCCCCAGAGCACGTAGTTCTCGCCGCCGAGCTTCTGCGTAGCGTCGATGCAGGTCTTGACCGTCGCGGCTGCGAAAGCGAAGACATCGGGATCAGGATTGGTCGCCGCACCCGACATATAGCGGCGGTTGGAGAACAGGTTCGCCGTGCCCCAGAGCAGCTTGGTGCCGGTGGCCGCCTGCTTCTCGGCGAAATAATCGACGATCTCGTTGAGGTTCCTGGTGTTCTCGGCAAAATTCTTGCCTTCCGGGCGCACGTCAGCGTCATGGAAGCAGTAATAGGGCGCACCGAGCAGCGAGAAGAATTCGAAAGCGACGTCGGCCTTCAGCTTGGCCGCCTTCATCGAGTCTTCGAACCACGGGCGCAGGAAGGTCTGGCCGCCGAAGGGGTCGCCGCCCGGCCAGGTGAAGGTGTGCCAGTAAGCTACCGCAAAACGCAGATGGTCTTCCATGCGCTTGCCGAGGACGATCTCGTCCGGCTGGTAATAGCGGAAGGCCAGCGGATTGGTGCTGTCCGGGCCCTCATATCTGATCTTCTGGATATCGCCGAAAAATCCGGTGCTCATGTTGGGGTCTCCTTGGGTTCGTCGTTTAGTCTTATCGTTCATGCCATACAGCCCCCTCATCCGCCTGCCTGCACCTTCTCCCCAAGGGGAGAAGAGAAGACTTGCCGCAACGTTGCAGCTCTTTCAAAGCCGTCGCTGCGGGCGCCGCCCTCTCCCCTCGGGGAGAGGGTAGGGTCAGGGGGCCGCTGGCTCAAACTCTCAATGCGCCAGCGACTTGATCGCCGGATAGAGCGCCCGGTAACGCTTGTAAGCATCCTCAAAAGCGCCCTTCAGCGCCGCGACCGGTTCAATCGTGCCTGCCGTCATTGGCGGCGTGCAGACGGCGATCGGATCCGCACCCGTCGCCGCGATCAGACCGAGACGAGCGGCGCCGAAGGCCGCGCCGAAATCGCCGTCAGCCGGCAGGTCGACAGGAACGCCGAGCGCAGTGGCGATCGAACCCAGCCAATAGCGGGAGCGCGAGCCGCCGCCGATTGCCGTAACGCGGGAAATGTTGGTGCCGGCAGAGCGCAAAGCTTCGAGATTGTCGCGGATGGCGAAGGCCACCCCTTCTAGCACGGCCTGGGTGAGCACGACGCGGCTGCTTTCATGCTCCAGCCCGAAGAAGGCGCCGCGGATCACGGCGTCATTGTGCGGCGTACGCTCGCCGGAGAGATAGGGTAGGAAGGTGACGCCGGAAGGCGCCTTCACCCTCTCGCCAAGTTCGCCTGTGAGTTCGGCAGCGGATTTGCCGGTCACACCGGAGTGCCAGTTGAGGGCATCCGTGGCCGACAGGATGACTCCCATCTGGTGCCAGGTGTTGGGCAGCGCGTGGCAGAAGGCATGCACGGCGCTTTCCGGCTTCGGCAGATAGGAGCCGTTGGCCGCAAAAAGCACGCCCGAGGTGCCGAGCGAGACGAAGGCCGCGCCGTCGCTGACCGTACCCATGCCGCAGGCCGATGCCGCATTGTCGCCTGCGCCGCCGGCGACGACGACGGTGCCCGATATGCCCCATTGCGCCGCGAGTTCGGACCGTAGTCTGCCGGCCTGATCGGTGCCTTCGACGAGCGCCGGCATCTGCTCCTTGGAAAGGTTGGTGGCAGCAAGCAGTTCGGACGACCAGCCGCGCTTTCCTGTATCGAGCCAGGAGGTGCCCGCCGAATCCGACATTTCGGAGATATATTCGCCGGTCAGCCAAAGGCGTAAATAATCCTTCGGCAGCAGTACCTTGGCAATCTTGGTGAAGACCTCGGACTCATGCTTCTGAACCCATGCGAGTTTCGGCGCAGTGAAGCCGGGGAAGACGATGTTG
Organism: Rhizobium sp. L9; assembly: GCF_002531885.1. NCBI lineage: Bacteria > Pseudomonadati > Pseudomonadota > Alphaproteobacteria > Hyphomicrobiales > Rhizobiaceae > Rhizobium > Rhizobium sp. L9. The sequence continues at coordinate 70,698 of NZ_NWSZ01000003.1, read as the reverse complement.
CCGGTCAGCGCACGGAAGCGCGGATCGGCATCGAGTGCCGCCGCCTCGACATGGCTGCGCGTGTCGTTCCAGAGGATGCAGGGGCGTAGCACCTTGTCGGAAGCATCGAGCAGGGTCGCCCCGTGCATCTGCCCGGAAAGACCGATGCCCTTGACTGCGGCAAACTCCTTTGGATGTTTCGCCTTGAGCCCGGCGACGGCCTCCTCGGTCGCGCGCACCCAGTGAGCCGGTTCCTGTTCCGACCAGCCGGAATGCGGGCGCGAGACGTCGAGCGCGCCGTTGGCCGAACCGACGATCTTCTGGTCGCCGTCAATCAGCATCGCCTTGACGCCGGAGGTTCCGAGATCGAGACCGAGATACATGTGGCATTCTCCCTTTGCCGTTACGGCAGATTGTCCTTCAGGAATATGTCGAGCCGGATACGCTCCTGCGCTTCGATGACGGCGAGCCCGTCCGCCTTGGCCTTCAACACCCGGATGGCGCTGCGCACCTCGTGACCGGCATTCTGATTGAGGATTGCATCGATCGTGTTGTCGATAAGCGCCGCCCGCGTGTGGGCGGTCAACTCGTGGGCGATGACCGTCAGCGTCCGGTCGACGGCCTTCTCCTTCAGTGCCCGGATGAGGCCGCGATTGCCGGCGCCGAGGCTATAGACGCCGATAATGTCGGCATTCCCAAGTGCCTCCGCGACGAGCATATGGGCGATCTCCGGATCGTCACGGCCCTCCAGAACCGGAAGGATCGCAAGATCGGGAAACTCCTCTCCCATGACCGAAGTGAACCCTTCCAGCCGCTCGCGATGGTCGCGCACCAGCATGGAGCCGGCGAGCACGGCGATCTTGCCCTTTCGCGGCCCAAGGAACCGGCCGAGCAGACGGGCCGCCGTGCGGCCCGCTGCGATATTGTCAATGCCGGCGTAGTGATGGCGCAGCGATCCGGTAAGATCGGAGACCAGCGTGACGATGGGAAAGCCCGCATGCACTAGCCTGTCGACGACGGCACGCACTTCAGGCGCATCGGTCGCAACCATTGCGATACCGCAAGGCTTTTCCCTGGAAAGCCCTTCGAGCACGGCGACAAGAGCGGCCGGATCGAAGGCAGGCACCTCGATGGTGCGAATATCGGTGCGTTCAGCAGGCGAGCGGAGGATCGCCTGCTGGATTTCGGCATTGAGCCCGTGCATGAAGGAATTGTCGCTGGCCGGCAGGATGAAGACCAGCGGATAAGTGCGACCCTTGGCGAGATTGGCGGCGGCGACGTCCCTGATATAACCGAGTTCGCGGATTGCGGTCTCGACCTTCTCCCGCGTGACATGGCGCACACCAGGACGCTGATTGAGGACCCGGTCGACAGTCGCGAGACTGACGCCCGCCGCAGCGGCAATATCGTGAACAGTTGGCCTCATCGTTCCTCCTGACGAGACCATTAGCGCCAAATTTGATGTACGTAAATCAAAAAAACCAGCAGGGCGATTTCCGCATCATTTTTCCGGTCTTGCCGGCCTGGCTTCAATTCAATGAGCGATCGCCCACCTGATGACACAGAGGCTGGAAAACCGCAACAAAAAGGCCCTCCGGAGAGGGCCTTTTCGAGGGACGGGGCCGGAGGTCAGTGGCCGCCGCCACCTCCTCCGCCGCCTTGCGGCGCGGGTTTCTTGATCATGGCGACACCGAGGATCATCGCAACGAACAACGCGGTCAGGATCAGGAACACATCGCTGAAGGAAAGGATGACCGCCTGCTTAGTGGCGAGGCCAACCATCTGCTTGATCGCGACCGAAGTGCCGTCCATGCCGTAACTGGTGAAATTGGCGGCCATGTTGTTCATCTGGTCGATCGCCGCCGAATTGCCCCAGTCCATATTCTCCCGCAATCGCTCGTAGTGCACATCCTGCCGGTTGGTGAGCACGGTGTTGATGACAGCGAGGCCGACGGCGCCGCCAAGATTTCTGGTCAGGTTGAACAGGCCGGACGCACCGCGGATGCGCGAGGGCGGCATCGTGCCGAGCGCGATGTTGTTGATCGGCACCATGCACATCATCAGTCCGAAACCGCGCAGGATCTGCGGGATGAAGAGCTCGTAGAAATCCCAGTCCGCCGTCAGGTGGATCATGATGTATGTGCCGGCGGCGAAGCTGATGAAACCGATCACCATCATCAGGCGCAGGTCCATCTTGGTCGACAGCCGCCCGGCGATCGGTGCCGTGAAAAACATCGCAAGCCCGGAGACGAACATCGTCTCGCCGATCATCAGCGAGTCATAGCCGCGGATACGCCCGAGATAGACGGGGTAGATATAGGTAAGGCCATAGAGGCCGATGCCCATGACGAAGGAAAACACCGAGCCGAAGGAGAAATTCCGGTTCGCAAAGGCCTTCAGGTCGACGACGGGAAACTCCACCGTGAAGGCGCGATAGAAGAAGACAATGGCCGCGGCACCGGAGGCGACGGCAGCCAGCGCGATGGAATTGTCGTTGAACCAATCGTTCGAGTTGCCCTCTTCGAGCACATATTCCAGCGCGCCGAGGAAGACGCCCATCGAGATCAGCCCCCACCAGTCGAACTTCTTGAAGAGCGACAGTTCCGGCTTGTCGAAGTCGATGAAGTTCCAGGTAACCAGCGTGACGATGATGCCCGGAACGATATTGACGAGGAACAGCCAGTGCCAGGAGAAGGCGTGGCTGAGATAGCCGCCGACGGTCGGGCCGATGGTCGGCGCCAGCGTCGCGATCAGGCCGATGATCGGCGAGACGATGCTGCGCTTCGACGGCGGGAAGATGGTGAAGGCGGCCGCGAAGACCGACGGGATCATGCCGCCGCCGATGAAGCCCTGGATGGCGCGGTAGACGATCATCTGGTCGATATTCGTCGCCGTCGCGGCAAGCGCGCTCGCCATGGTGAAGCCGGCGGCCGAGATGGCGAAGAGGTAGCGCGTCGAGATGATGCGCGCCAGCGTGCCCGACAGCGGGATCATGATAACTTCCGCGATCAGATAGGCCGTCTGCACCCAGCCGATCTCGTCGGAACCGGCCGACAGGCCGGCCTGAATTTCGGCGAGCGACGCAGAGACGATCTGGATGTCGAGGATCGACATGAACATGCCGAGCACCATCGCGAAAAAGGCGATGAGTTTCCTCGGATCCATGCGATCTCCGGCGTGGGCGGACGCTGCCGGAATTGTTCCCGCTGTTGCTGTCGCGCTCCCGGCCATCGGACCTCCGCCTTCCTTTTTCTGGAATTGCTCTGAGAGCTACTTGTTCGGCGCCGTGCGGGTATCGACGTCTACGACGACGCTGAGGCCCGCGCGCAGACGCCCGCTGTCGAGGGCATCTTGCGGCAGCGCAATGCGAACCGGCACGCGCTGGATCACCTTGGTGAAGTTGCCGGTGGCGTTTTCCGGCGGCAGCAGCGAAAAGACCGAACCGGAGGCCGGCGAGATCGATTCGACGGTGCCGACGATCGGATGATCGTCATAGGCATCGACATGGACCTTGACCTTCGAGCCCGGAACGAGATGCTGGATCTGCGTTTCCTTGAAATTGGCGTCGATATAAAGCTGGCGCACCGGAACGAGCGCCATCAGGCGCTGGCCGGGCGAGACGAGATCGCCTTCCTGGACAGAGCGGTTGCCGACGATGCCGTCATAAGGCGCCTTGAGCACGGTGAAGGAGAGATCGCGGGCGGCCTTGTCTCGGGAGATTTCCAGCGAACGGACCGAACCTTCGGCCTCCTTGCGCTGCGCTTCGAGGATGGCAATATTGGCCTGCGCAGCCACGATATTGGCATCGCCACCTGCGAGATTGGCCTTGGCCTGATCGAGTGCGGTATTGGCATCATCAAGATCTGCGGTGGTGCCGACCGACTTTGCCTGCAGGTCGCTCTGGCGCTTCTGCTTGATTTCCGCGCCGCGAACCGTGGCTTCGAGGGCAGTCTTCTGCGCCTGAGCCTGCACGAGGCTCGCCTTGGCGCCTTCGATCTGCGCATCGATACGGCTCAGCGAAAGCTGCTCGGTTGCGATCTGGGCATTCGCCTGATCGAGGGCATTCTGGTAGTCGCCGTTATCAAGGGTGGCGAGAACGTCGCCTGCCTTGACTTCCTGGTTGGCAACAACATTCACCTTCGCGACATAGCCGGTAACCTTCGGCGAGATGGTCGCGATATCACCTTCGATATAGGCGTCGTCGGTCGACACCATGAACCGGCCGTTCGTCCACCATTCGTATCCATACCAGCCGCCGCCTGCCAGAAGGGCGAGCACGACAATCGGAAGCACCGGGCTACGGCGCTTTTTCGCGGCAGCGGGAGGAGCAACCGGAGCCTGGGCCGGCGCCGACTGGGCTGGCGCTGGCGGCGTATCGCGGGCTTCCGCCTTTGGAGCGTCTGCGACGACCGCGACATCGGCCTTTGCCTCTTCGGCCTCGGCGTTTTCGCTGACAATACGCGCGACGTTGCTCTTCTGGTTGCTCGACATGGCCACTTTACCGATCTTGGAGTGAATAATCGAACTGAACGGTTCGGTTCAGTTGACATAAACCTGTTTTATCGTCATATCAAGATGTATAGAACCAATCGGTTCGATTTCTTTAAGGAAAATGCGAAACCGTGAACACGGTTAAGGAGATATGACGCTTAAACCCGACGACACCGCCGTATTCAGTCCTCCCGCTGCCGGGGGCCGATTTGCCGCGGGCGAAGACCCGACCAAGCGCCAGCAAATTCTTGCCGGCGCCAAGCGAGTCTTCATGAAAATGGGCTTCGACGCCGCCAGCATGAACGACGTAACGCGCGAAGCTGGCGTGTCCAAGGGGACGCTCTACGTCTATTTCACCAACAAGGAAGAGCTGTTTTCGGCGATGATCGAGACCGAGCGCGCCGCCTTCGTGGCGGCCGTGCGCACAGCCCTTGCCGAGCATGATGACCCCGAATCCGGCCTGTACGAATTCGGGATAAGCTTCGTCACCCACATGACCGATGAGAAGGTCATCAGCGCGATGCGGACCGTTCTCGGCGTTCGCGACCGCATGCCGGTGCTCTGTCAACGCTTTTTCAAGGGCCCGGTAAACCTGCGCACGATCATGCGCGATTTTTTGGAACAGCATGTCGCCGAAGGCCAGCTCGAGATCGACGATATCGATCTTGCCGCCGGCCAGTTTCTCGATCTTGCCAGCGGCAGCTTCTTCAAGCTCCGCCTGTTCGGCAGCATGGAAGAACCGCCGACTCGTGAGGAAATCGACCGCGTCATCCGCGGTGCGATCAAGGTCTTCATGGCAGCCTACGGCGCGCGCCGGCACGAGACTGCTTAATCCCGCATTCTTGACTGCCGCTCCCCTTCGGCCAAAACTCCGCAAGGACGATCAAACCCGGCTGCCGGCTTTTCTCTAATGAAGGAGCCGCAACCAGGGGAATGAAGATGAATGCCATCGCACGGGCGATCTGGTTCATAGAGAGCCATTTCGAAAGCGATATATCGCTGGAAGAGATATCGGACGCAGCCGGATTGTCGCGCTACCATCTGTCGCGCGTCTTCGGGCTCGTCACCGGCCACTCGATCAGCAGCTACATGAGAGGACGGCGCCTCAGCCGCGCCGTGCCCGCATTGGTCACCGGCTCATCCACCATTCTCGAGGTTGCGCTTTGCGCGGGCTACGGCTCGCACGAAGCTTTCACCCGTGCCTTCCGCGAGCAGTTCGGCATGACGCCGGATGCTGTGCGCAGACAGGGACACGCCCGTAACCTTGTTTTATTGGAGCCGATCCGAATGGATACCGACCACCTCAACGACCTCGAACCACCCCGTTTCGAGACTCTTCAACCAATGCTCTTTGCCGGCCTGCAGGAGACCTACCCTTATGGCGACAATGCCGCCATCCCGTCGCTTTGGCAAAAGTTCAATACCCATTTCGGGCATATTCCAGGCCAGAAAGGCAATGTCGCCTATGGCATCTGCAGACATATCGGCGAGGAGGAGAAATTCCGCTACATGGCCGCAGCCGAGATTTCCGACGCCGGCGACTTGCCCGCGGAGTTTACGACGCTCAAGCTTCCGGGACAGCGCTACGCCGTCTTCACCCATCGCGGCCATGTCTCCGGCATTTCCCTGACCATGAACCGGATTTTCGGCACATGGTGGCCAAGCTCAGGCCTGGAACATGGCGAAACACCTGACATGTTCGAACGTTACGACGAGCGCTTCGATCCCTATACCGGCATGGGCGTCACCGAAATCTGGCTGCCTGTAAGGGAATAAAGATCATATCAGTTTCGTATACCCGCTTGTGGCGCTTGTCCGGACGGCAGGCGCCATTACATTGCGCGCTCGTTCCATCATGTGACGCCAAAGAGGATATACGCTGATGCAGGATATCATGACGCTCATTCAGGACCCGGCCGCCTGGGTGGCGCTCATCACACTGGTGGTGATGGAAGTCGTTCTCGGGATCGACAACCTGATCTTCATTTCCATTCTGACCAACAAACTGCCTCCTGAGCACCGCGAGAGAGCTCGCCGGATCGGCATCGGCCTTGCCCTCGTCATGCGTCTGGCGTTGCTCGGCACCGTTGCCTGGATCGTGCAACTGACCGAACCGCTGTTTGAAGCCTTCGGCCACGGCTTCTCATGGAAGGACCTGATCCTGATCGCCGGCGGCCTGTTCCTCGTCTGGAAAGCCACCAAGGAAATTCACCACAGCGTCGACCCCGTAGACCATCAGGAAGATTTCATCGCCACGTCGGCAACGACAGGCTTTGCATCGGCGATCGGTCAGATCCTGCTGCTCGACCTGGTCTTCTCCGTCGACAGCATCATCACCGCCGTCGGCATGACGCCGCATCTGCCGATTATGGTGATCGCCGTCATCGCCGCTGTGACCGTCATGCTGGTTGCCGCGACCCCGCTCGCCAACTTCATCGAAAGAAATCCGACGATCGTCATGCTGGCGCTCGCCTTCTTGCTGATGATCGGCACGACGCTGATCGCCGAAGGCATGGGCTTCCACGTGCCGAAGGGCTACGTCTACGCCGCCATGGCCTTCTCGGCGCTGGTCGAGGTGCTGAACATGTTCGCACGCAACGCCCGCAAGCGGAAACGCGAAGGCGCGCACTGAGGCAGATACGGGAGCGTGGGCCGCAACCGGCGCACCTTCTCAGCGTCCGCAAGCCGTTGCGGACGCGGTTTTTCTTGACGCGCCCGGTTGAATATGGCCTAAGGCCAGCCGAACGGACGATCGGCGAATGGTGCGGGCGAATGCCCTTTTTCGGCCGGTTTGCCGAGAAGATATCTGCATCCTTCCGGCCGAACGTCGCTTTCCCGTGAAAGCAGTCCGGCATTCATTGACGGGCACATACAATGACAAATTCCGGGACAGCTTCCGGCGTCCGCGTCCGCATCGCTCCCTCGCCGACCGGCGAGCCGCATGTCGGTACCGCTTATATCGCTCTCTTCAACTACCTCTTTGCCAAGAAGCACGGTGGCGAGTTCATCCTGCGCATCGAAGATACCGATGCGACGCGCTCGACCCCGGAATTCGAGACCAAGGTGCTGGACGCGCTGAAATGGTGCGGGCTGGAATGGAAGGAAGGCCCCGATATCGGCGGTCCCTACGGCCCTTATCGCCAGTCCGACCGCAAGCCGATGTACCAGCCCTATGCACAGGAGCTGCTGGACAATGGCCATGCCTTCCGCTGTTTCTGCACGCCTGCGCGGCTGGAGCAGATGCGCGAGGCGCAGCGCGCCGACGGCAAGCCGCCGAAATACGACGGTCTCTGCCTGAACCTCACGGCCGAAGAAGTCACCTCGCGCATGGCGGCCGGCGAAAGCACCGTCATCCGCATGAAGATCCCGGCCGAAGGCTCGTGCGACTTTACCGACGGCGTCTACGGCGACGTCTCCATTCCGTGGGATTCCGTCGACATGCAGGTCCTCATCAAGGCCGACGGCATGCCGACCTATCACATGGCCAATGTTATCGACGATCATCTGATGAAGATCACCCATGTGGCGCGCGGCGAGGAATGGCTGGCGTCGGTGCCGAAGCACATCCTGCTCTATCGCTATTTCGGCTGGGAGCAGCCGGTCTTCATGCATCTGTCGTTGATGCGCAACGCCGACAAGTCGAAGCTGTCGAAGCGCAAGAACCCAACCTCGATCTCCTATTATTCCGCGCTCGGTTATATCCCCGAGGCGCTGATGAACTTCCTCGGCTTGTTCTTCATCCAGATCGCCGAAGGCGAAGAGCTTCTGACGATGGAAGAACTGTCCGAAAAGTTCGATCCGGACAATCTCTCCAAAGCAGGCGCGATCTTCGACATTCAGAAGCTCGACTGGCTGAACGGCCGCTGGATCCGCGAGAAGCTCTCCGAGGAGGAATTCCAGGCGCGTGTACTGACCTGGGCGATGGAGAACGATCGCCTGAAGGCCGGCCTGCGCCTGTCGCAGACGCGCATTTCCAAGCTCGGTGAACTGCCCGATCTAGCAGGCTTCCTGCTGAAATCCGATCTTAGCCTGCAGCCGTCCGATTTCGCCAAGATCAAATCGCCGCCGGAAGAGATCCTAGAGATCCTCAACACCGTCCAGCCCGATCTCGAAAAGATCCTGGAATGGAATGTCGAGACGATCGAGGCGGAGCTGCGCGCCGTCGCCGACCGCATGGGCAAAAAGCTGAAGGTCGTGGTGGCACCGCTCTTCGTCGCCCTCTCCGGCTCGTCGCGTTCGCTGCCGCTCTTCGATTCCATGGCGCTGCTCGGCCGCTCCGTCGTGCGCCAGCGCCTGAAGCTCGCAGCACAGGCGGTCGCCGCCCTCGTCGGCTCGAAATAAGAAAAGTCAGAGGATTTCGACAGTGGCTGACAACAAGACCGAAAACACCCTTTCCTCCGACGCGACCGAGGTGCGCGCCCAGAAGCTCAAGCTGCTGCGCGCGCAGATCGGCGATGTCTATCCGGCGCATTTTCACCGGACGCTGACCAATGCCGAGCTTGGCGCCAAGTATGAATCTCTGGAACCCGACGTCGAGACGCAGGATGTCGTCACCGTCGCCGGCCGCGTCTATTCCTCGCGCAATTCCGGCATGTTCATGGATATCCATGACGCCTCCGGCAAGATCCAGATCTTCAGCCACAAGGACACGACGCCGGAAGAGGCCCGCGCGCTGCTGCCGATGATCGATATCGGCGACATCATCGGTGTCACCGGCATCGTGCGCCGCACCAAGCGCGGCGAGCTGACGATCAACGCGCAGAAAATCGAAATGCTGACGAAGTCGCTGCTGCCGATGCCCGAGAAGTGGCACGGTCTCTCCGATATCGAGCTGCGTTATCGCAAGCGCCATCTCGACATCATGACCAACGAGGATTCGAAGCTGCGCTTCCAGCAGCGCTCGAAGATCGTCTCCGGAATCCGCCGTTTCATGGAGAATGACGGCTTCATGGAAGTCGAGACACCGATGCTGCATTCCGTCTATGGCGGCGCCACCGCCGAGCCGTTCAAGACGCATCACAACACGCTGAAGCTCGACATGTATCTGCGCATCGCGCCGGAACTGTTCCTGAAGCGTACGCTGGTCTCTGGCCTCACCGATAAGGTCTTCGAGATCAACCGGAACTTCCGCAACGAAGGCGTCTCCACCCGCCACAATCCCGAATTCACCATGATGGAGTGCTACTGGGCCTATGCCGATTACGACGACATGATGGACCTCGTCGAGCGGCTGTTCGAGACCCTGGCGCTCTCCATTCATGGCACGACGGAATTCGACTTCGTCGACAAGCGCCTCTCCTTCAAGGGGCCGTTCAAGCGTGTGCCGATGCCGGATGCCGTCAAGGAAGCGACCGGCATCGATTTCCTCGCCATCAAGACCGACGAGGAAGCCCGCGCCGCCGCCAAGGCTGCCGGCTTTGCGGTCGAGAAGGACTGGACCTGGGGCGAATGCCTCGCCTTCATCTTCGAGGAAAAGGTGGAAGCGACGCTGATCCAGCCGGCCCACGTCACGCATTTCCCGAAGGACATCTCGCCCTTCGCCAAGGAAGTGCCGGGCGAGCCGCGGCTTGTCGAACGCTTCGAGACCTATTGCAACGCCTGGGAACTCGGCAATGCCTTCTCGGAACTCAATGATCCCGAGGAGCAGCGCCGCCGCATGGTCGAGCAGCTCGAGCAGGCGCATGCCCGCGGCGAAAAGGAAAAGCAGCTGGACGACGAATTCCTGGACGCGATCGACCAGGGCATGCCGCCGGCTGGTGGCCTCGGCATCGGCGTCGACCGTCTGATCATGCTTCTGACCAACGCGCCGTCGATCCGCGACGTCATCCTCTTCCCGGCCCGCCGCAGCAAGGCCGACTGACAGGAAAGATGCAGGTTGAACAAAGCGAAGTGCCGGCCGGCGCTCCGCTTTTTCATATGCCTGTTCAGTGGCTCTTGGCGGCTTCCGCCGGCGGCTCTTCGGCCGGCGCCTCGGCCACTACATCGGCGCCGTCGCCCTCGGCAGCTGGCGCCGGTTCGCTTTCGGCAGCCGGTGCCGCGCCATGTCCCCCGCCCTCGGCCTTCTTGTCCTTCTCCCCAATCTTCTTGCCCGTCGCCTCGCCCTTGGTCGAGGCGACGGCGACCGGATCGACGCAATCCTCCGGATCCTTGAAGCCAGCGCTGATCATGGCGATCTCATCGGCCGGCAGTTCGATACGCTCGCCGAAGAACAATCCGTTTTCGCTGGCCTTGCCGTCGTAGTAGCGCGCCGTATAGCGCTTGTCGTCGAGGCCGGGAACGTTCTTGTCGGGATGCGGGATGAAGACGACATCGGCGCCTATCGCCCGGCCGCGAATATCGGCGCGCAGCGTTGGGCCGTTCTCATCAAGCACCACCACCTGTACCAGGTCCGGTTTCTGCGCGGCATAGACGGCCTGGGCGACACGGAGCGCGGTCCTGACCCGCGTCATCCCGTCGGTCGGTTCGGTCTTTATGTATTTCCGCACCCAGACATGATCCTGCTTTCTGATCGTCACAAGGTTGACGTCGCTGCATTCGAGCGCGCCGCCATCGGAGACGCCGATCAGCCTGTCCTTGCCGACATACAGCGCCGCGCCGCCGGAAACGCCCGCCAGAAGCGCGACTCCGCCGATGATGATTGCCAATTTCCGGGAAGGCCGGAATATGCGCAGTAAGGCCTTCACGCCAACTGCTCCGCCATCTCAAACTCCAACGCAGGACAGGTGCTGAGAATGCTAGGGAAATGACGTTTCGGAAAGTTTAAGTGGGCGCCCCGTGCTCGCTCCATTTCAGGAAAATCCCAAAAAAGGTCCGAATTTTTCGGCTGCTTGCCACGGCACATTCCGCCATGCTCTAAACACCCATGGCCTTCACGCTTCGCCAGATCCAATATTTCGTGGCCGTCGCCGAACAGGGTTCGGTGACACGAGCCGCGCAGAACCTTTCGATCTCGCAATCCTCGGTGACGGAAGCGCTGAAGGAGCTCGAAACCGATCTCGGCGTCGAACTCTTCGAGCGCCATCCGCGCGGCCTGACGATTACCCACAACGGACATCAGTTCCTCCGTCACGCGACCAAGATTCTCGCCTCCGTCTCCGATGCGCGGACCAGCTTCTCCGGCCAGCAGAGTACCCTCTCCGGCACGTTGAATATCGGCGTCACCTCGCTTGTCGCCGGCTACGTTCTCTCCGATCTGCTGGCGCGATACCGGCGCGCCTGCCCGGGCATCGAAGTCAGCGCCATCGAGGACAATGGCGGCTATCTCGAACATCTGCTGGTCGGCGGCGAACTCGACGTGGCGGTGATGGTGATATCCAATCTGCGCGACCGCATGGCGCTCCAGGCGGAAATCCTCGAAACCTCGCCCTATCGCCTCTGGCTGCCGATGGGCCATCCGCTGGTGTCGGCCGATATCATCTCTGTCGCCGATATCGCCCGCGAACCGCTGATCATGCTGACGGTCGACGAGATCGAGGAGAATACCGGCAAACTGCTCTCCGCACTCGGCGCCCGCCCGCATGTCGCCTTCCGCACCCGCTCGGTGGAAGCGGTGCGCAGCCTGGTCGCCACAGGCGCCGGCGTGGCGCTGCTGCCCGATCTTGTCTACCGACCCTGGTCGCTCGAAGGCGACCGCATCGAGAGCCGCGACGTCTCCGGCTCGCTGCCGGTCGTCCAGGTGGGCATGGTCTGGCGCAAGGGCTCGAGCCTGCCGCAGGCGGCGCGTGATTTCGTCGGCATCGCCGAAACCATGCGGTCCGGCCGGCTTCGCTGATATCGGAATTTCCGATATCGCCTTTCTGATAAATGAATTTGCGAAACCGGGCTTTTGGCGTCACCTTTTCAACCGGGAACAAATCGCCACAGAAGTGGCACCAAACCGGGAGACGCAGATGACGAATCTCTTGAAATCCTGCACGGCAGCACTCGCCTGCCTGAGCTTCGCGACACAGGTGGTCGCCGTCGAACCGCTGAAGGCCTTGGGTAAGGGCGAAGGCGCGGTCAGCATCGTCGCCTGGGCCGGCTACATCGAACGCGGCGAAACCGACAAGAATTACGACTGGGTCACCGGCTTCGAAAAGGAAACCGGCTGCAAGGTCTCAGTCAAGACTGCCGCCACATCCGATGAGATGGTGTCGCTGATGAACGAAGGTGGCTTCGATCTCGTCACCGCATCCGGCGACGCGTCGCTTCGCCTCATCGCCGGCAAGCGTGTCCAGCCGATCAATACCGATCTGATCCCGAGCTTCAAGAATGTCGACAAGCGCCTGCAGGACGGCCCATGGTACACGGTCGGCGGCGTGCATTACGGCGTGCCCTATCTCTGGGGGCCGAACGTCCTGATGTACAATACCGACGCCTTCAAGGACAAGGCGCCGACCAGCTGGGGTGTCGTCTTCGAGGAGCAGACCCTGCCGGACGGCAAGTCAAACAAGGGCCGCGTCCAGGCCTATGACGGCGCGATCTATATCGCCGATGCGGCCATGTATCTGATGGCCCATAAGCCCGATCTCGGCATCAAGGACCCGTACGAACTGACCGAGGACCAGTACAAGGCCGCCCTCGACCTGTTGCGCGGCCAGCGCAAGCTCGTCTCACGCTACTGGCACGACGCGATGATCCAGATCGACGACTTCAAGAACGAAGGCGTCGTCGCCTCCGGCTCCTGGCCCTTCCAGGTCAACCTGCTCCAGGCCGACAAGCAGAAGATCGCCTCCACCTTTCCGGATGAAGGCGTCACCGGCTGGGCCGACACGACCATGCTGCACGCCGACAGCGAACATCCGAACTGCGCCTATATGTGGATGGAACATTCGCTGCAGGCCAAGGTCCAGGGCGACGCCGCCGCCTGGTTCGGCGCCGTGCCCTCCGTTCCCGCTGCCTGCAAGGGCAACGAGCTGATGGGAGAAACCGGCTGCGCCACCAACGGCTTCGATCACTTCGACAAGATCAAGTTCTGGAAAACACCGGTCGCCAAATGCGCAACGCAGAGCGAATGCGTGCCCTATCACCGCTGGGTGTCGGATTACATCGGCGTGATTGGCGGGCGGTAATAGCCAAGTCGGCTTGTATGGTTGAAGAACCCTTCCCAACCCCTCCCCACAAGGGGGAGGGGCTACAAGTGGCACCGCCTCGCTCCTCTTGAACACCGAGTTCGTTGCGAGGGTGCGGCAGATTAAGCCCTCCCCTTGTGGGGAGGGGTTTGGGGCGGGGTCTTTTAAGCCGCGACCGACGCCCTCTATTGAAAGACCGGAGCCTTCCATGACGTCAGCCGTCCGCTTCCAACAGGTATCGCGCCATTTCGGCCAGGTTCGCGCCGTCGACGGCGTCGATCTCGAAATAGCGCCGGGCGAATTCTTTGCCATGCTCGGGCCCTCCGGCTCCGGCAAGACGACGTGCCTCAGATTGATCGCCGGCTTCGAACAGCCGACAGCAGGCCACATTCAGATCTTCGGCGAGACGGCCGACGGCGTTCCGCCCTATCGGCGCAACGTCAACACCGTATTCCAGGATTACGCGCTCTTCCCGCATCTCAACATCCTCGACAACGTCGCCTACGGGCTGATGGTCAAGGGCGTCGGCAAGGCGGAGCGGATGAAGGCGGCGGGAGAAGCCCTCGAGCTCGTCAAACTGCCGGGTTATGGCGGCCGCCGCCCCGGCCAGCTCTCCGGCGGCCAGCGGCAGCGCGTGGCGCTCGCCCGCGCCCTCGTCAACAAGCCGAAGGTGCTGCTGCTCGATGAGCCGCTCGGTGCGCTGGACCTGAAGCTGCGGGAGCAGATGCAGGAGGAATTGAAGAGCCTGCAGCGCGCGCTCGGCATCACCTTTGTCTTCGTCACCCATGATCAGGGCGAGGCGCTGTCTATGGCCGATCGCGTCGCGGTCTTCAACAATGGCAATATCGTCCAGCACGGCACGCCGCAGGATATCTATCGCTGCCCGAAGACCCGTTTCGTCGCCGATTTCGTCGGCTCGTCTAATGTAATCGCGCCTGATCTGATGGCAGCGATCGGCGGCGAGAAACGCTGGGCGAGCCTGCGCCCCGAGGCGATCCGGCTGGCAAGCGACGGCATCGAGGCGAAGGTCGAGCATGCGAGCTTCCTCGGCGCCGCCACCCGTCTCAGCGTCGACCTGCAGGGCAGCCGGCTGCATGTCACGCTGCCGGCAGACATGCCTGTGCCGGATATCGGCGCCGGCATCCGGCTTGCCTGGCAGCCCGCCGATATCCACTACATGGACGATGCGGCATGACGGCACTCATCATCTCCGACGGCAAGACATCGATCCTTCCGGGACGCAGCGGCGTCTTCGGCCGGCTGTCGGATGCCTTCTGGCGGCACCCGAAGCTTTTGCTGTTCCTGATGCTGACACCGCCCCTGCTCTGGCTCGGCATCATCTATATCGGCTCGCTCATCGCCCTGCTTCTGCAGAGTTTCTTCTCGATCGACGATTTTTCCGGACTGGTGAACTACGAATTCACGCTGTCGACCTACGCCCAGCTTCTGAGCCCGACGAATTTCGACATCATTGTCCGCACCGTCGTGATGGCGGCGCTGGTCACCGTCGCTTCCGCACTCATCGCCTTCCCGATCGCCTACTACGCCGCCCGTTATGCGCAGGGCAAATGGAAGGTGCTGTTTTATCTCGGCGTCATGCTGCCGCTCTGGTCGAGTTATCTCGTCAAGATCTACGCCTGGAAGCTGATCCTCGCTAAAGAAGGCATCCTGACCTGGATCTTCGAACAGCTCCATCTCTCCTGGCTTCTCGACGGCGTCCTGAACCTGCCCGTCGTCGGCGGCAATTCGCTTTCGGTCAGCTACCTCGGCACCTTCATCGTCTTCGTCTATATCTGGCTGCCCTACATGATCCTGCCGACTCAGGCGGCCCTCGAGCGTGTGCCCGGCAACCTGATCGAGGCCTCGGCGGATCTCGGCGCCACCCCGCGCCAGACATTCCGCACCGTGCTGCTGCCCCTGGCACTCCCCGGCATCGTCGCCGGTTCGATTTTCACCTTTTCGCTGACCCTCGGCGATTACATCATCCCGCAGATCATCGGCTCTTCCAGGCTGTTCATCGGCCAAGCCGTCTATGCGCAGCAGGGGACGGCTGGCAACGTGCCGCTGGCGGCTGCCTTCTCGGTCGTGCCGATCGTCATCATGGCGCTTTATCTGTCGCTCGCCAAAAGACTGGGGGCCTTCGATGCGCTCTGATCTCAAGACATCGCCGCTGCCCTTGAAGATCGCCGCCGCCGGCGGGCTGCTTTTCCTGCACCTGCCGATCCTGCTGATCTTCGTCTATGCCTTCACGACGGAGGAGAAGAGCTATCAGTGGCCGCCACCCGGGCTGAC
Organism: Rhizobium sp. L9; assembly: GCF_002531885.1. Taxonomy (NCBI): domain Bacteria; kingdom Pseudomonadati; phylum Pseudomonadota; class Alphaproteobacteria; order Hyphomicrobiales; family Rhizobiaceae; genus Rhizobium; species Rhizobium sp. L9. The sequence continues at coordinate 54,886 of NZ_NWSZ01000003.1, read as the reverse complement.
GCTGCAATGGTTCGCCGTTGCTTGGAACCGGCCCGACGTCTGGTCGGCGCTCGGCCTTTCCGTGCAGGTCGCCGTCATCGCCACCGCGATCGCGCTGATCCTCGGCACGCTCTGTGCCGCGGCCGTCAGCCAAACGAAGTTCTTCGGCCGCGAGGCGATCTCGCTGCTGGTCATCCTGCCGATCGCGCTTCCCGGCATCATCACCGGCATTGCGCTGCGCTCCGCCTTCAGCCTCTTCGACATCCCGTTCTCGGTCTGGACCATCGTGCTCGGCCACGCCACTTTCTGCGTGGTGGTCGTCTACAACAACGCCGTCGCCCGCTTCCGCCGCACCTCCGGCTCGCTGATCGAAGCTTCGATGGATCTCGGCGCCGACGGCTTCCAGACCTTCCGCCATGTCATCCTGCCGAATATCGGCACTGCCCTGCTTGCCGGCGGCATGCTCGCTTTTGCCCTGTCCTTCGATGAGGTCATCGTCACCACCTTCACCGGCGGCCAGCAATCGACGCTGCCGATCTGGATGCTCGAAGAACTCATCCGCCCGCGCCAGCGCCCCGTCACCAATGTGGTCGCCATGGTCGTGGTGCTCGTCACCTTCCTGCCGATCCTGGCAGCCTATTACCTCACCCGCGACGGCGAGCAGATCGCCGGTGCCGGCAAATAACAGGGAGAACATCATGGATACGCAAATGTTGATCGGTTCCCGCTTCGAAAAAGGCACGGAGACAGAAGAGCACATCCTGAACCCGAGGACCGGAGAGACGGTGATCGACCTCCCCGAGGCCTCGCTTTCCCAGGTCGATGCCGCCGTCGATGCCGCCGAACAAGCCTTCAAGAGGTGGTCGCAGACGACGCCTTCCGAACGCTCGAGTTACCTGCTGAAGATCGCCGACGCTATCGAGAAGGACGCCGCCGGTTTCGCCGCGCTGGAAGCGCTGAACTGCGGCAAGCCGATCAATTCAGTGCTGAACGATGAAATCCCGGCAATCGTCGATTGTTACCGCTTCTTCGCGGGGGCAGTGCGCAACCTGCACGGACCGGCCGCCGGCGAATACTTGCCCGGCCACACCTCGATGATCCGCCGTGATCCGATCGGCATCGTCGGCTCGATCGCGCCGTGGAACTATCCGTTGATGATGATGGCCTGGAAGCTGGCGCCGGCAATCGCGGGCGGCAACACCGTCGTCTTCAAACCCTCGGAACAGACGCCGCTGACAGCGCTGAAGATGGCGAAGCTGCTTTCCGACATCCTTCCCGAAGGCGTGGTCAACGTCATCCTCGGCCGCGGCGAAAGCGTCGGCAATGCGCTGATCAACCACGCCAAAGTCAACATGATCTCGATCACGGGCGATGTCGCCACCGGCAAGAAGGTGCTGCAGGCCGCCGCCAAGACCGTCAAGCGCACTCATCTGGAACTTGGCGGCAAGGCCCCGGTCATCGTCTTCGACGACGCCGATATCGATGCCGTCGTGTCAGGCATCCGCACCTTCGGTTATTACAATGCCGGTCAGGACTGCACCGCGGCCTGCCGCATCTATGCCGACGCCAAGGTCTACGACAATTTCGTTGCCGATCTCTCTTCGGCCGTCTCAAGCATCCGCTTCAACCAAGCCGACGATACCGAAAACGAGATCGGTCCGCTGATCTCCAGGCGCCAGCGTGACCGCGTCGAAAGTTTCGTCGCCCGCGCTTCCGAGCACAAGCACATGGAAATCACCACCGGCGGCAAGGTCTCCGGCGACAAAGGCTTCTTCTTCACGCCGACCGTCATTGCGGGCGCCTTGCAGGACGACGAGATCGTCCGCCGCGAGGTCTTCGGCCCGGTCGTCTCCGTCACCCGCTTCTCCGACGCTGACGATGCCATCGCTTGGGCGAACGACAGCGATTACGGCCTCGCCTCCTCGGTCTGGACCAGGGATATCGGCCGCGGCATGAAGACCGCCGGCCGCCTGCAATATGGCTGCACCTGGATCAACACGCATTTCATGCTGGTCAACGAGATGCCGCATGGCGGCCTCAAGCAGTCGGGTTACGGCAAGGACATGTCCGTCTATGCGCTGGAGGATTATACCGCCGTTCGCCATGTGATGATCAATCACGGCTGACCGGCGAAAACGTCAAGGATATGGAAGCCACGCCGACAGCAGGAACATCGTCCAATTTCGCGCGACGTGGAACAATTTCCCGGTTGCCGCGTCTTTTCAGACAAACGCAAAGGATGATGTCATGCTGAAATGGGCTCTGATATTCTTCGTTATTTCGATCATCGCCGGCTTCTTTGGCTTCTCCGGCGTCTCCGCCGCCACCGCGACCATCGCCCGCGTGCTCTTCGGTATTGCGCTGGTGATCTTCCTGATCTTCCTGGTTCTGGCGCTGATGGCCGGCCAGGCGGTCTTGTAAGCGGGCGCCGCCCAATCCGGAGCAATTCCGCGGCTCGGAAGAGCCGCGGCATGTTCATGGCGCGCAAAAGCCGGCAGCATTTGGCTACAGCATCGCCCTCAGCCAGGGATGCAGGCTGTTAGCCCGCCTTTTCAGCAGATTGTCGACCGATATCGAACCCGCTCCGGAAGCGGCGAGGACGAACATGCCGCCGGCAATCGCCAGGTCCTTCTCGAAATGCAAGAATTCGTTTTGGCTGGCAAAGTTCGTATGAAAGAGAAAGGCGGTCGCCAGGCAGAAGAGCGCCAGCGCCGTGGCACCCAGCCGACCGAGGAAACCCGCCGCAACGGAAATGCCGGCGCCGATTTGAAGAGCGATGGTGGCCAAGGCTACCGGCGCCGATATCCCTAAGTTCGCGAAGGTGTCGATGGTCGACGCGAGATCTGCCGCAAGAGACGAGCCTTCGTGCAGAAAAATCAGCGCCAGCAGAAGCCTGCCCAGAAGCAGAACGAGGTCGGCTGATCGGAACCGGCTTGCGATGCTCTTCATCATACCCTCCGCTTTGCAGAGCAGGTGGACTGGTCGTGTGGCCCCTGCGTTAATTCCGTCCCGTCTCCCGGGTGTTATGGGCTGGATCCTCCCGGTCGCCGGCTACGGCGCATTATAACAGGCTTGCACCGACATTGATCGCCAGCGCCAGGATCGTCGTGTTGAACAGGAACGACAGCACGGCATGCAGCAGTGTTAGCTTGCGCATGCTGGTCGAACTGACCGCGACATCCGCGGTCTGCGCGGCAACGCCGACGGTGAAGGAGAAATAGAGGAAGTCCCAATAGCCGGGCTCTTCGATGCCGTCGGGGAATTTGAGGCCGCTCTCTTCGTCCGCCCCGCCATAAAAATGATGGGCATAGTGGATGGTGAAAAGCGTATGCAGAAAAATCCACGAGATCAGAATCGTCAGCACCGCGGCACCCGCTCGCGTCAGCGCAACGTCAGGTGGCGCCTCCTTGATCGAATGAAGCTCGGTGCCGATGCCGACGATGCTCGCAAGCGCAGCACCGATCGAAAGGGCCAGCAAAACGGTATCCGAAAAATCGAGATCGGCGGCGCGTTTCCGGATCGATTCGACCGTCGCCCGCAGCATCTTGCGCCAGCTGAGCGCGACAAAAACAATGGCGCTGATATTCCAGCCGAACAAGATATTGCCGGCGCTGACCTCTCGCGAGGTCAGAGCCAAGAAGACCACAAGTCCGGCAACAGCGGCAATGATGAAGCTTGCGTGCTTGCGGGCAAGTGCCAAAGGCGACCTTGCCGCTTCCTCGTCCGCCATATCGGTCTCCGACAGCATATGTCATTGATAAGAGCATGAAAAAGGCGCGGTTGCCAGCCGGCATCCGCGCCTTCGATCGTTAGCGTGCTCTATCAGGCGGCAGCGAGCTGCAGTTCCTTCTGCACCATGGTGCGCAGCGTCGACAGGTCCTTGGCGAAGGCGCGGATGCCTTCCGCGAGCTTTTCCGTCGCCATCGCGTCTTCGTTCATCATCCAGCGGAAGGTCTTTTCGTCGACGGCGATTTTGGCAGCCGGCCTGACCGTTTCAGGCGACAGCTTGCGCTCGAGCTTGCCCTGGTCGTTTGAAAGGTCGTCGAGCAGGTTCGGAGCGATGGTCAGGCGATCGCAACCGGCCAGCGCTTCGATCTCGCCGGTATTGCGGAAGGACGCGCCCATGACGACCGTCTTGATGTCGTTGGCCTTGTAGTAGTTGTAGATGTCACGGACGGAGATGACGCCCGGATCCTCCTCGGCAGTGAAATCCTTGCCCGTCGACTTCTTGTACCAGTCGAGGATACGGCCGACGAAGGGCGAAATCAGGAAAACCTTGGCATCGGCGCAGGCGATCGCCTGCGCCTTGGAGAAGAGCAACGTCAGATTGCAGTCTATGCCTTCCTTCTGCAGGATTTCCGCTGCGCGAATGCCTTCCCAGGTAGACGCGAGCTTGATGAGGATACGGTCTTTCTCGATGCCGCGTTCCTTGTAGGCGGCAATGATGCTGCGTGCCTTGTTCAGCGATGCTTCGGTATCAAAGGACAGGTCGGCATCGACTTCCGTCGAAACGCGGCCGGGAACGAGCTTCACCAGGGCGGCGCCGACCGAGATGGCAAGGCGGTCGGCAACGGCTGCAGCGGCAACATTTGCATCGCCGCCGAGCTTCTTGCCCCAGGCGATCGCTTCCTTCATGTCGTCTGCGAACATTTCGGTACCGAGCGCCTTTAGGACGATGGATGGATTGGTCGTGCAGTCGACCGGCTTCAGGCGGGCGACTGCCTGAATATCGCCTGTATCGGCGACGACGGTGGTAATCTCGCGGAGTTGGTCAAGCTTGGATGTCATGGTTGGTGATCCTTATTGAATTCAAAGCGGACCGGCGCGACTTCCGCCCGGCAAAGAGATGATCTAGGGACAGATGTTTTGCATGCTGCGGGTGAATATACGCGCTTCCGTCACGGATGATTCATAAACGTGAGGGACAGTCGACGTGTTCCGGCCGCATGCAAACGGCTGCTCGAACGCAGGCGATACCGCCTGCGGCGCAAAGGCCGGTCGTGACTTTCGGCATGCCCGCACTATGTCCTCCTCGGACTGACAGGGACGACTTTGTGTCGCGAGGACTATCGCCGTTCGCGCAAGGAAAAGTCAAGGACATTTGTGCATTCTGATTGACATAAGTGTCACACCCGTCATTATCCCGGCAGCAAACGCATAGGCGCAGCCTTTCGTCCCATCAGGGATTTAGGCGAAAATCCTGCGGGAGGAGACGTGGTCAAGCTCAAACGCGGCACCCATACCGCCTATTCCGAGGCATCCTCGCTGCGGCTGAGGGCTGCATGGCTCTATTACAATGAGGGCCTGACCCAGAAAGACGTCGCCGAACAGCTCGGCATCAGCCGAACGACGGTGATCCGCCTGCTCGACGAGTCGATGAAACGCAGCGAAGTCCAGATCTGGATCAACGATTCGATCGGCGATTGCGTCGAGCTTTCGGTCAAGCTGGAGCGTGCCTATGGCCTCGACGAAGCGATCGTCGTGCCTGCGCCGGTTCATGGCGATGTCGATTCACTGGCAAAGAACGTCGGCTTGGCGCTTGGCCAGTTCCTCTCCGAAGCCATTCCCGACGACTACACGATCGGTGTCGGCTGGGGCCGCACCATGACCGCCTCGCTGGCGAGCTTCCGGCCGCCACGCCGCGCCAATTGCAAGGTCGTTTCGCTGCTCGGCGGCATCGTTGCCGTGCACCAGACGAACCCGATCGATTACACCTGGCGGCTGGCCAATCAGCTCGGCGCCGAATGCTACATGTTCCTGGCGCCGCTTCTCGTCGATTCCATCGAAACCAAACGCAATCTGATAGACAAATGCGGATTGGACACGATCTACCGCCTCGCCGAGAACCTCGATCTCGCGATCGTCAGCTGCGGTGATATCGGGCCGCACTCGACCTCGCTATCGGAAGGCTGGATATCGAAGGCCGAGTTGCAGGAACTGATCAATGCCGGCTGCGTCTGCGACACCATGTTCAACTTCCTCGACAGGAACGGAAATTCGGTCGATCACTCGATCAACCAGCGGGTGATGTCCGTCGATCTCGACATGCTGAAAGAGGCCAAGCACATCGTGCTTTCCTCCGGCGGCGCCCACCGGGCCACCGCCATCCGCGCCACGATCAAACGCATCGGCTGCAACACGCTGATCACCGATGAAGGTGCGGCGCAAGCATTGCTGGAACTTGCCGAACAGGCCTAAAAGGCGCCGCGATCTTGGAGATTGGCATGCCGTGCTTTTTGCTGGTCATGCTTTACGCATGCGCCGATTCCCAACCGAGCATGGCGCGTTTGCGGGTGAGGCCCCAGTGATAACCCGTCAGCGCACCGTTCTTGCCGAGCGCGCGGTGGCAGGGCACCACGAAGGAGATCGGGTTCGCCCCCACCGCCGCGCCGACAGCGCGCTGCGCCGTCGGCCGGCCGATATCGTTGGCGATGTCGGAATAGGTGACCGCCTTGCCGAACGGTATCTTCATGAGGCTCTGCCAGACACGCACCTGGAAATCCGTGCCGATCAGCACGACACGGAGCGGCTGCTCGGAAGACCACTTTCCGGGTTGGAAGATGCGGGCGGCATAGGGCATCGTCGCCTGCAGGTCTTCGATGTATTCGGCATTCGGCCAGCGGCAGGTCATGTCCTCGAGGCAAGCCCTTTCACCGCCGGAATCGCTGAAGGCAAGGCCGGCAAGACCGCGATCGGTCACCATGATCAACGCCACGCCGAAGGGGCAGATGTGGAAGCCGTAGCGGATGGCGAGGCCGCCCCCTTTTGCCTTCCATTCGCCCGGCGACATCGCCTCATGGGTCACGAACAGGTCGTGCAGACGGCTCGGCCCGGAGAGGCCGACTTCGATCGATGTCTCGAGCAACGGCATGTCTTCCTTACGCAGCAGCCGCTTGGCGTGGTCGAGCGTCACCGCCTGCAGGAAACCTTTCGGCGAGAGGCCAGCCCAGCGGGTGAAGGTCTTCTGCAGTTGTGTCGGCGACTGGTTGAGCCTAGCGGCGATCGCCTCCAGTGACGGCTGGTCGCGGTAATCCTCGGTGATGAGTTCGATGACCCGACGAACGATATCGTAATCAGGGCCGTCAGGCGTGATGTCGGTCTGCGGGTTCGCGATCATATCCATGGTCTTTCTCCTTGTCACAAGGAGATAATCAATAGGCCGGGGCTAAACCACCCGATTCTTGCGCGCTCGCCTGATACGCTCAGATACGCTGTTTGACTGTGGCGAGCGCGCCCTTGAAGGCCTTGGCGAAGCTTTCACGATCGTCAGGATTGAGGAAGGAGCCGATATCGGTGCGCCGGCCTTCGCCGAAAATATGCATCGAGAGGATGCCGATCTCCTGATGCCTGCGAACGAGGAACCGCGCCCAGAACGGGTTGAAATGATGCTCCACCATCCGCCCCGATGGGGCAAACTTGCGCACCGATACGTCCGTGCGCGAGACGGTGACCTGTTCGCGCACCCGCCCGGACCGGTAATTCAGCCAGAAGGCGCCGTAGAGAAGCGCGAAATCCAAGCCGAAGAACAAGCCGATCGGCCAGGCGCCGGTGGCGATGAAGAACATCCCATAGAGGAAGCAGACGGCGCCGGACAGAATGAGCAGCACCTTGAAGCCCCGGCGGCCGAGCGACCGGTGTGGGAAGAGCTCGGCGGCGAAAACAGGCTGCTCGCTAGAGCTGTTGGCGTTGCTTTCCATCATGGCCGCTGAGTATAGAGTTTCCATGGCGAATCCGAAAATCAAATCCCCGCCGCAAGGCACGAATGTGATCACCCGCCGCAAACCGGTGGCGGCGGTCAAAACCGCCTATTCGCAGGCCGAGCGCGAGGAAATCTTCCGTCGCTTTTCGGTGCAGCGACCCGAGCCGCGGGGCGAGCTGGAGCATACCAACCCGTTCACCCTCGTCGTGGCGGTGGCTCTCTCCGCCCAGGCCACCGATGCCGGTGTCAACAAGGCGACGCGAGCGCTTTTCAAGGTGGCCGATACGCCGCAGAAAATGCTCGATCTCGGCGAGGACAAGCTTCGCGATTACATCAAGACAATCGGCCTTTACCGCAACAAGGCAAAAAACGTCATCGCGCTCTCGCAAATGCTGGTCGACGACTTCGCCGGCAAGGTGCCGGAAACGCGCGAGGAACTGGTGCGCCTGCCGGGTGTCGGCCGCAAGACTGCCAATGTCGTGCTGTCGATGGCCTTTGGCCAGGCCACCATGGCCGTCGATACGCACATCTTCCGGATCGCCAATCGCATCAGGCTTGCTCCCGGCAAGACGCCTGATGAAGTCGAAGCACGATTGATGAAAGTGGTGCCGAAACACTATCTCTATCACGCCCATCACTGGCTGATCCTGCACGGGCGCTACACCTGCAAGGCACGCCGCCCCGAATGCGAGCGCTGCGTCATCGCCGATATTTGCAAATCGCCGGAGAAGAGTTCGGATGTGCCGGCCCCGCTGATCGAGCTACCGCCGCAGGTGATCGGCGAGGCTGTCGAGTAGAACAGTGATCGCCCGCTCGTAACTCCGCCGTTCGGCGCCCGCCTCGATCGCAATTGCCGCGCGGTCGAAGCCCGCCGATAGCAGCAATGTCAGAGGCTCAAGCGTAGCGCCAGCTCTCGGAAGCATGGCTGCAAGTCCTGTCCGCAAAGTCCTTTCCGCGTTGTCGGCATCGATCGCCTGGCTCGCCGGCAGACCGAGAACGGCAGGAGCGTCGATCAATAGCAGCCGCGTGCGGCCCTCCGCCATCATTGCGTCGAAATAGGCCGAAACGCCGGCAATCAGCGCGTCGCGCGGCGTATCATCGGACACCGAAGATGCCGCGATTGCTTCGGCGATTGTGCGCGCCTCGACTTCGACAACCGCGCGAAAGAGCGCCTTCTTGTCTTCGAAATGATGATAGAGCGCTCCGCGTGTCACACCCGCCGCCGCTGCGATCTCCGGCGTCGCCGTTTCGGCATACCCTCTATCGACGAAGAGGCGTCGTCCGGCATCGATCAGCGCCCCTCTTGTCTGTTCCGTTCTTTCGCGATTGCTGCGGCTCATCTCCCCCATTTACATACAAACAGACTGTATGTTAAGAATAAAAACATACAGTCTGTCTGTATCTTGGAGGAAAAGGATGAAATCGACGAGCTATTATCCTGTCATTATGACCGACGACGTCGTCGGTTCCGCCCGCTTCTATTGCGCGCATTTCGGCTTCGGGGCATTGTTCGAGAGCGAGTGGTACGTTCATCTGCAATCGACCGAGGCGGAGCATGTCGCGCTCGCAATCCTCGACGGCAGCCACGAAACCATCCCGGCTGCGGCTCGCGGCAAAGTGTCCGGACTGCTCCTCAATTTCGAGGTTGCCGATGTCGATGCGGTCTACGCGGCCTGCAACAGCGCAAACCTTCCGATCCTGCAGGAGATCCGCGACGAGGATTTCGGCCAGCGGCATTTCATCACCGCCGATCCGAACGGCGTGCTGATCGACATCATCACGCCGATCCCGCCGAGCGCCGAATTTGCGCCAATGTACGAGACATCAGCCTTACCGGGTTGATCCTCAGGCGCGAAAACCGGCGTCCTTTGCCGATATCAGCTTGTGCAGATGCACCATCATGCCCGCGGCAAAGAGAGGCGTCAGCAGGTTGACCGCGGGGATCGCCAGAAAGAGCGCGATCACCAGCCCGCCGAGAAAGACCGTCGGCGCATGTTTGGCACGGAAGAGCCGCGCTTCATGCGGCGAACGGAAGCGCATGGCGGCGAATTCAAAGAATTCCCGTCCGAGCAAATAGCCGTTCACCAGAAAGAAAGCGACCAGATTGACGCCGGGAATGAACAGCAACAACAACGCCACGATATTGCCGAGGATCACCACCCCCAGGAATTTGATCGAGCTCGCCATCGCCGGGCCGAGCGGCATGGCGGCGCCCGGCGCGTCGCCGGGATAGTCACGTTTTTCGATAACGTCGGCGACATCGTCGAGGAAAAGGCCCGCAATCAGCGCCGTGACGGGCGAAAGCAGCAACGCCAGCACGAGCGCAAGGCCGACCCCGGCAAGGATTGCGACGATCAGAGCAAACCATCCCGCCCAATCCGGCATATCGGGAAAGAAACTGGTGAGCCAGGGAAAGAGGAAGGCCATGAAGGCCCCGCGTAGCGCGAACCAGAGGCCGACGAGCACGAGAAGCGTCAGGCCGAGCACCTTCCAGAAGACCAAGCGCGTCTCCGGCGCGAACAGATTGGCGAGCGAAAGGCGTGCGGCATCAAGAATCATTTCTTCAGCGTCTCCGGTTGCGCAGAAGATGTAGGAAAGGCGAATGCCACCGGCAAGAGAGAATAAAATTGCAGGCTTTAATAGAAACTTGTCGCAATATTAGAACGAATATAATATTATGAGACGCAGAAATACGCATGGGCCTGAGAAGCAGCTTCCGACAATAGTTGCCAAGACAAGGGATTGCGATAGCGCATCCACGGAACGCCTCTGAGGAAATACGGGGAGGCTGATGTGGAAGACTTTGTACACAAACTCAGGCAATACGTAAAAAGCGGCACACCGGCCGAGCGTCGAATTGCGAAATATTTCTCCGAGCACCTGAACGACCTGCCGTTTGAGACGGCAGCATCTGTCGCCGACAGGCTGGACCTCTCGCCGATGACCGTCGGGCGCTTCCTGCGCGCGCTCGGCTATCAGGGTTTGGACAGCGTCAAGGTGGAAATTCGCGAGACCGTGACGACATCGCCGGCGCAGTTGCAGAGCGCCATGAGCGAACTGCATGCGGACGCCGCGGAGGGCAAGCCGCTTGCCGTGCTGGTTGCCGAGCAGATCCAGGCCCTGCATCACATCTATCATCTGACGGCGCAGCCGCTTTGGGCCGAAGCCGTCCGCCTGATCAGCACGGCCCGCGAAGTATCGATCGCCACGCATGCGCGGCTCGCAAGCCTTGCCAATCATTTCTCCCAGCGGCTGACGCAGGCCCGCGATGGCGTCCGCACGCTCGATGCCACCGACAACCGTTTTGCCGAACTCTTCGCCCGGCAGGCCGTCGACGACGCTTTGCTCGTCATCATCGACTGCCGCCGTTTCGCCAAGGCACGGCTGCTTGCCAGAACCGCGCGCCGCTACGGCTACAAGGTCGTGCTGATTTCGCCTCAGCAAGCAGACTGGATGGCAGATCAGTCAAACGTCATGCTGTCCTTGCCGCCGGCACGCGCTCCCGATCTCGACAACCTTCCGCCGCTGATCGCGCTGCTCGATTGCCTTTCGGAATCCGTCATTCTCGAAGTCGGAGAGGAGGCAGCGCTGCGTCGCCGCCGCATGCTGGAATTTGCGACCGTCCTCGGTGAAACCGCGAACCACTAGATGTGAGCTTTCAGAACATCGCTTCCAGCTCGGCACGGTGCCGATGCATGGCCAGAAGACGGCGATAATCGCGGTCGTAAAGCGCCTGTTTCGCTTTGTCGGGAAGCCGTTCGACGCCGCCCCGATACATCGCCTCGCCGGCTGCCGCCAAATCCTCGTGCAGGCCGCAGGCGACGGATGCCGCAATCGCCGTACCGAGCAGCACCGCCTCGTTCATCTTCGGCACCACGACCTTGCAGCCGGTGGCGTCGCTATAGAGTTCCATCAGCACCGGGTTCTTCACGTGTCCGCCGGCGATATGCAGCGTATCGGGCACGTAGCCGTAGTCCTTCATCGTCTCCAGGATATGGCGGATGCCGAGAGCGATCGCGACGGCAGACCGCCAATAGAGCGCGCAAAGCCCGTCGAAGGAAGTGTCGAGCGTCAGCCCGCTGATCACGCCGACGGCATGCGGATCGGCAAGCGGCGAGCGATTGCCGTGAAAGTCCGGCAGCACAAAAATACGCTCGCCGAAAGCGTCGCCCTCCTCTGCCCGCAATTCGGCGATGCGCGCGACGATCTTCTGGTGCAATGCCGCTGTCGGCTCACCGCCGGCCGCATGCATGCGCACGATATGGTCGAGCAGCGCACCGGTCGCCGATTGCCCCGCTTCCACCAGCCAGGACTGCGGGAAGACAACCTCATAATAAGGCCCCCACATGCCGTGGCTTGGCTTGCACTCCCGCGAGAAGGCGACGACGCAGCTCGACGTGCCGGCGATCAGTGCCAGCTGGCGCTCACGTGTTACGGGATCGGCGGCATAACCGCCGAGCGCCCCAAGCGCGCCGGCATAAGCGTCGATCATTCCCGCGGAGACATGGCACTCCGTAGTCAGCCCGAGCGCCTCGGCCGCATCAGCCGTCAGCCGGCCTATACTGCCGCCGACCGGCACAGTCTCATCCGGCAGCCGGCCGCGAGTCTGAAGATCATCGAGCCCGATCCGCTGCAGGAAATCCTGCTGCCATCCCTTTTCGAGATGGGCGAGATAATTCCATTTTGCCGTCAGCGTGCAACGAGAACGGGCGGTCGACCCAGTTGATTTCCAGGTCATGAAATCAGCAAGGTCGAAGAAATAGCCCGCCCTTTCCCACGTCGCCGGCAGCTTCTTCTTCAGCCACATCAGCTTCGGCATTTCCATTTCCGGCGACATGACGTGGCCGGAATGTTCAAGCACACTGTGCTCCGTCGCCGTGCAGAAGTCGGCTTCCTTCAGCGCGCGATGATCGAGCCACACGATGGTGTCGAAACGCCGCTCGCCGGTTGTGGACACGCTGATCGGCCGGCCTTCGACGTCGCGGACCACGAGCGAACAGGTAGCGTCGAAGCCGATTGCTCCGACCGAGGCGGCGGCAATACCGGATTGCTCCATCGCCCGGCGCACCGCGGTGCAGGCGGCCGACCAGATGTCTTCGGAATCGTGCTCGGCGTGGTTTTCACGCGGCCGGTTCATGACAATCGGATGTTCAGCCTTGGCCAGCAGATGGCCGCCGGCATCGAAGACGCCGGCGCGCGCGCTGCCGGTGCCGACATCCACCGCAACCACATGATCACGCATCAAATTGCAGTCCCGTCCAGCTTATGGTTGCGGACAAGGTGTATCAATTCCGGCATGGCGTCAAACACGACATCAGGCGAAAGCCGGTCAAGTTCGGCGCGGTATCCGGCGAAATTCGCATGCGATCCGCCGGTGAAGGCAAAGACGGTCATGCCCGCCGCCTTGGCGGCGGCAATGCCGGCCGGACTGTCCTCGATGACGAGGCAGGATCCCGGCTCGACATGCATTTGCCGTGCCGCGTGGAGGAAGAGATCGGGCGCCGGTTTCCCGCGCTTGACCATCGTCGCGCTGAAGATGTCGGGCAGCCTGTCGAGAAGTCCGGTGACGGACAGCGACAACCGGATTCGCTCCATCTGGCTTGATGAAGCGACACAACAGGGAATGCCAAGTCCGTCGATCGTCGCCGCGATGCCGTCTATCGGCTTCAGCTCCGTGCGAAACCGCGCGTAGAGATCAGTGCGAATGCGCTCCAGGAATTCTTCGCCGGCGTGAATATTGAACTCGGTTTCCAGCGTATCGATGAGGGTTGCCAGGCTGCGTCCGAGGAAGCGCTCATAGGCCTGGTCTTCGGTAATCGAAACGCCGAGATCACTCATCGCCCTGACGAGCACGCTGATCGAGATGGGCTCGCTGTCGACGAGCACGCCGTCGCAATCGAAAATGACCAGCCGTGGTTCAGCATCAGCCATGAAAAAACCCAACCTGACTTCAATTCGGACGCATGATCGTCCCGCGCCGCTTGCAAGGCGAGATGGATGGCGCCAGCCGATGCCGCCATCCGCATTCCCCTTACACTGCGAGCTTGCCGTCGAGATAGAGCTGCAGCGTTTCCCGCGTGCCCTTTTCCCACAAGGTTTTAAGAGCATGAGCAAAACGTTTGCGGAAAAGATCCGATTTCGCCACCTCGCCGAAAATATCATCGAAGCCGAGGAAGGCGGACGGATCGGCCTTTGCCTTCAGCGCCGCTGTGTGCAGGCGCTCGGCGCTGGCGTCGTTGAAGACGATATCCTTGCCGCTGTCGGTCTTGCCGGCGAAATAACGGCACCAAAGCGCCGAGACCAGCGCCAGGCCGATGACATCTCTGCCCTGGCGCAGATTGTCGAGCGTCGACGGCAGGATGAATTTCGGTTGGCGATTCGAGCCATCCTGCGCCAGACGCGGGATGGTATCGGCGATCTTCGGATTGAGAAGCCGATGTTCGATGAGGGCGAAATAATCCGTCAGCGAGGTGTTTGGCACCGGCGGCACGATCGGAATGATTTCGTCTGTCTCCAGCTTGGCCAGGAACGCCCGGATCAGCGGATCTTCCATGGCATCATGCACGAAATGAATGTCCATCAGCGCCGCCGGATAGGCGATCGCGGCATGCCCGCCGTTCAGGATACGGATCTTCATATGCTCGTAAGGCGTAACATCAGGAACGAAGGTGACGCCGACCTTTTCCAAGGCCGGGCGGCCGGCCGTGAACTTGTCTTCGAGCACCCACTGCTTGAATTCTTCGCAATAAACCGGCCAATTATCCTCAATGCCGAAATTGTCCCTGAGGAAATCGATCTCCCGCTGGCCGGTCGCCGGCGTAATTCGGTCGACCATCGCGTTTGGAAAGGCAACATTAGCCCTGATCCAGTCGGCAAGGGCGGCATCCGAAAGTGCTGCAGTGCCGATCACGGCATTGGCGGTGACGACGCCATTATGGGGAATGTTGTCGCAGGACATCACGGTGAAAGGTCCGATGCCCTTGTCCTTGCGCGCCTTGAGGCCAGCGACGATCAGACCGAAAACCGTCTTCGGCGCACCGGGATTTTGTCCATCGGCGGCGATAGCAGGATGGGCCGGATTGAACGTGCCTGAAGCATCGATGAAATAACCGCCCTCGGTGATCGTCAGCGAGACGATGCGTATCTCGGGATCGGCAAGCCTGGCGATGATGGCGGCAGGATCGCCGACCGGCAGAATGTCGATCATCGGGGCGGTGACACGCGCCGCCGTCTTGTTGTTGTCCTGCTCCACCACCGTCGTCAAGAAATCCTGCGCCGCAAGCTTCTCGCGCATGGCGGCATCCGATGGCAGAACGCCGGCACCGACAATTGCCCAGTCGTGATCGGCGCCCTGGTTGAAGAGATCGTCGAGATAGATCGCCTGATGCGCGCGGTGGAAATTGCCGACGCCGAAGTGCACGATGCCGGCTTTCAGCGACGCCCTGTCATACGAAGGGATGGCGGCAGTGCGCGCCGCATCCGAAAGCGTTGCCAGCGATAGTTTGCACGTCATGTTTCAGTCCTCTAGAAGGTCTTGCCGAGACGGCCGGGCGCCAACCGCCCGGCTCGCATGCCTGCCCCCCCGCAGCCTGCCTCAAATGGCGAGGCCATCCTCGTTGAATTTGTGAAGGCGCGATCGATCCGGCGTCAGATAGACCGCATCGCCGGCCTTTGCTGGAAAATCACCGCTGCCGCGCGCCGTCACCATGCCGATCCCCTCGACATCGATATGCAGGAAAGTGTCGGAACCGAGATGCTCGGCCACGACGACCCTCCCCTTCCAATCGCCGCTCTCCATCGACAGCAGTATGTGCTCGGGACGGATGCCGAGCGTATGTGCGCCAAGCTCGGCCGCGTTCTGGCCCTTGATGAAATTCATCTTCGGCGAGCCGATGAAACCGGCGACGAAAAGGTTGCGCGGGCGGCTGTAGAGTTCGAGCGGCGAGCCGACCTGCTCGATATTGCCCTTGTTCAGCACGACGATCTTGTCGGCCATGGTCATGGCCTCGACTTGGTCATGGGTGACATAGATCATCGTCGTCTTCAGCTGCTGGTGCAACTCGCTGATTTCGAGGCGCATATTGACGCGCAGAGCGGCGTCGAGATTCGACAGCGGTTCATCGAAGAGGAAGGCGGAAGGCTGGCGCACTATGGCGCGGCCGATCGCGACACGCTGGCGCTGGCCGCCGGAAAGCTGGCGCGGCTTGCGCTCGAGATAGTCGGTAAGATTGAGCACCCGCGCGGCATCCGCGACCTTGCGATCGATTTCCGCTTTGTCGACCCCCGCCATCTTCAGCGGGAAGGCGATGTTGTTGCGCACACTCATATGCGGATAGAGCGCGTAGGATTGGAACACCATGGCAAGGCCGCGCTCGGAGGGCGCCTTCTCGGTGGCGTCCTTGCCGTCGATGACGATCTTGCCGCCCGACGCGTCCTCGAGGCCGGCGATCAGCCTGAGCAACGTGGACTTGCCGCAGCCGGATGGGCCGACGAAGACGACGAATTCGCCGTCGTTGATATCGAGATCGATCGAAGGGATGACCTTGGCTTCGCCGAAGACCTTGGAAACCTTCTGAAGGGTAATGCTGCCCATGTTTGTCTCCCTTTTCTTATTTCACTGCGCCGAAGGTCAGGCCGCGGACGAGTTGTTTCTGGCTGAACCAGCCGAGGATCAGGATCGGCGCGATCGCCATGGTCGAGGCCGCCGAGAGCTTGGCGTAGAACAGGCCTTCGGGGCTGGAATAGGAGGCAATGAAGGCCGTCAGCGGTGCCGCCTTCGAGGCGGTGAGGTTGAGCGTCCAGAAGGCCTCGTTCCAGGCAAGGATGATGTTGAGAAGCAGCGTCGAGGCAATGCCGGGCACCGCCATCGGAGTCAGCACGTAGACGATCTCCTTCATCAGCGACGCGCCGTCCATGCGCGCCGCTTCGAGGATCTCGCCGGGTATTTCCTTGAAATAGGTGTAGAGCATCCAGACGATGATCGGCAGGTTGATCAGCGTCAGCACGATCACCAGCCCGGTGCGCGTGTCAAGCAGGCCTGAATTGCGGAACATCAGATAGATCGGGATCAGTGCGCCCACGGGCGGCATCATCTTGGTCGAGAGCATCCACATCAGCACATCCTTGGTCCGCTTGGTTGGCGCGAACGCCATCGCCCAGGCGGCCGGAATGGCGATGATGAGGCCGATCAGCGTCGAACCGAAGGCAATGACCACCGAGTTCATGAAGTGGCTGAGATAGTTCGACCGGCTCTGCACTTCCGCATAATTCTCGGTCGTCCAGTGAAAGAACAGGAACTGCGGCGGTGAGGCGATGGCGTCGGCTTCCGACTTGAAGCTGGTCAGAAACGTCCAGAGAATCGGGAAGAAGATCAGGATGCCGAGCGTCCAGGCGATCGCGGTCATGATGACCTTGCGCTGAGTTGTGACTTTTCTGGCCATCTCAAGCCTCCAGATTCTTGCCGACGAGGCGGACGAGGAAGATCGCGACGATATTGGCAAGCACGACCGCGACGATGCCGCCCGCCGAAGCGCCGCCGATATCGAACTGCAGAAGCGCCTGCGCATAGACGAGATAGGTGAGATTGGTGCTATCCGTGCCCGGCCCGCCATTGGTGGTGACGAGGATTTCGGCGAAGACCGAAAGCAGGAAGATCGTCTGGATCAGGATCACCACGGTGATGGCCCGCGCCATGTGCGGCAGGATGATGTAGATGAATTTCGAGATCGCCCCGGCGCCGTCCATTTCGGCCGCCTCCTTCTGCTCCTCGTCGAGCGACTGTAGTGCGGTCAACATGATCAGGGTGGCGAAGGGCAGCCACTGCCAGGCGACGATGAGAATGACGGAGAGCAGCGGCGCATTGGCAAGCCAGTCGATCGGCTGCAGGCCGAGCGCTTTGGCGAGATGCGCGAAGAGGCCGTTGACCGGGTTCATGAACATGTTCTTCCAGACGAGCGCTGCCACCGTCGGCATGACGAAGAACGGTGCAATGACGAGTATGCGCACGATGCCCTGTCCGTACATCGGCTGGTCGAGCAGCAGCGCAAAGGCAATGCCGCCGATGACGGTGATGACAAGAACGCCGGCGACGAGCAGCAGCGTATTCATCAGCGCGGCGATGAAGGCCGGATCGGAAAGGAAATAGTCGTAATTCAGTAGACCAACGAAACTCTCCATGCCGGGGCTGAGCAGATTGTAGTTCAGCAGCGAGAAATAGATGGTCATCGCGAGCGGGACGATCATCCACGCAAAAAGAAGCAGCACGGAGGGCGCAATCATCAGCCGCGCCGCGGAGCGAGTATGTGTTGTTGCCATGACAATCACCGATCTGAAGTGAAGCGGGGAGCGGCCGCAATGCAGTTTGATCTGGAAAAGAGGCCGCCGATGCGGTTTGGGCAATCGGCGGCCCAGAGGGGCGGACTGTCAAGGATCCGCCTCTTCTCAGGAGGTTATTTGATGTAGCCGGCTTTGGTCATTTCGCGGGTCGCCAGCTGCTGTGCGCTCTTCAAAGCCTGATCGACCGAAATCTGGCCGGCAAGGGCTGCCGAGAACTGCTGGCCCACCGCCGTGCCGATGCCCTGGAATTCCGGGATCGCCACGAACTGGACGCCGACATAAGGGACCGGCTTGACGGTCGGCTTGGTCGGGTCGGCCGAGTTGATCGAATCGAGGGTCATCTTGGCGAAGGGAGCAGCCTTCTGATACTCCGCATTCGCATAAAGCGAGGTGCGGGTGCCGGGAGGTGCGTTCAGCCAGCCTTCCTTCTCGGCAACCAGGTTGGTGTACTCCTTGCTCGTTGCCCAGGCGACAAACTTCTCGGCGGCCTCGACCTTCTGCGAGCCTGCCGGAATGGCGAGGTTCCAGGCCCAGAGCCAGTTGCCGCGCTTGCCGAGGCCCTTGTCCGGAGCGAGCGCGAAGCCGACCTTGTCGGCGACCTGCGACTGCTTCGGATCGGAGACGAAGGAAGCGGCAACCGTCGCGTCGATCCACATGCCGCACTTGCCGGTCTGGAAGAGCGCCAGGTTTTCATTGAAGCCGTTGGAGGAGGCGCCCGGAGGGCCAGCTTCCTTCATCAGGTTGACGTAGAAGGTCAGCGTGTCCTTCCACTCGGGCTGATCGAACTGCGGCTTCCACTTCTCATCGAACCAGCGCGCACCGAAGGAGTTCGACATAGCCGTCAGGAAGGCCATGTTTTCGCCCCAGCCAGCTTTGCCGCGCAGGCAGATGCCGTAGACTTCCTTGTCCTTGTTGGTGACCTTCTTCGCAGCGTCCGCGATGAAGTCCCAGGTCGGCGCGTCGGGCATCTTCAGGCCAGCGGCGTCGAAAAGGTCTTTGCGGTACATGACCATGGAGCTTTCGCCATAGAACGGCGCGGCATAGAGTTTGCCGTCCATGCTGATGCCGCTGCGGATGGCCGGCAGCAGGTCGTTGACGTCATAGGCGTCGCCGAGATTGTCGAGCGGCAGCAGCCAGCCCTGCTTCGCCCAGATCGGAACTTCATAGGTGCCGATCGTCAGAACGTCGTACTGGCCGCCCTTGGTCGCGATGTCGGTCGTGACCTTCTGGCGCAGCACGTTTTCTTCGAGGGTGACCCATTCAAGGTCTATGCCGGGATTCTTTGCCTTGAAGTCGTCCGTCAGCTTCTGCATCCGGATCATGTCGCCGTTGTTGACGGTCGCAATTGTCAGCGTCTCGGCCGAAGCCATGCCGGCAAACGCCAATGCTGAGCAGGCGCCCAGCAGGAAAGTTCTCAATGTCATATCTTCCTCCCAGAAGACGAGATGTGAGCATTCGCTTTGCTCATGAGCAATTACTCATCACTGCGTGAAAAAAGTCAATCGACAATCGTTGCTGCGATGCCGAAGGCAGTGGTCGTGTCCTTGATTTAATTGCTATATTTTTTGCTCAGCTTTTGAGCAAAAACTCAGCGGTCTCTTCGTCAGTGATCAGAGCATTGATTTGATGGCCGACTACGGCGGCTCTGATAGCCTTGTATTTTCGCTTGCCTTTGGCGAGCCCGATAACCATCGAAGCCTCGCGGGACGGGATCGGCGCCGAGGCGACACGCTCGTTGATCGGGTTGTCGAGCAGTTTGCCGTCGACATCGAAGATCCAGCCGCAGATTTCACCGACGGCGCCTCCACGCATCAGTTCCATCATCTCGTCCTTTTCAAGAAAGCCATCGACGCAGAGCGGCCCGTCGATGCCGAGCTCGCCGATGCCGACGAAGGTGACGTCTGCCTGCGCGCTCATGTCGAGCGTCGAGCGCACCAGTTGTTGCCCATGCAGCAGCTCCCGTTCTTCAGCCGAGGTGACGAGCACCGGCAGCGGCATCGGATAGTGCCGCGCCTTGACCGCATCCGCCATGCTGAAGATGACGTTGTAATAGGCGGCCGAACCGTCCGGCGCGATATTGCCGGTCAGGGAGACGATCCGGTGATTGGGACATTCGATCGCCGGAAGCTGGTCGACCGCCGCCTTCAGCGTGCGGCCGGTGCCAACCGCCAGCACGATCGGTTCCGGCCGCTTCAGCCAGCGCTCGATCTCGGCCGCACCCGCCTCGGCGATGCCGATGGTGGTCGACGAGGAACCCGCATCGCTCGGCACCACTTCCACATGTTTCAGCCCGAATTTTCGCCGCAGCTGGTTGGCAAGCTCGAGGCAGGCGGCGATCGGATGGTCGAGCCGCACTTTGATCAGACGCTCGGCGACAGCAAGCGACACCAGCCGCTGCGCCGATTGCCGTGAAATGCCCATCGTGGCGGCGATTTCATCCTGCGTGCGTCCGGCGACATAATAAAGCCAGCCGGCACGGGCTGCATCGTCGAGCCGTGCAGGGGTCTCGGATCTTTTTGCCATCTACTGCCTACCGCGCAAAATGAGCCGGCTTGCCGCCGCCGGCATGATGTGAGTCTCTATCCACGCCAGTTCAAAACAAAATTCCCGAAAATGTCGAGCCTGTTGACGCAACCGCTCAGGCGAACCATTGCATGACGAAATAAATCGACGCCTTCGCGAGACCGTAAATCACGCTGCCGGCAATGACGAGCGACACGGTCGTCATGATAAAGCCAATGAGCGCGAAAAGCCCGTCACGGCCCATAATGCCGAACGCGAACACCGAAATGGTGATTGCCGGCAGGATGTTGCCGAGCGGCACCGGCAGAACCAGCACGATCGAAAGCAGCAGACAGGCGAGGCCGGCGAAATATTCCGCCGGCGGTT
Source organism: Rhizobium sp. L9 (assembly GCF_002531885.1). Taxonomy (NCBI): domain Bacteria; kingdom Pseudomonadati; phylum Pseudomonadota; class Alphaproteobacteria; order Hyphomicrobiales; family Rhizobiaceae; genus Rhizobium; species Rhizobium sp. L9. The sequence goes on along the minus strand of NZ_NWSZ01000003.1, from coordinate 33,984 downwards.
CGGCGAAGATGGCAAGTCGCGGCTTCAGCATGCGCTCCGCCCAGGCGAGCCAGCGATGGATGCGGCCGACGATAGTCTCAAAATCCTCCCGCCGCATCGAGCGGTTTGCGATCGCCTTCGGCAGCCAGGGTTTTAGCCCGAAGGTCAATTGGGCCGCCAGAAAAACCAGCGGCGCGCCAAGCACGGCCGATGTGCCGGGCGGGGTGGGAAAAGCGTTCGGCAGCGCGAAGATCAACATCAGAGCACTGATCGCCCTGTCACCCATCGTCTCGAACAGATCGCCGATGGAAATCCACTCCCGGCTTTGATCGCCTGCCAGCTGCCGCAGGACAGCTGAGAGGCGGCGGCCTTTTGGGCGGGGCGGACGTGGTCTTCGGCGTCTGTGGGGATCGGCGTTTTCGCAGGTCATGATACCGTTAGATGATGGAATGCCAAGCCCGATCTTGGCCGCGCAATATGCCAATTGAATGACTTAAGGGACAGGAAATCAATGAGAAGACCTGTCGGCGGCCATTTACATTCGACCGCTGCTTTTCTTGCGCCGCAAGCGCGTGGCAGGCAGATGCATCAAGGCTTGTAATTCCCTGCCAACAGTGCGAGCAGACGCTGAAGGCTAGAGAAACGGCAGGCAGGCAATGATCATTTCATTCGACATCGGCGGTTCCGCCATCAAGGGCGGCATCGCCCGCTCCGAGACAGACATCGTTCCCCTTGGCCGCCGTCCGACGCCGAAGGATGATTTTGGCGCTTTCGTCGAGACCCTGTGCCATATCATCGCCGAAACCGGCGAACGCCCGAGCCGTATTGCCCTCTCGATCGCTGGCGTCGTCGATCCCGATACCCAGCGGCTGACCTGCGCCAACATTCCCTGCATCCACGGCCGCACGCTCGCGGCCGATCTCGAAGCCGAACTCGGCTTGCCGGTGCTGATCGCCAATGACGCCGACTGTTTCGCCATGGCTGAAGCCGGTCTCGGCGCCGGCCGCGGCCACCGCATCGTCTTCGGTGCCATCCTCGGCACCGGCGTCGGCGGCGGTCTGGTCGCCGACGGGCGCCTCGTCAATGAGGCCGGAGGCTTTGCCGGCGAATGGGGTCATGGGCCGATCATCGCCTCGGCGGCCGGCAATCCGCCCGTCGCCATTCCCGCCTATTCCTGTGGCTGCGGCCAGAAGGGCTGTGTCGACACTGTCGGCGGCGCCCGCGGGCTGGAGCGCCTGCATAAGACGCTGCATGATCTCAAACTCTCAAGCGAAGAGATCATCGATCAGTGGCGGCAGGGGGAGGAGAAGGCGACACGCACCATCGACGTCTATGTCGATCTGGTTGCATCACCGCTCGCCCTGACGATCAACATCACCGGCGCCACCATCGTTCCGGTCGGCGGCGGACTTTCCAATGTCGAGCCCTTGCTTGCCGAGCTAGACAAGGCCGTGCGTACCCGCATCCTGCGCAAATTCGACCGTCCGCTGGTGGTACCGAGTGAATGCCGCATCGAACCCGGCCTGATCGGCGCAGCGCTGTTGGGGCTCAAGGCGGAAGCAATCACGTCTTAAAGCACCGGCCACATCCGCACGATCGCTGCGAACCGGTCCCAGTCTTTGCGTTCCAATGGCGTCCACCCGGCTTCGGCGACGGCCGGAAGGCGCGGGAAGACCAGCCGGTTGAAATAGGCGCGAGAGAGGAAGTTTTCAGTCCAGATGCAAGCCTGGACGCCGCGCAGCTTCTCCCGCAGCGCATCCGGCAACTCGCCCTCGGCCTCGTAAGCATAGGTGTGCTCCGGCGGCGCATGGCCAGCCCAGCTCGCGCCGGGCTCAGACCAGGCTTCCGCTTGCGCCATGTCGAGATAATAGGCTTGGCCCGGCGTCATCACCAAATGGTAACCTTGCTGCGCCAGCTCGATGCCGACAGCGGGCTTTTCCCAGGCCATCAGCAAAGTGCCGTCGCGATCGACGCCGCCGCCATGCGAGACTTCGTTCCAGCCGGCGAGCTTCCTGCCGCGCTCCGACAACATGGCCTTGATCCGTTTCAGCAAATAGGATTGCAGCTCCGCTGTGCCGGCAATTTTCTCCCGTTCCATCAGCGCCTTGCAAAGCGGCGAGGAAAGCCAGGCGCCGCTTGCGACCTCGTCGCCGCCGATATGGATATATTCACCGGGGAACAGCGTGACCATCTCGTCGAACACCTTCCCGAGAAACTCATAGGTGAATTCGACCGCCGGGTTGAGGGCATTATTGGGATAACCCTGCACGGCGCGATAGCTGTCCGGCGCCTCCTGCCCGTCGACGAGTTCGGGCAGTGCAACAGCGTCGCGGTGCTATGGCCGGGAACATCGATTTCCGGCACTACTTCTATATGAAGCGACGCAGCATGCGCGACGATCCGCCTGACATCCTCCTGCGTGTAATGGCCAGAGCGCGGTTCCGCCCCGTCACCAAGCTGCGGCACAAGCACCTCGTCCGGCCCGCGCAGCGCGCCGATCTCCGTAAGCTGGGGATAGGCCTTGATCTCCAGCCGCCAGGTTTCGTCGTCTGTCAGGTGCCAATGAAAGATGTTGAGCTTGTTCCAGGCGAGGATATCGATCAGCCGCATGACGTCAGCCACCGGATAGAACTGTCTGGCCACATCGAGATGGCAGCCGCGCCAGTCATAACGAGGCTGGTCGGCGATCGTGCCGAAATTCGGAAATCTGAAGCTCTCCCGATTGGCACGCGCGCCGTGCATGATTTGCGCCAGACTGATCAGGCCATAGTGCCGACCCGCCGCATCCGCGCTGGAGAGCACGACCTCATGCGCGGTAAATCGTATTTCATAGGCGAACGCAGCGATCGATGATTCGGTAACGAAACGAATAGCCCGCCCGCCCTTTACGGCGCAGAGCGAGAACGGCACATTTTCGGCCGGATAAAGCCGCTGGTAAAGCGAAAGAACCAGAGACAACGCCTTGACCGCCTCGGGCCGTGTCCTCTCGGCCGGATAAAGGACGAGCGGCAGTTCTCCCGCCTTCAACGCGAGCGCCAGCGGCCAGGGCAGCAGCGAATAAGGCTCCTCTACCCGGCCCGGCGGCAGAAGCGGCGGCGCAATTCCGCCATCGCGGTCTTCGAGAATCAGATCGCCGAAGGCGACAGCAATGTGGCGCCCGTCGCCAAGTGTCAGATAGGCCGATTTGACCCCCGATGTCACATGTTTCGGCTCTCGGGTCAGTCCCTCGACAGTGAACCGCCAGTGGCCGCCCGGCGGCACACTCAGCCCGTCGGGCGGCCGGAATTCATGGAGATGCGCGACTTGTCGCTTCAGGCTGCCGCCATCGCATACGTGTTTTTCGGCAACCCGTGTCTCCGACGTATAGGCGAGCGAGAAACTGGAAAGCGGCTCGGCTGAAAGATTGAAGAGCGTGAAGATCAAGCGCCCGAAACTGCCTTCGACCGGATGCCAGCTTGTTTCCAGACGATAATCGGCCATGGTCGCGCTTCCCCTGTCAATGGACGGCCGGGATGACGGCTTGTGCCCCGGCAGCTTTCAAAAGCTTAGCTTTTTCGAGGTGGCAATGGAATCGGCGCGAGTCGAGACGAAGCGGGCAGTGATGCGAATCGTGAGATTGCGGCCTGCAAGGAAAACGGCGCGGCTTTCGCCGCGCCGTCCTCACTCGGCTGCCAACGCCGGCGGATGTCTGTCATCCGCCTCTTCCTGGATGGCGTCGGCATCCCGGCCTGGCTCGTCCTTTGCCTTCGGCTCCCGGCCGAAGAAAAGGGCGTAACCGGCGGGCAGAACCAGAATGGTGAGCACTGTCGCAACCAAGATGCCGCCCATCATGGCGAAGGCGAGCGGACCCCAGAAGACGCCGCGCGAGATCGGGATCAACGCCAGCACGGCGGTCAGCGCCGTCAGCATGATCGGCCGGAAACGCCGCACGGCCGCACCGACGATCGCCTCCTGCCGGTGCATACCAGCCTTGATGTCCTGATCGATCTGATCGACCAGAATGATCGAATTGCGCATGATAATGCCGAGCAGCGCGATGACACCGAGGATCGCCACAAAGCCGAAGGGCGCGCCGCTGATCAGCAAGGCGGCGGCCGCCCCGATGATGCCGAGCGGGCCGGTGGCAAGCACCAGCATCGCCTTGCCGAAATGCTGCAGCTGCACCATCAGCAGCACGATGATGACGGCGAGCATGATCGGCGCCTTGGCGGCAATCGACATCTGGCTTTCCGCCGCATCCTCGGCACCGCCCTGGATCTCGACGTTGTAGCCGGCCGGCAGGCTGTCGCGCAGGTCCTTCATGTCGGCATACATCTTCATGACCACGTCATTCGGCTGCACGCCGTCCGGCAGCGTCGCGCGCACCGTGATCGTCGGCAGCCGGTCGCGCCGCCATTCGATGCCCTGCTCCATGACGGGCACGACCTTGGCGACCTGCGAGACCGGAACGAAGTCGCCGAAATCCGTTGGCACGTAGACGGAATTGACCGCCGACAGCAGCGAGCGGCTGGCATCCGGCTCGCGGGCGACGATCGAGACCGTCTCCTCGCCGTCGCGGAAATCGTCGAGCGGAGCCCCGGACATGGCGGTCTGCAGCATCTGGCGCACGCGCTGCGAGGTCACGCCAAGCGCCCGGGCGCGGTCCTGGTCGATCACCAGCTTCATCGCCGGCACCGGCTCCAGCCAGTCGTCATGGATGGCGCCGAGCATCGGGTTGGCCGTAAAGCGCGCCTTCACCTGATCGGCGATCGCTCGCACCTCCTGACGGTCAGGCCCCATGATGCGCATCTGCACCGGCCAGCCTGTGGGCGGGCCGAGGAAGAGGCGGTCGACCTTGCCGCGGATCGATGGGAAGTCTTCGGCAAGAATGGTGCGCAGCTTGACGATCAGCCGTTCGCGCGCCGGTTCGTCCTTCGCCATAACCAGCAGCTGGGCGAAGTTCGGGTTGCGCAGCTGCTGGTCGAGCGGCAGGAAGAAACGCGGTGCGCCTTCGCCGATATAGGTGGCGATGAACCGCTTGTCGGGATCATCCATCATCTTCGCTTCGAGCGCCTTCGCCTGCACTTCGACTTCCCGAATGCTGGTGCCTTCGGGCAGCCAGAGATCGACCAGGATTTCCGGCCGCGAGGATTGCGGGAAGAAATTCTGCGGAATGAACTGGAAGGCCCAGAGGCTGGTGACGAAGGTTCCGAGCGTCAACAGCAGCACGATCACCCGATGGCGAACCGCCCAGCCGACGGTGCCGCGCAGCCGGCGATAAAAGGGGGTGTCGAAGGCATCATGATGCTCGCCGGCGTGATGGCGCTGCTTGAGGATCATGTAACCGAGCCACGGCGTAAAATAGACCGCGACGAACCACGAGGTAACAAGCGCGATGCCGACGACGTAGAACAGCGAGCGGACATATTCGCCGGCCGTCGATGCGGCGAAACCAACGGGAATGAAGCCGGCCGTGGTGATCAGCGTCCCCGTCAGCATCGGGAAGGCGGTTGAGGAATAGGCAAAGCTTGCCGCCTCGATCTTGACCAGTCCCTCCTCCAGCTTCCGCTCCATCATCTCGACGACGATCATCGCATCGTCGACCAGCAGGCCGAGCGCGATGATCAGGGCGCCGAGCGAGATGCGCTGCAGGTCGATGCCGAGTTCGTACATCAGCGCGAAAGTGGCGGCGAGCACCAGCGGAATGGCGATGGCGATGACGAGGCCCGAGCGCCAGCCAATCGACAGGAACGAGACGACGAGCACGATGATGAGGGCTTCGCCGAGTGCATGCATGAATTCGCCGATCGCATCCGTTACCACGTCGGGCTGGTTGGCGATCTGATCGACGGCGACGCCGTAAGGCAGCGATTCCTCGAAGCGCTGATAGGTCGCCTCCACATCCTTGCCGACATCGGTGACGTTGAAGCCCTTGGCCATGACGACGCCGACCTGGACGCTGTCATGGCCGTTGAACCGGTACTTGCGCTGGTAGGGATCTTCGAGCCCGGAACTGACGGTGGCGATATCGCCGAGGCGTGTCACCTGGGCGCCTGCGCGAAGGCTGAGCTCACGGATATCGGCCGCCTTCTTCACGTCGCCTTCGACAGAGATGCGTACCGAACGCAGGCCGGTATCGACCGAGCCCGCCGGATCGACATTGTTCTGACCCTTGATGGCGTTCTGCAGGTCGAGGATCGTCAGGCCGCGCTCGGCGAGCGCCTTGGAAGAGACGTCGATATAAATCTTCTCAGGCTGGTCGCCGATGATGACCGCCTTCTCGACGCCCGGTGTCGTCAGCAGCATGTCGCGCGCCTGGATCGCGAACTTCTTCAGTTCCGGATAGGTATAACCCTCGCCGCTGATCGAATGCAGGGTGATGAAGGTATCGCCGAACTCATCGTTGAAATAGGGGCCGAGCAGACCTTGCGGCAGCTCGCTGGAGATATCACCGACCTTCTTGCGCACCTGGTAGAAGGCATCGGCCACGTCCTTCGAATTCGTATCACCCTTGACCTGAAGCGTGATGATGGCGCTGCCCGCCCGCGTATAGGACTTGACCCAGTCGAGATGCGGGGTTTCCTGCAGCTTGCGCTCGATCTTGTTGACGACCTGATCTTCCATTTCCTGAATGGAAGCGCCTGGCCAGATCGCCTGGACGACCATGACGCGGAAAGTAAATTCGGGATCCTCGCGCTGGCCCATGCGCATCAGGCCGAGCACGCCGGTGATGATGATCAGGCCGAAGAGGAAGCGGGCGATGCTCGGATGTCCGATCGCCCAGCGCGACAGATTGAAGGGCCGTTTTTCCGCGGTGGCGTCCATGGTCCTGGTTCCCTCTTGAAGCGCGATTAGCGAACGGCCTGGTCGGTATCGGCCTGGGCCGACTGCTGGTTCGGCACCTTCACCTTCAGGTTCTCGCTCATGAATTGGGTGCCGGCGGCAACGACGAGATCGCCGCTATCGAGGCCTTGGGTCACATGCACGCCGTCGCCGGTGAAATCGGCGACCTCGATGATGCGGCCATGCACCGTCGCCGTGTCACGGTCGACCGTCCAGACCATCTGCTGGCCGTCCTTTTCGGCCAGCGCAGTGAGAGGGATCGAGACATAGCTGTTGCCGTTGTTGACATCGGCTTCGATGGTCGCGGTCATGCCTAGCAACACCCGCGGATCGTTCGGCAGGCTCACGCGAACCGCAAAGGTGCGCGACTGCTGGTCGGCGCTGCCGGAAACCTCGCGCACCTTGCCGTCGAGCACCAGCCTGGCATCAGCCCAGAAACTGGCCTTGACCGTTTTGCCGGGCTTGAATTCGGCAATGTCGTTTTCCGGAACCGCGATCTGCACTTCCTTTTCACCATCGACGGCAACGGTCAAAACGGGGCTGCCGGAGCCAACGACCTGGCCGATATCGGCATTGATCGATGTCACTATCCCATTCTGGCCGGCCTTGAGCTCGGTATAGCTCACCTGGTTCTTCGCCTGATCCAGCGCCGAGAGCGCTGCGTCGCGCTGCGAGATCGCCTGGTCATGGCTGAGTGCTGCCTGTTCGAGCTGCGACTTCGGGGCGACGCTCTTGTCGAACAACTGCTCGGCGCGCTTGTTGGCGAGATCGGCGGTTTCGACGCCCCTTTCGGCCGCGGCGAGATTGGCCTCCGCCGTCTTGACCGCGAGCTGATAGTCCGTGGCATCGATGCGGGCGAGAACGTCGCCCGGCGTCACCCGGTCGCCGATATCGACGAGACGCTCGGTGATCTTGCCGGCCACCCGAAACCCGAGGTTCATCTCCGTGCGCGCCTTGACCGACCCCGAATAATCGAGCTTGCGGGTATCGTCGGCTTTGGCGATCTCCACGACCTTCACCGGCCGAATAACTTCCTTGACCTCAGCTTTTTCTTCCGAGCAGGCGGACAGGCCGATCCCGATGACGCCGATGAGCGCGAGGTTCGCGACGGACGGCATGCGGTTGCTGAGGGTGTTGAGCGAAAACATCTTCCGCACTCCTGGAATGTTTCGGGGGACCGACGACGGCTGCCGTCGATTATTTCTTGAGCGCCCTGATGGCGTAATCGATCAGTTCGTCGACGGCAGCGCGGTTGGTCTTCGCGAGACATTGCGCCACCATCTGGGGATGACAGAGATTGACCGTCGCCGCGCCGAAGCAGCGCGAGGCGACCACCGGATCGTGCTCGGCGAACTCGCCGGAGGCGATGCCTTCGGCGATGATTTCAGCAATCAGATCATGGACGCGATCGATATGTTTCTCGATGACATGCCAGTCGCGCTCGATCGCGACCACGATCATCTCGTGCACCTTCATCTCGTCGAGCATCGTATCCATCGTCCATTGATACTGGGTCTCGACATAAAGGCGCAGCCGTTCGCTGGCGCTGAGCGGCTGGTGGCGGATGTCGTAAGCGAGCTGATAGCAAGTGGCGAGCATGCGTCCGCAGAGCGCCTGATGGATCTCCACCTTCGAAGCGAAGAATCGATAAATATTGGCCGGCGACATGCCGAGATCGCGGGCGATGTCTGCCACCGTCGTTTTACTGTAGCCGTAGTGACGGAACAGCCGCTCGGCCGCGTCGAGTATCCGCATGATATTCTCCTGCCGCGTGACGTCGAGCGTATTTTCCGCAATGTCGTTCATGAACTTCGAGACCTCAAGTAACGACTGACGATTTTCGAATTTCGCCAGTCGTAAAATATCAAACGTCACTTGTCAATCCCGCCTGCGTAACGCGAGCGGTGTGATAAATTTCGAAACGAGGTGATGATGAGCGCGAGCCACGATTGAAAAGTGCCGCGACATCAGACGCGCGGCACTTCGCGGCAATAGCAGAAAAAAATCAGGCGAGCTTGACGTCGAGCGTGATCGGAACGGCGGCGAGCGCCTTGGAAATCGGGCAGCCGGCTTTCGCCTTGTTGGCCAGTTCGGTGAAGGTCGCCTCATCTGCACCGGGGACGCGGCCGGAAAGTGAGAGATGGATGGCAGTGACGGCGAAGCCACCCTCGACGCTTTCGAGCGTCACCTTGGCCGAGGTTTCCATATGCTCGGCGGTGAAGCCGGCTTCGCCGAGGATGAGCGACAGCGCCATGGTGAAGCAGCCGGCATGGGCAGCGCCGATCAGCTCTTCCGGGTTGGTGCCGGGAATGCCTTCGAAGCGGCTGGCAAAGCCGTAGGGATAGTCTGTCAGGGCGCCACTCTGGGTCGAGATCAAGCCCTTGCCGTCCTTGAGGCCGCCGCTCCAATGAGCCGAAGCCGTGCGATTGATCTGCATGCCGTCCTCCTGTTTCGATGGTTTTGAGGAAGCGGCAGGGCGCCGCTCCATGCCTGAGGGAGATTGGATAGCCTCCCGGTGGGACAATATAACGCTCTGTCCTGAGAAGACGACAGGCTCGTAAAAATCGACGAAATAGAAAGCCTTTCAGGCGGGATGCTGCTGCACGCTGAGACCGCCGTCGATCGTCAGGCAGGTGGCGTTCATGAACGGGCATTCGTCGGAGATCATGAACACCGCCGCCGTGGCGATCTCCTCAGGCGTTGCGATGCGCCCGCCGGGGTGGAGCTTCATCGTCTCGGCTTTCGCTGCCTCCGGATCGGGGAAGCTGTTCCAGTAGTCGATGACTTTCTGTGTCGAGACATAGCCCGGCGCCAGCGCGTTCACCCGGATATTGCGGGCCGCGTACTCCAGGGCGAGGGATTTCGTCATGCCGAGCAGAGCATGTTTTGCCAGCGGATAGGGAAACGTATGCGGAATGATCGTGAAGGCGTGCGTGGAGGCGATGTTGAGGATGACGCCGTCGCCGCGCTCGATGAAGCCGGGCAGCACCGCCTTGCAGCAATTCCATGCTCCCTTGAGATTGATATCGAAGCAGCGGCTCCACTCCTCGTCGGTCGTGTGGAGCGGTTCGGCAAAGACATTGACCCCGGCATTGTTGACGAGCGCATTCAATGGCCCGATCTCGTCATTTGCCTGAGCAACCGCCTTGGTGATTGTTCCGGCATCGGTAATGTCGGCCGGCAGATAACCAACCCGGCCGCCCGTGCTGGCGAGTTCTCCCGCTGCATGCGCCAGCAGCGCTCCATCGCGATCGACGAGATAGACCGCGGCATTCTCCCTGATGAAAGCCTTGGCGATCGCAAGGCCGATACCCTGCGCAGCGCCGGTGATCAGAATATTTTTGCCCTGCAGGCGATCACCCATCTATCTTCCCTCCGGCTGAACCGGCAGCGCCGACAGATCGATCGTGACCCTGCCTGAAAGAGCCTCGCCCGGCTCAAGAGGTTTGAGCCCTCCGAAATCCGGCAGATGATGCCCATTCGGCAGGTGGCTCATCGGTTCCAGGCAGAAGAAATCTGTCCGGTCGAGCCGCATGTACAGCATGAAGCGATTGAGCGCATCATCGGCTTCCAGCGTCGCCTGGATTCCAAGTTCCGGCCAAGCGATGGCTGCCCGTCCGTTCCATCCTTCGAAGGCGTTGTTCATCCACTGCCACGGCAACAGCGCACCGGAAGTGAAATCGAATTTAGCGGGTACCGGACCAGGTGCATCAGGGAGATGGTCCGGCCGTTCGCTCCAGAAGCGGTCGGCTGCGATCGTCAATCGTGTTTCCGGCGTCCGTGTGAAGAAGGGATGCTGCCCCAGCCCGAAGGGCAGGACCGCCTCTCCCCTGTTCTCCACCGAGAGCGTCAGCGCTAGCCGATTGCCGCTGAGGCGGATCTCTTGCCGGGTGAGATAGGCATAGGGCGAGATCCTGTCGGCATCGCGCCAAAAGCGGAGCTGCGCGTGCTCGGAACTGGATTCTTCCAGCTCCCATAGGCTGATCCAGCCATCGCCATGCAGGTAGAGCGGATCGTGGCAATTTCGCTGGAAGGCATAGTTGCGTCCGCCAAAGGTCATCGCATTGCCTTCCACGCGGTTGCCGAACGGAACCATGGGAAAACTCCCGAAGGTCCCATCCTGGCCACCTGTCGAAACGAGGAAAGGCTTGCCCCGGAATGTTGCGGCGGTGACGGCCGCGCCCCGACGGCTGATCCTGACGGAGAGATCACCGCGGCCCAGATCGATGTCGTCCCCGACATGCCCTTTGCTCATCCGCGTCGTCCCGCAGCCGAAGATCTCAAATTGTCGAGCAGCACTGCGATCAGCAGGATCAGCCCGCGCACGACATACTGATAGAATGCCTGGATATTCAGCAGATTCATAACGTTTTCGGCAATGCCCATGATTAGCACGCCGACGATGACGCCGCTCATTGCCGCCCGGCCGCCGGCAAGCGAAACGCCGCCGAGGACGCAGGCCGAGATCACCGAGAGCTCGAGCCCCGTCGCCGCATTCGGCTGGCCGGAAGTGATGCGCGAGGCGAGCAGGATGCCAGCAATGCCGCAGACAAGACCCTGCAGCGCAAAGATCCAGATGCGCATATTGACGACGTTGACGCCGGCAAGCCGCGAAGCTTCGGGATTGCCGCCGATCGCCAGCGTGTTCTTACCGAAAACGGTGCGGTTGAGCACGAAGCCGAAGAAGAAGAAAAGGATGAGCATGATCCAGATCGGAGTCGGCACGGTGAGGAAACGCGACAGGGCAAGCTGATAGAAGGCGGGATCGTTGATGCCGACGGCGCGGCCATCCGACGCGATCAGCGCCAGCCCGCGCACGATCTGCATAGTCGCAAGCGTCGTGATCAGCGCATTGATGCGGAACCGGGCGATGACGATACCGTTGACCAGGCCAACGACGGCGCCGCAGAGCAGGGCTGCCAGCAACCCGACGGGAATGGAGCCTGTCGCGTTCGAGACCATCACCGCAGCCATGCCGGAGAAAGCGACGATCGATCCGACGGAAAGGTCGAAGTCCCGGGAAGCCAGGCAGAACATCATCGTGCATGCGACGATGCCGATCGTGACGACCGATTGCAGCAGCCCAAGCATGTTTCGCTCGGTCAGGAAGTTCGGAACGAAGAGCGAGACGATCACGAAGGCGGCGGCGAAAATCACCACCAGCCCCTGCTCCCCCAGAAGGATTTTTTTCAACGAAGTCATCGTCCGTGTTCCCAGTCTTACATGATGCCTGCGGCATTCTTGTCGGGGAGTGCCGCCGTCAGGATGCCGCGCTCGTCGAAATCCGGGCGGGCGACATTGGCCGCCACCCTGCCCTGACACATCACCATGATGCGATCGGAGATTCCCATGACCTCGGGCAGCTCGCTTGAGATCACCACGATCGCCATGCCGTCGGCCGCCAGCTCATAAAGGATTTCATAGATTTCCGACTTCGCCCCGACATCGATGCCGCGCGTTGGCTCATCGATCACCAGAACCTTGATGCCCTGTTCGGAAAGCCACCTGCCCAGAATGACCTTCTGCTGGTTGCCGCCCGAAAGATTGATGATGTCCTGCTTGCGCGATGGCGTGCGCACCCGCAGCCGGGCGATGAACTGATCGGCCAGCGCCGCCTCCTTCTTCGGGTTCAGAACCCCGAAGGGAGAGAAATGCCGGCGCGACGAGATCGCAATATTCTCCTCGATCGACCGCCCCTGAACGATGCCGTCGGATTTACGATCCTCCGGGCAAAGCACCATGCCGGCGTCGATCGCCGCTTTCGGATCGTTCGGCGAAACGGCGACGCTATCGATCGTCACCTGGCCCTGATGCCTCGCATCGGCGCCGTAGAGCAGCCGCGCCATCTCGCTGCGGCCGGCGCCGATCAGGCCGAAAAAGCCGAGGATCTCCCCTCGGCGAACTGAAAAGCTGATGGGATGGCGAAGCTTGGCCCCCGAGAGGCCCGTGACCTCCAGTCGGATGTCGCCGAGCGGACGCTCGCGCCAACCCCAGATATCACTGATCTCGCGGCCGACCATCTCCGAGATGATCTGCTCACGTGTCGTGGCGGCGATCTCAGGATGATGGGCAGCAAGCTTGCCGTCGCGCAGCACCGTCAGGCTGTCGCAAAGCCGGAAGATTTCGTCGAGACGGTGCGAAACATAGAGGATGACCGCTCCCTTCGCTTTCAATCTTTCGATCAGTGAAAACAGGATTTCGCTTTCGCGCGAGGAGAGCGAGGAGGTCGGCTCATCGAGCGCGATCACCCGCGCCTCGAGCATGACGGCCTTTGCGATCTCGACCATCTGCCGCGCGCCGATCGAAAGTGAAGCGACCTTGGCCGCCGGATCGACATCGATGTCGATTTCATCGAGCTTCGACCGCACCGTCTCGATCAGGGTTTTGGCCTGGATCACCCCGCCCTTAGCAGGAAAACGCCCGAGCCAGAGATTTTCAGCCACCGTCAGCTCCGGAACGAGCTGCAGTTCCTGATGGATGACGATGACGCCGGCGTGGAAGGCGTCGCGAACCGAGGCATATTTCTGTTCCTCGCCGTCGATGAGAATATTGCCGGTGTCGGCGGCCTGATCGCCCGACAGCACGCGGATCAGCGTCGATTTGCCCGCGCCGTTCTCGCCCATCAGGCCGTGGACGGCGCCCTTCGCGACGGCAAACGAGACGTCCGACAGTGCCTGCACGCCAGGATAGCCCTTGGAGATATGTTTGAATTCGAGAAAAGCCATCATCACCCCACCGAAGGTTCCGGCGGCACGCTTACGCCGCCGCCGGAGACGTCTCATCTTGAGCGATGATCAATCGATGCCGAGTTCCTTGCGGACCTTCTCGTAATCGCCGCGTAGCGCCAGCGAACCTGACGTCAGCGTCAGCTTTTCCGGCTCTTTACCGTTGGCGATCCAGTCGTACATGTTCAGCGCCGTCTCATAGCCGTGACGTTTCGGCGAGATGATGACTGTTCCGAAGAAGCCCGTCGCTGCCGGCTTCTTGAACTCGTTGATCGCCGATTCTGCACCGCCGATGCCGACGCCAATAACGTTTGTCGCCGGAATGCCAACCGATTCCGAAGCGCGAACGGCGCCGAGAACGGCTTCGTCGTTGAGGCCGAAAGCGACCCAATATTTGACGTCGGCATGCTTGTTGAGAACGGTGGTCGCGGCGTTGAGCGCTGCCTCGGTATCCGTCTTCGCCTGCGGCGCATCATAGATGTTCTCAGCCGGGAAACCGGCGGATTTCAGTACCGAGATCGCACCCTCGACGCGGTCGACGGCGGTCGGAAGTTGATCGTAGGAGACCCGGATCGCGCCGACATTCTTCATGTCCCAGCCGCGCTTCTTGATTTCATCCACGATCGCCTGGCCAACGGTTTCGCCGATCTTGGTGGCCGAGATACCCATATGCGGCACCTCTTCCAGCGGCTTGCCGTCGGCGCTGACGAGACGGTCGTCGACCGTCATCAGTTTCAGCTGGTTGGCTTCGGCCTTGGCGACGATGCCGGGACCGAGTTTCACGTCAGGCGTGCAGATGATGAAGCCCTGAGCGCCCTGCGCGCCGAGGTTATCGATCGCCGATTGAACCTTCTCGCCGTCTTCGGCGCCGATCTTGACGACGGTGAAGCCCTTTTCCTTGGCCGCCTGGTCGGCGAATTTCCATTCGTCCTGAAACCACGGCTCTTCTGGCTGCTTGACGATGAAACCGATCTTGACGTCTGCGGAAAATGCCGAGCCGGCCGCCAGAATGGCGAAAGTGCCAGCCAGGATGGCTGCTTTGAACAAGCGCATGTCTCTCTCCCTAAACTCTGAAATCGAGCAGCTGCCTCCCAGGCAGCATCCACCGAATTATGTTAAATCATCATACCAGTCAATTGCCAATGTATGATGATTGGAATAATAGGGCACTCATGGGAGCCCGATGGACCCGTCGCAAAGCGGACCGAATTCGGATAATCAGGTTCGGTTGCTGCCTGGGAGAGATTGCGGAGAGGTGAAGTTGGAATCGACCGAGGAACAGGGCCGAACGGAAAGCTCCGGTAGCGAACGCCGGCCCCGCGTACGCCGCAACGTCACGGCGGCGATCGCTCAGGACATCTGCGCGGATCGCTATCCCTCGGGCTCGCCGTTGCCCCGCGAGAACGACCTCTGCGAACTCTACGGAGTCAGCCGCACCGTGATCCGCGAATCGTTGAAAGTCCTTGAATCCAAGGGGCTCGTCCGCGGCAAGCCGCGGGTCGGGACGACCGTTTGCGACCGGGATGAATGGAACATCCTGGACGCCGAAGTGCTCGACTGGATGGGACCTTACATCAGGGACTTCGACCTGCTCGGCTGCATTCTCGAAGCGCGCCGCACCATCGAACCGGCCGCCGCCGAATATGCCGCCGAACGTGCCAGCGCCCAGGAGATCGCCGATCTCGACAGGGCCTGGCGGCAGATGCGCGACAGCGCAGGCGATCCGGAAAGCTTCACCGACGCCGACGTGATGTTTCATACGGTGCTGCTCACCGCCAGCCACAACCAGGTGTTCCGCCGTCTGTCGAGCGCCATCCACGCCGCCCTGAAATACGCGCTGCACGCTTCCAACATCGGCGTCGAGAATCGCGAGGATGCGGTGCTCGTTCACGGCGAGCTAGTTGAGGCGTTGCGTATGCGCGACAAAACAGGCGCGAGGGAATGCGCAAATCGCATGCTCGACCTTGCGGTCCGCGACCTTGCTGCCGCCGAGAAGGCGATCGGCAGGACGAAATGATCGATCACGAGGGGCCGTGGACACGCTGTCCCATCGCAAATCCGAGAAAAGATTGAGACCTAAGATGAAGATCACCAAACTCACCACCTATATCGTTCCGCCGCGGTGGCTGTTTCTGAAGATCGAGACCGATGAGGGCATCGTCGGCTGGGGCGAACCGGTCGTCGAGGGCCGCGCGCTGACCGTCGAGGCCGCCGTCCATGAGCTGGAAGATTACCTGATCGGCAAGGATCCCTTCCTGATCGAGGACCACTGGACGGTGATGTATCGCGGCGGCTTCTATCGCGGCGGCGCGGCCCATATGAGCGCGATCTCGGGCATCGACCAGGCGCTCTGGGACATCAAGGGCAAGGCGCTGGGCCAGCCGATCCATTCTCTGCTCGGCGGCCAGCTGCGCGACCGCATCAAGGTTTACTCCTGGATCGGCGGCGACCGTCCTTCCGACGTTGCCAACAACGCCAAAGACGTGGTCGCCAGGGGCTTCAAGGCGATCAAGCTCAACGGCTGCGAGGAAATGCAGATCGTCGATACCAACGAGAAAGTGGAAAGGGCGGTCGAGACCATCGCCGCCATCCGCGAGGCGATCGGCCCGCATATCGGCATCGGCGTCGATTTCCACGGCCGCGTCCACAAACCGATGGCAAAGATTCTCGCCAAGGAGCTCGAGCCCTACAAGCTGATGTTCATCGAGGAACCGGTGCTGTCCGAAAACAAGGAAGCGCTGCGCGATATCGTCAATCATACCTCGACACCGATCGCGCTTGGTGAGCGGCTCTATTCGCGCTGGGATTTCAAGCAAGTCCTTTCCGACGGCTATGTCGACATTATCCAGCCGGATCTTTCCCACGCCGGCGGCATCACCGAATGCCGCAAGATCGCGGCGATGGCCGAAGCGTATGACGTCGCGCTGGCGCCGCATTGCCCGCTTGGCCCGATCGCGCTCGCTGCCTGTCTTCAAGTCGATGCGGTCAGCTACAATGCCTTCATCCAGGAACAGAGCCTCGGCATTCATTACAATACCGGCAACGATATCCTCGACTACATCTCCAACAAGGAGGTGTTCCAATATGCCGATGGGTTCGTTTCCATCCCGCAGGGGCCGGGCCTCGGCATCGAAGTCGACGAGGCCTATGTCATCGAGCGCGCCAAGGAGGGCCATCGCTGGCGCAACCCGATCTGGCGGCACGCCGACGGGAGCTTTGCCGAGTGGTGAGAGTGGAAGGGTCACGCAAGCGGCCCTTTTTTAATCGCCCTGTCGGAGATTGGGCGCCTCATCCGTCATAATGGAAACTCAAAGAGGAGATTTCGGAATGGCCAGAGCAATTGCAGTCATCGTCGCCCGCATCATCTTCAGTTTCATTTTCTTCATGGCAGCAGGCTTCAAGTTCGCTGATATCGGCGCCACGGCGGGCTATATCGCTGCCGCCGGCTTTCCGATAGCGACCTTCCTCACCTGGGTCGCAGCCTTCTTCGAGATCGCCTTGGCCCTTGCCTTCATATCAGGTGCCTTTTTCACCGAGGCGAGCCTGCTGGCAGGCATCTACGTGATCTTCCTTGCCTTCGCCTTCCACGGACCGTCCCATTGGCAGCAGAACCAGGCCGAATTCGGCTTCTTCGTCGATCACTTCACCTTCCTCGCCGGCCTGCTCTTCGCCGCCGTCCATGGGCCGGAAAAATGGGCCTTGCGGCAAGCGCTCCTGAGATAGCCCTGCGTCCGCTGCTGCCGGGAACCAACGGTCGTGTCGAACATTGCCTATCGGCAGAAGGTCAAGGAGGCCAACCATGGAGCTTGAGGGAAAGATCGCACTGGTGACGGGTGCCGGATCCGGTATCGGCAAAGCGGCTGCGTTAAGGCTTGCTGCCGAGGGAGCAAGAATTGCAGCACTGAGCCGCACCGCCGACGAAGTCGAAAAAACCTGCGCCGAGATCAAAGCCGCCGGCGGTCAGTCTATCGCCTTGACGGCCGATACCAGCGACGAAGCTCAAATGCGGACCGCTGTGAAGAAGCTGACGGACAGCTTCGGCGGCCTCGACATCGTCATCGCCAATGCAGGGATCAACGGCGTTTGGGCTCCGATCGACGATCTGAAGCCGGAAGAATGGGATAAGACGATCGCCGTCAATCTACGCGGCACCTATCTGACCTTGCATCTGACGGTTCCGCATCTGAAGCAGCGCGGCGGTTCGATCGTCGTCGTCTCCTCGATCAATGGCACCCGCACATTCACGACGCCGGGCGCCACCGCCTACACCACAACCAAAGCCGGCCAGGTCGCCATGGTGCAGCAACTCGCCCTGGAACTCGGCCGGCACGGCATCCGCGTCAATGCCGTCTGCCCCGGCGAGATCGAAACCAACATCAGCGCCAATACCGACAGTCGCCGTCGCGAAGAGACCGAGGTACCGGTCATCTGGCCGGAAGGCGATATCCCGATTGCCGGCGGAAAGGCGGGCAAAAGCGAGGATGTTGCCGAAACCATACTCTTCCTCGCCTCCGATCGTGCCCGGCACATCACCGGCACACCGATCTGGATCGACGGCGGCCAGGGCCTGTTGCGGTAATCCTTGAACAGTCGCGAACGTCAGGCGTTCAGCCGGGCGCTGTCAAGCGTATAGAGTTCTTGGGCACGCTGCACCCCGCGCAACGCATAACGTCCGACGCATGCCAGCGCGGCGCGCTCTTCCGCCGGTATGGCCGCGGCGAAATCGGAGGAAATCAGCAGGTTGAGGTCGACCGAACGGCACATGGAGGCGATCCGGCTGACTTCGTTGACGGCAGGGCCGATGACAGTGAAGTCCAGCCGGTCCTGGCTGCCGATGTTGCCGTAGAACACATCGCCGATATGCAGACCGATATAGACGTCGGTTGTCGCCCGGCCGTCGGTAGCGCGCGCCGCATTCAGCGTGGCGAGCTTTTCCCGCAGCAGCGATTCCGCCCTCAGCGCCGCACGGCAGGTCTCGGCCGGCACTTCGCCCTTGAAGATGGCGAGCACACCATCGCCGATCAGCTTCAGCACATTGCCGCCCGCCTCATGGATCGCCGAGATGGCTATCTCGCTGTAATCGTTGAGCAGCGGAATGATTTCCTCCGGCGGCACGCGATCGGAAATCTTGGTGTAGTTCAACAGATCGGAAAACCACAACGCCGCCGAGATCCGCTCCGATTTACCGCGGCTGATCTTGCCTTCCATCACCTGGCGCGCCGCATCCTCACCGAGATAGACTTCCGCGATGGTGCGGGCGATGCGCCCGAGCGCAATGCACTTGATCGCCAGTCCGAGGACCGGCACGAGCTTGCGCAGAATGGCGAGATCGTGCTCCGAGAAGCCCTCGGGATGCTTGGTTGCGAAATGCGAAAAGAAGCAATCCATCTCACCGATCGTGCCGGCTTCGCTGAAACGATGCATCATTGCTACGAAGTCGGTGTTGCCCGCTTCGGCGATCTTGTCGAGCATGGTGAAATCGATCGGATCGCCGAAGCCGATGCGTCGGCGGACCTCCCGCTCGTTGCCCGACCAAAGATAATAGAAGGCCGAGCGCTGCCAGGTCGCAGCCGCTTCGCCCGAGCCCGTCGGGCCATACTCGAATTCGGTTTCGATCTCTTCCACGCTGTCCCAGCGGAAGGCCCTGCCCTCATGCACGGGGTGCAGCGTGTCCATTAGCGCCATGCCGCGGTCGAGCGGCAGGCCGGCATCGCGGCAGGCCGCGCAGAAGCCGGTCATGAGCTCCGCTTCCGAAGCGCCCTTCAGTCCCTGCTCCGTAACCCAGGCCGCAATCGTGCTGACGTCGCTGTAATCCATGCCGCTCACCTTTGTCCGTTCCGAAGCTGTAGCCCGAACTCACCGTGGAAGGAAGTCAATTGGCTCAACCGGGCGTGGGCATATTATAGGGCGTGACGATTTCGACGGAAGAAAGTGACGCTGGAACGGCCCGCCCCGGTGCTTGTGCCCGCCTCATGATTGCCCTGAAGGCCGAGCGGGCATCGGTTCTGAGATCGTGATGCAGCACGAAGCCGATACGGCCTGCGGCAAGCAGGGCGCGGTTATCGGCATCGAGATCGTGGGCGACGAAGACGCGGACGGGACGCTTTGCCGCATCGAAGGCCGCCAGCACCGCGCGATTGCCGCCGCCGATCGAATAGACGGCATTGATGGCTGGATCAGCCGCAAGTGCTGCCGCCGCAAGCGTTCCCGTGGCGGTATCGGTGCCGTGCCCTTCGCTGATTTCGGCAATGCCGATTGCGGGATAATGGGCGCGGATGACGCGGCGAAAGCCGATTTCGCGCTCCTCCTCGCCGCGGAACCGCCCGCTCGACAGCGTCACCAGCACCTTGCCGCCGGCAGTTCCGAGGAATTCGCCGATCAGATAGGCGGCGGTCTCTCCCGCAGCCCGGTTGTCGGCGCCGGCGTAAGCGATGCGGGACGAATTCGGCAGATCGGTCACCAGCGTCACCACCGGAATGCCGGCCGCATCCGCCCGCGCGACGGCCGCGGCCACCTCGGCAACGTCAGGCGCCTTGAGTACGATGCCATGCGTGCCGCGCAGCCGGATACGATCGAGAATCTGCACCAGTTCGGCCGGCTTCACCACCTCGGCAAAATGGAAACGGCATCGGAAAACGCCGGGCAGGAAGGCCGCCATCTCGGCCTCGAAAGCGGCGCGCACTGCATCGCTGAACCGCTGCGGCGTCTCCATGACGATATCGATCGCCAGCGTTCGCCCACTGCCCATCGCGCCGGCCTGCTGTTTTTCCAGCTCGGCGATCGCCGCCCTCACCCGCATTGCCGTCTGCTGACGCACACCCGGCCGGCCGTTCAGCACCCGGTCGACGGTGGCGGTGCTCAGTCCCGCCTGGAAGGCGATGTCCTTGACGAGAAAGGGATGGGCCATAGAATCCGCTTGATGGTTTTTTGATGGATTTCTGATCTACATCACCCGGTATCGCAGCGTATAGTGCCTTCATCGAAAGAGGAGGAGCCATCATGAAGACCGACAATCAGCAGAAACTGCGCGCCGACCGAGTCTGGCTCAGCGAAGATGCCTGCGATCTCGACGATTTTCGCCGCCTTGCGGAAAAGACTACCGCGCTTGCCGATTACCCCACAGCTTCAGCCGTCGAGAAGAACGTGCTGATCTATGACAGCCGCAAGGTAACGGCGGCGGCAACCGGCGAAGGCAAACGCCTCGTGCTGGCCGAAATCTGCGAAGCCTTCGGCGAAGGCCCAGGCGTCGTCGTTTTCAAACATGCTTATCAAGACACCGGCATCATCGACCGCGCCAGCGCGATTTTCGACGCCATCATCGAGGAACAGCACCGCACCTCGACGGGCGGCGGCGATCATTTCGCCAAGCCCGGCGCCAACGATCGCATCTGGAATTCGCTGGAAAAACACTGCCTCGCCGATCCGGAAAATTTCGCCGAATATTACGGCAACGCCGTTATCGCGCTCGCAAGCGAAGCCTGGCTCGGGCCGAGCTATCAGATGACGGCGCAGGTCAACCGCGTCAATCCGGGCGGTGCGGCGCAGTCGGCCCATCGCGACTATCATCTCGGCTTCCAGTCATCGAAGATTATCGAGCAGTTTCCGGCGCATGTTCACCGGCTCTCGCCTGTTCTGACGCTGCAGGGCGCGGTCGCGCACTGCGACATGCCGCTCGAAAGCGGTCCGACGCTCTTCCTGCCGCACAGCCAGACCTATGTACCGGGTTATCTGGCGCTGAAGCGCCAGGAGTTCCGGGATTACTTCGAGGCCAACCACGTCCAGCTGCCGCTCGAAAAAGGCGACGTCGTCTTCTTCAATCCCGCCCTCTTTCACGCCGCTGGCACCAACCGTTCGGCCGACATAAAGCGTGTCGCCAACCTCCTGCAGGTCTCCTCCGCCTTTGGACGGGCCATGGAGACCGTCAATCGCGAGAGGATGAGCGCCACGCTCTTCCCCGCCCTGAAGGCATTGCAAGACCGGCTCTCGTCCGACGAAATCGCCAATGCCGTCGCCGCCTGCGCCGAAGGCTATTCCTTCCCCACCAATCTCGACCGCGACCCGCCGCTCGGCGGGCTGGCGCCGAAGACGCAGGCGCAGCTGATGCATGAGGCATTGCGGGAGGGCTGGAGCGACGAAGCCTTTAAGGCCGCACTTGCCGAGCAGGCGCGGAAGAAACTGAGCTGACCCGAAGGCTGGAGCCCCCTCATCCGGTGGGGGAGAATGAGGCGGCACCGATCCAAATGCCTCCCGCAACTGCGGGAGGCATTCCACATTACCACTAAGGAGGAATCACATGAGCACAGATCATGGCCGTCTCGACGGCAAGATCGCCATCGTCACCGGCGGTACGCAAGGTTTGGGTGCCACCATTGCCCGTCTCTTCGCCGAACGCGGCGCGGAAGGCATCGTCATCTGCGGCCGCAACGAGGCCAAGGGCAAGGCGAAGGCCGCGGAGATTTCGGCCGCCACCCGCACCAAGGTCGTCTATGTCAAAGCCGACCTCGGTCAGGTCGAGGACGCGAGGAGTGTCGTCCGGGCATGCGACGAGACCTTCGGCCGCGTCGACGCCTTGGTCAATGCCGCCGCCATCACCGATCGCGGCACTATCCTCGACACCAGCCCCGAGCTCTTCGACGCCATGTTCGCCGTCAACGTCCGCGCGCCATTCTTCCTGATGCAGGAAACAGTGAAGATCATGCGCCGCGAAAGCACCGAGGGAACGATCGTCAATATCGGCTCGATGTCGGCCAAAGCAGGCCAGCCTTTCATCGCCGCATATTGCGCTTCCAAGGGCGCACTGGAAACGTTAACGAAGAACACCGCCTATGCGCTGCTGCGCAACCGCATCCGCGTCAATGGCCTCAATATCGGCTGGATGGCATCCGAAGGCGAAGACCGCATCCAACGGGAGTATCACCATGCACCTGCTGACTGGCTGGAGAAGGCGGCCGCAAACCAGCCCTTCGGCCGTCTCGTCGATCCGCACGAGGTGGCGCGCGCCTGTGCCTACCTGTCATCATCGGAATCCGGCCTGATGACCGGCTCGGTCATCTGCTTCGACCAGTCGGTCTGGGGCGCCTATGACGGCTCGCCGCATCCGGTCGCGACCCTCTGAGACAGAGCCAGAGCCCGGGATTCCCGTCGCCGGGCTCTGGCACCTGGCAGGATTTGTCGCTAGGAGAAGGACAACCGCATTCAGGGAGGAAGTGGCGTGACCGACAATCCGCTTTACGACATTCGCGATGAGCGTTTCGCTGCCATGGTCATCGGCAGCGCCGCGCTCGACGAGCTTTATTCCGGCTGCCGCTGGACCGAGGGCCCGGTCTGGTTCTCCGACCTGAACTGCCTGCTCTGGAGCGATATCCCGAACGAACGCATGATGCGCTGGACACCGGATGGCACGGTCTCCGTCTTCCGCTCGCCTTCCAATTACGTCAACGGCAATACCCGCGACCGGCAGGGCCGGCTCATCTCCTGCGAACATGGCGGCCGCCGGGTCACCCGCACGGAAATGGACGGCAGCATCACCGTTCTCGCCGACAGCTACAAGGGCAAGAGATTGAACTCGCCGAACGACGTAGTCGTCCACTCAGACGGCGGGATCTGGTTCACCGACCCGACCTACGGCATTCTCTCGGACTACGAGGGTCACAAGGCCAAACCTGAGCAGCCGACCCGCAACGTCTACCGCATCGACCCGGCAAGCGGCGCGATAGAGGCGGTCGTGGAGGATTTCATCCAGCCGAACGGCCTTGCCTTTTCGCCCGACGAGACGAAGCTCTACATTGCCGATTCCGGCTCGGCCAAACAGGAAGTGCCGCGCCACATAAGAGTTTTCGACGTCATCGATGGCAGAAGGCTCGAAAACAGCCGCTATTTCTGCAGCCTCGATGCCGGCAATCCCGACGGCTTTCGCTTCGATGTCGGCGGCAATCTGTGGACGAGTGCGTCCGACGGCGTCCACTGCTTTTCGCCTGACGGCACCTTGCTCGGCAAGATCCTGGTGCCGCAGACGGTGTCCAATCTCACCTTCGGCGGTCCGAAGAAGAACCGTCTCTTCATCACCGCGACGCGCTCGGTCTATTCGATCTATACCAAGACAACCGGCGCACAATATCCGTAAGGATCGGCGCGCCGCCGAACTGTCGGGCGGCGTTAGGCCTTCACCGCGGCCGGTCATGCAGCGGCTCGGCCCGGTGCCAGTTCTCCAGGATCCGGCCGTCGGTGTGTTTCTGCTGCGCCCAGCGAATGCCGTTCGAGATCACCTTGTGAACGGTCTTGTCGTGATAGATCGGGTAGGTCTCGTGGCCGGGGCTGAAGAAGAAGATTCGGCCCCGCCCGCGCTGGAAGGTGCAGCCGCTGCGGAACACCTCGCCGCCCGAATACCAGGATACGAACACCAGCTCGTCCGGCTGAGGGATGTCGAAGGGTTCGCCGTACATTTCCGAGGCATTGACCTCGAAATAGGGCGGCAGGCCCTCGGCGATCGGATGCGAGGGATTGACCACCCAGACGCGTTCCAGATCGCCGTCCGGCGTCTCGCGCCAGGAAAGGTTGGCATTGGTGCCCATCAGCCGGCGGAAGAGCTTCGAATGGTGGCCGGAATGCAGCACCAGCAGGCCCATGCCCTTTAGCACGCGCTGCTGCACACGCTCGATCAGCCCGTCGCTGACCTCCTCATGCGCCATATGCCCCCACCAGAGCAGCACGTCGGTATCGTTGAGCACCGAGTCCGACAGTCCTTCTTCAGGATCATCGAGCGTGCCGCGGCGGATTGCGAAGTCCGGATGGGCGATGCCGGCGGCGATCGCGCCGTCGATGCGATCCGGATAGATATCCTGGACCTCCTTGTGAAGCTGCTCGTGGCGTCCTTCGTTCCAGATCGTGACCTTGATCGTCATGTCATTCCTCGATGTTTCAGGCTATGGCCGGACGGACGACCCGACCGGTGGAATCAAACAGATGGCAGGCCGCGCGCTCGACTGTGAGCGAGACACGGTCGCCGGGGCGGATCGTCATGTCGCCCTCGGCCCGCACGACGATCGGCTGCTGCTGCGAACCAACAGTCAGATAGGTTTCCACACCAAGCCGCTCGACGATGACGACCTCGGCAGAGAAATCGCCCTGCCCATTTGACGCGAGTTTCAGGTGTTCGGGCCGGATGCCGAGCTTGGCTTCGCCCTGCGGCACAGAACCGTTCGCATCCGAGAGATCGATCGCGAGGCCGAGCGGGCTTTCCAGATGTACCTTGCCGGCATCCCGGCGCGTCGCCGTCATCGGCAGCACATTCATCTTCGGCGAACCGATGAAGGTCGCCACGAACTCGTTATCCGGCTGATGATAGAGCGCCATCGGCGCGCCCTGCTGGGCGACGACACCCTTGTTCAGCACCACGATACGGTCGGCCATCGTCATCGCCTCCACCTGATCGTGGGTGACGTAGACGACGGTCGCCTTCAGCTCGCGATGCAAGCGCTGCAGCTCGGCGCGCATCTGCACCCTGAGTGCGGAATCGAGGTTCGACAGCGGCTCGTCGAACAGGATCAGCGCCGGCTTCTTGATGATGGCCCGGCCGATCGCCACGCGCTGGCGCTGGCCGCCGGAAAGGGCAGCCGGGCGGCGGTCGAGATAGTCGGTGAGCTGTAGGATCTCAGCCACCCCCTCAACCTGCCGGCGTATCTCGGCCTCCGGCACCTTTTTGAGGCTGAGCGAGAAACCGATGTTTTCGGCGACGCTCATATGCGGATAGAGCGCATAGGACTGGAATACCATGGCGATCCCGCGCTTGTCCGGCGGCACGTCGTTGATGCGCTTGCCGTTGAGGACGAGGTCGCCATCGTCGATGCCTTCAAGGCCGGCGATCACGCGCAGCAGCGTCGACTTGCCACATCCGGACGGACCGACGAAAACGGCGAATTGCCCGTCTTCCACCGTGATGTCGACGCCTTTAATGACCTCGAGCGCGCCGTAGGATTTGCGAATGTTTCTGAGATTGATCATCGGTTTCTCTTTCTGATCTCAGCCCTTCACGCCGCCCGAGAACGTCTGGACGAGGAAGCGCCGCGCAAAGCCGAAGGCGACGACGGCAGGCAGCAGGTAGATGAAGCCGAGCGCCGTCAGCAGGCCGTAGTCGATCTCATTGATGCGCAGGAAGGCGCGGAAGAGACCGAGCGGCAGCGTCTGCAGCTCCGGCGACGACAGGAAGATCAGCGGTAGCAGGAAATCGCCCCAGGCCGACATGAAGGCGAAGAGCCCTGCGGCCGCCAATCCCGGCAGCGCCAGCGGGATCAGCACCCGGCGGATGCGCTGAATGAGCGTCGCCCCGTCCATCAGCGCCGCCTCTTCGTAATCCCTGGGCAGCCCGTCGAAGAAGGTCTTCATGATCCAGAGCGCCAGCGGCAATTGCATCGTCGCGAGCACCAGGATCAGCCCGAGATAACCGTCGATGAAGCCGGTCCAGCGCATGATGTCGCGGGCATAGCTGCCGAAGATCGGCCGTAGCACCGCCGCCTCGGCATTGTTCAGCGTCAGCAGGAACTTGTAGAGTGGCACGACGAGCGCCGTCGGCGGCAACACCCGAATGAGCAGGATCGCGTAGAGGAAAGGCAGCTTCCACCAGGCCCTGGTGCGCGACAGCGCATAGCCGCCAAGCCCTGAAAGCACCATGACGAGCAAAGTGGCGCTGCCGACCACGAAGAGCGAGTTGAACAACCACTTCGCTCCGTCCTCCTTGGTGAAGACCCTGACATAGTTGGCGAAGGTCCATTGCTCTGGCCAATGGAGAAAAAGCTGCGCATTGCCGTCGAACGAGGCAATCAGCACCCAGAAGAACGGCACGGCGCAGAAGATCGAGATCAGCGACAAGGTCGCGTAGGCAATGAGATCGGAACGGACCTTGTTTGCGCTCTCGCTCGCGGAAACGACGGCCATGTCAGACCTCCACCTTCATGGCCCGGACATAGGCAATGCCGAGGATCAGCGAGATCACCAGCGCGACGACGGCGACCGCGGCGCCATATCCCAGCTGGAACGCCGTGAAGGACTGGTTGTAGATATAGATGCTGACGACCTCGGTCGCCCCGCCCGGCCCGCCGCGCGTCAGCGCATAGACGAGGCCGAAGACGGCGATGGTGGAAACGGCCGAAATCAGCATGTAAAGCAGGATCGTCGGCATCATCAGCGGCAGCGTGATGCGGCGGAACATCTGCGAGGGTGTCGCCCCGTCCATGCGCGCTGCCTCGTAGATCTCGGCCGGAATGGTGCTGAGGCCAGCCGTCAGCAGGATCATCGCCGTGGCGATGCCGCGCCAGGTATTGACGATGATGATCATCGACAGCGGAAAGACCTGCAGCCAGTCGGCTGGAGTGACGCCGAAGAAGCTGACGATCCGGCTGAGGGTGGCGTTGTCGCCGCCCGCCAGCATCGAGATCCACATGAAGCCGGCGACAACCTCAGGAGCTGCGTTCGGCAGCAGGATGATCGACGAGAAGAGCCTGCGGAAGCGGATCGGCCGGCGCAGCGCCATTGCCGCGATCAGGCCGAGCACGAATTGCCCGATGACGGCCGACCCGATGACGAAGACGAAAGTGACGAACAGCGCGTTCCAGAACTTCGCGTCGTTGAAAAGCCTGGCATAGTTCCTGAAGCCGACGAAACGCGGCCGAAGTGCCGCCGCGCCGGTCAGCGCCTCGTTGGTGAAACTCAGATAGACGGAATAGATGGCCGGATAGATGACGAAGGCCAGAAGCAGCACGAGCGAAGGCAGCAGGATCAGCAGCCATTGCCGCTCGGCGCGATTTTCATGAGAGTTTCGGGCCATAGAAGCTCACAAACTGATCGAACGAACCGCGAAACGCGGCGATGGACGCCGCGCCCCGGGAGAAGGCAGAGAGACGAGCCTTACTTGACCATGTCGTCGCCGAGCGTTTCCTTGACGTAGTCGACAAGGATCTTCTGGGCGCCGGCGGCGTCGGTTTCCTTGCGCAGCAGCGCTTCGGTGGCGCGCGCGACACCTTCCGCCACGGTGCCGAATCCGGACGCTTGCTTCAGGAACACGCCGTTCTCGGCCGCCGCATGGATCGGAACCAGTTCCGTCAGCTTCTGGAAGTCAGCATTCTTCGCAGCGTCCTTGCTAGCCGGAATGTTGCCGATGCGGGCGGCATAGGACACCTGCGTTTCGATGGAGCCGATCTCCGTCAGCGCCTTGATCGCAAGCTCGGTGTTGGCCGATTTGGCATTCACGGCCCACGGCGCAGCGAGATTGGCGAGCACGTACTGGCCGCTGCTCTGGCCGGGAACCGTCCAGGTGCCGACCACCTTCGTCACCTCGGGGATCGGGTTCTTGCTTTCACGGCCCCAGTCAAAAATGTAGCACCAGGAGCCGCAGGTGGTCGCGGCGAGCTTGCCTTCCGGGAACATCTGGTATTTCGGCACGACCCAGGGCTCGGGTCCGAGCAGCGGCTGCGTCGGCATCAGATCCTTGTCGATCAGTTCCTTGTAGACGCCGAAGACATCCTTGATGCCCTCGCCATTGAGATCGAGTTTGCCATCGGCACCGGCAAGCTGCGGTGTCTTGGAGCCGACCAGCAGGTGCTGGAAGCCCTCGTCGAAGGCGCCGCTTCCCCAGGAAACGCCCGCCGGGAAGAGCAGGCCGTAGGCGCCAGTCTTCTGCTTGATTTCGGCGGCGCGGTCGAGAAGCTCCCGCCAGGTTTTCGGCTGTTCGGTGGAGATGCCGGCCTTCTCGAGAACATCCTTGCGGTAATAGATTTCCTGGATGCCGAGCATGAAAGGCATCACATAGGTTTCGCCATCCGGGCTGACGGCAAGCGCCTTGGCGACGTCATAGAGGCCGGCGTAGCCTTCCCAGGCCTTGAACTCCTTGGTAACAGGCGCGAGATAGCCGGCCTCCACCATGTCGGCGACGGCTGCCGTCGTCGGAATGGAGAACAGGTCGGGCGCATTGCCGGCCCCTAGCTCCGTCAGCAGCTTGGTCAGGTAGTCCTTGTCGGGGGCCGGATACTCGACCACCTCGACGGTGACCCCATATTCCTTCTCGATCCGCTCGACCGTCGACTTCATCGCGTCGATGCCGGCCTGACCATGATTTGCAATGCGGATTGTTTCAGCCTGCGCCAGCGTAGAAACCGCGCTCAGCAGAATGGCGCACAGGCCACCAAGAACCCTTTTCTTCAACGGAAGTCCTCCCTTTTTAGGCACACGGCGCCCTCCAGCACCGGCCGCACGAAATGTACACGCATTCCAATCACTGACAAGGTGGATTTTGAAAAGATTCGAATCGAAACATTAAACCATTGATTTAACGCAGATATGCATGGCTTGCCTCTGTCGATCAGTTTGTGTAATCGTGTGCACGACACTTCAGGGAGGAATTTTCATGTCTGGGAAAAAATTGCGCCTCGGCGTCATCGGCGCCGGGTTGAAGGCGGCGGAATATGCCGCGAGTTGGGCACGGATGCCGGAGATCGAGTTCGCAGCACTGGCAGACACCACGGCAACGTCGCGCCAGCGCCTGATCGATGTCTGTCTCGCGGCTGGCGCGCCCGAGCCGAGAAGCTTTCAGGACTACCGGACGATGCTGACCGAGATGAGAGAGGAACTTGACATTGTCTATGTCTCCACCCCCCACGCCTTCCATGCCGAACAGGCGACCGCCGTCGCCGAGGCGGGCCTCGACCTCTTCCTGGAGAAGCCGATGGTGACGACCGTCGCCGAGGCCGAGCGGCTGATCGCCGCGCAGAAAAAAAGCGGCGTTACCATCGTCACCGCCTTCCAGGGCGGGCTGTCGCCGCTGGTGCTCGACACGCGCCGGCGGGCGCTTGCCGGCGAATTCGGGGAGTTGATCGCCATATCGGGCATGATCTGGGAAAGCTGGGCGTCCAATTACGCCGGCCACTGGAAACAACAGCCGGAGATATCAGGCGGCGGCTTCATGTTCGACACCGGCGCCCATATGATGAACACCGTGTGCCTGCTCGCCAATTCCGACTTCGACAGAGTTTCGGCTTACATGAACAATCACGGCAAAGAGGTCGACATCGCCACCGCCGTCTCCGCCCGGTTGAAGAACGGCGCGCTGGCGACGCTGACGGCCGCCGGCGAAGGCCCGCCCAACTGCGCCTCCCACATCACCTTCTTTTACTCGAAGGCGATCGTGCGCATTGATGCCTGGGGCGGCTGGCGCGAGATCAGCGCCGGCCGCACCGCCGAGCCGCGCGAGGAGGCCGAAATTCTCGGCAATCCCATGAAGAATTTCCTCGCCATTCGCGAGGGGACAATGGAAAACTCCGGCTCCGTTGAAATGGGCCTTAGATTCGCTAGGCTGTGGGATGCAATCAAGGAATCAGCAGCGGCCGGCGGCGCGTCCGTCAGGATCGCCGCCTGACAGGCGAAGATGAGCGGAACGAACAAACGGCGGATTACCTCGAAAGAGCTGGCGAAACTCGCCGGCGTCTCCTCCGCCACCATCTCCCGTGCCTTCTCGCCGGATTCGCGCATCGGTCGCGCGACGCGCGACCGCATTCTCGCCGTCGCCCGTGAATATGGCTATCAGCCCAACGCCATCGCCCGTTCGCTGAACAATCAGCGATCGCGTCTCGTCGCCCTTGTCGTCAACGCCATCGGCAACCCCTGCGAGGCCGAGGAGCAGCAGCTTCTTGTCCACCGCCTGCAGGCGCGGCAGTTGCTGCCGATCATCCTCTGCTGCGCCGACCATTCCGACCGGCTGCAGCTGATGCGGCTTGCCTCTACCTATCAGGTCGATCACGTCGTCATCTTTTCCGACATGGTGTCGATGCAGGATGCCGTCGATATTTTCCACACGACGAAACCGATCATCGTCTCCTTCGAGCCGCTCGAAAACGAAAACGTCTCCAGCATCCGCATCGACGGCTCCAACGCCGCCGACGAAATCATCGACAAGATCGTCCGGGACGGTAAGAAGCGCTTCGCCTATCTCTCCGGCACCAATTCGAGCTGGATCGACAAGCTGAGGCGCGGATGGTTCGCCGAGGCGCTCGCCAAACGCGGCCTTGCCTTCGAAGCGCAGGCCGTCGGCGATTATTCCTATGATTCCGGCTTCAAGGAAGCCGTGCTCCTGATGCACCGAGACAAGGTCGGCGCCATCATCTGCGGCAACGACGTCATGGCGATCGGCGCGCGCGATGCCGCGCGCCGCGTGCTTGGCAAAATCACGCCTGATGATATCGCCATCGTTGGCCAGGATGGCATCGCCATGGCCGCGTGGGATTGCAACGACCTCACGACGCTGAGCCTCGACCACACCGCTTTCATCGATGCGGTGGTCGAACTGATCGAACGCCACGACGCCGGGATCGAAGGCCCGCACAGTATCACGCTCACCTGCACCCCCCGCTGGGGCTCGACTGCCTGATGCTCGCCATCGGGACGGATGAGGCGGTTCCGGATGACGGCATCGCCGAAAAAAGCTAAAGCGCATCGCATGAATAGATTCGACGTGAAGCGCCTGAACGTTGCGCCTTATTGCATCAAGGAGGAATATCCGATGACCCGATTCTCACGCGCGGAAGGGCGCCGCACGGCTCCTGATGCCACGACCGGGAGAGCCTGATATGCGTTCCGTCGTTTCCTTCAATGAAGGCTGGAGTTTCCACGAGGGCTTCGGCCAGCGCCTGCTCGAAAACTTCGATGCCGCCAAGTCGGTCAGCCTGCCCCACACCGCCGTCGAACTGCCCTTTAACTATTTCGATGAAAAGAGCTATCAGCGCGCCTTCACCTATCAGAAGGTGCTGCGCTGGCTGCCGGAATTCGAGGGCCGCGAGGTTTCGCTGATCTTCGACGCCGCGATGGCGGATAGCGTCGTCTATCTGAACGGCGAGGAGATCATCGCCCACAAGGACGGCTATACTCCCTTCGAGGCCCGCCTTACCGGCAGGCTGGTCAAGGGCGAAAACCTCGTGACCGTGAAAATCGACGGCAGCGAAAATCCTGCCATTCCACCCTTCGGCGGCCGCATCGATTACCTGACCTATGCCGGCATCTACCGCGACGTCTGGCTGAAGGTCACCGACCCGGTCTCGATCCGCAATCTCAAGATCGAAACATCAGACGTTCTCGCCCCTGAGAAATCCGCGACCGTCCGCGTCGATATTGCCAATCCCGAAGGCCGCAATTTCTCTGCAACGGTCACCGCCACGCTGAAGCAGGCCGACGGCGCCGTGATCGCCACCGCCGCAACCGAAACGATCGGCGAGCAAACCCGACTTTCCTTCGGCGGCCTCACCGGCATCGCGCTCTGGGACATTGGCAATCCAGCGCTCTACGAAATCTCCGTCGAAATCAGGACCGAGCACGGCTCCGACCGTCTATCTACCCGTTTCGGCTTCCGTACCGCCGAATTCACCCCCGAAGGTTTCCGCCTCAATGGCAAGCCGCTGAAATTGCGCGGCCTCAACCGCCATCAGGCATTCCCCTATGTCGGTTACGCCGCCGGCCGTTCCGCCCAGGAACGCGACGCCGACATCATGAAGAGCGTGCTGAAGTGCAATATCGTCCGCACCTCGCATTACCCGCAGTCAAAATGGTTCCTCGACCGTTGCGATACAATTGGCCTCCTGGTCTTCGAGGAAATCCCCGGCTGGCAGCATATCGGCGATGCCGACTGGCAGAAGGAATCGATCGAGAACGTCCGCCGCATGATTGAGCGCGACTGGAACCATCCCTCGATCATCATCTGGGGCGTGCGCATCAACGAGTCGCAGGATAGCCACGACTTCTACGTTGAGACCAACCGCTTGGCCCGTGAGCTCGACAGCACCCGCCAGACCGGCGGCGTGCGTTACATCACCGAAAGCGAGCTGCTCGAAGACGTCTACACGATGAACGACTTCATCCTCGGCAACGAGGAACTGCCGGGCTCCAACCGCCCGCGCACCGCGCTCCGCACCCAGGAGGAAAATACCGGGCTGTCACATAAGGTGCCGTACCTCATCACCGAGTTCAACGGCCATATGCACCCAACCAAGATCTACGATCAGGAACAGCGCCAGGCCGAGCATGTGCGCCGTCACCTCGAAGTGCTGAATGCCGCCTACGGCGATCCGGATATTTCCGGCGCCATCGGCTGGTGCATGTTCGATTACAATACCCACAAGGATTTCGGCTCCGGCGATCGCATTTGCTATCACGGCGTCATGGACATGTTCCGCGAACCGAAATTCGCGGCCTATGCCTATATCAGCCAATGCGATCCTTCCGAAGAGATCGTCATGAAGCCCGTTACCTTCTGGGCGCGCGGCGAGCGCAATATCGGCGGCGTGCTGCCGCTGATCATCCTGACCAATTGCGACGAGGTGGAACTGCAATATGGCGGGCTCAGCAAACGTATCGGTCCGGATCGGGAGAATTACCCGCACCTGCCGCATCCGCCTGTTGTGCTCGACCACCGGCACTTCACATCAGATGAGCTCGGCACCTGGGGACTCGAATGGATCGACGGCACCCTCACCGGCTATATCAACGGCACGCCCGTGGCCAGCCTGAGGCTGGCGGCCGATCCCTTGCCGACGACGCTGGAAATCGTGGCCGACGCCGGCACGCTGAAAGCCCGCGAACGTGACAGCACGCGTGTCATCATCCGTGCCCTCGATCAGTGCGGTAATCGCCTGCCGTTCATGAACGACAGCATTTCGCTGAAGGTGCATGGCCCCGCAAAGATCGTCGGCCCAACCAATGTGCCGCTGCAGGGCGGCACATCAGGCTTCTGGCTGGAGGCGACGGGGCTGGTGGGAGAAATCACCGTCGAAGCGGTCTCCTCACGTTTCGCGCCGGTGACCCTCAACCTAACGGCCGTCGCCTAACGCACAACCCGAAAATCGAGATGGAGCGCCCTTGGCGCGTCTTATCGGACGCACGGCGCTCCACCTTATGCGATCCGCGCCTGTGTTTCCGGATCGAAGAAGACAGCCTTGTCGAGGTTGAAGGCGAGGCGTGTGTGCTGGCCGGGCGCGATGCCGGCATCGGCGCGCAGGCGCGCGACGACTTCCTTGCCGCCGAGCTTGGTGACGGCGAAGGTGTCGGAGCCGGCCGGTTCGACAACCTCGATCAGGCAGTCGCCTTCGGTGAGCGAGCGGGCATTGCGGTCGGCGCCATCGGGATCGGTCAGCGCCTCGGGGCGGATGCCGAAGATCACCTGCCGGCCGGCATAGGAGGAAAGGCCGTTGGCGGTTGTCGTGACGGGAAGTCTGAGTGGGCCGGCGTTCGGCCGCTCGAGCGAGACCGCAAGGCCGCCGGCGCCGTTCTCGACCGAGGCCTTCACCAGGTTCATCGCCGGTGAGCCCATGA
Organism: Rhizobium sp. L9; assembly: GCF_002531885.1. NCBI lineage: Bacteria > Pseudomonadati > Pseudomonadota > Alphaproteobacteria > Hyphomicrobiales > Rhizobiaceae > Rhizobium > Rhizobium sp. L9. The sequence continues at coordinate 118 of NZ_NWSZ01000003.1, read as the reverse complement.
AGTCGGCGACGAACATGTTGGCGGGATTGTTGTAGATCTCTGCCGGCGTGCCGAACTGCTGGACGATGCCGTCCTTCATCACGGCGATGCGGGTGGCGAGCGTCATCGCCTCGATCTG
>NZ_NWSZ01000034.1:0-68508 GCF_002531885.1 Rhizobium sp. L9 | reverse complement strand
GCATCGGGACATGCCAAAATCTCCAAAGTGAAGCCATTGAAATCATTGGCATGTCGCACTTGGAAATAGAATGTACCCGGCTACAATCGAATCTGGCGTAATCTATCTTATGGAACTAGGGTGCCAAGTAAACGTCGCTGCCTAATTCTTTGAAAATATCCATTAATAGCAATGGCTTTTGGTACTTTCCGACATCAACGTGCGAGCGTCAGCCAGTCGCCGATCGTTGTCCCGACACGTCGCATGGAACGTGTTGCTGGGATGGCCGGGTGCTCGGTTGCTATGGTCTTTCGGACTTCACGCGGGCTGAGCCCGAATTCATGGCTGAACGCGCGCGTAAAATTGGCTGCAACGTCAAAGCCGGCGGCCTCGGCAATCTCCGAGATCGGCCTGTTGTCGGTCGGATTGGTAAGATCCGCGTAGGCCTGCAGCAAGCGACGTTTGCGAATGTAAGTGAAGACGCCCCCGCTCGTTTCGAACAATCGGTAGAGCCGGGTCCGCGAGATTCCCAGCGCTCGGCACATGACCTCAGGGGTCAAGCTATCTGAATGAAGATTGAGGTGAATATAGCGATGCGCCCGCTCCATCAGCCCCATATTGGTCTGTTCCTGGCCGCGGTCCGAACTTGTGGAGGATGCAGCGCATGCAACGACCATATCGCCGATCGTCCGTATGATCCGCGGCACCTCCTCCACCGTCAAGCTGCTCAGGTTCGTTTCCAGGCCGTTAATATAGCTGACCAGCAATTCAGCCAGGCTACCGGAGAAGGCGGTGTTGTTGGCGCTCTGCAGAAGAGTCGCATCACCGGTCAACAGTTCATAGGGCAGGAAGACGAGCACAGCGACCGAATCGGTCATCCGCCCGCGGTACGGATAACCAAGAGACCTGAAAAATATCTCACCCGGGCCGGTTTCCGTTACATGCCGATCGGCTTCGGTCCAGGCCCGGCCGCTGCGCTGTATGCCGACGTTCCAGTGATCAATTGGGCTCGATCGCAGCATCGCCTGATCGCGAATATAGCTGCACGCCTGCGCGCGCTGCTGAACGATGAGGATATCGCCGAGGTGCCAACCGGTCTGTTCCGCGAGGAAACCATCGCCCTCTGATTTTCCATCCGGCAGATGTACATCCATAAGGGGCGCCACATGTGATCGCCAAGCCTGGAACTGTTCTTTCTGTGGCAGTTCGTGCGTCGAAAATCGCAGGGGCGCCAAGGCCGGTAGCACGTCCACCCGATGTTCTTTCTGGGAAGAAGGTTCGCGCGGCCAGCGCCGCCGCTCCAGGTGCGCCGGCCATTCCCGTCCCGCAGCCGGGTCATCTCCAGACTCCGCAACCATCCAATTCCTCCAGCGCATTAGCAGATCCGGGCTGTTGAAACTGAAGCAAACAACAGCCATCCGAGATCCGAATTGGCTAAAGCTCTACGTGCATAAGCTACTTATCATATTCCTCTGCGAGCAGAAATGGACGGACCGATAATTTTCTGGATGCTGCGATAACGACAAGCGCATCCCGTTCATATATCTAAATAAGCAATGGTTAATTCCGAAGTAAGTTCGGAAATTCCAAATACTTAGCTGCCGGTGCGATAGCCCCGACAACGCAAAACGACAGTTGTTCAAAACAAAAACACGCAAACATGGGAGGATAGGTCGTGAACTATCGGAGAAGCAGTCGTGCTCGCCCTGCGCAAGCAATGGCTTTCAACGGAATCAATCCAAGGGTGAGCCAGGAAAATTGTATCGCCCGTCGTTTCAGACTGATACGAGGCGCTCCTGAAGCCGACATCGGCAAATAATGGCGCGCGAGGGGTTGCGCGCAGCCGAGGCCATACATGTCGATGCGTAATGGCTCGAGGTCTGTACGCAACCCCTATCATATCCACCCATTGTCGAATTTCTTTGACACTGCCCTTTCATGTGGCAGAGGAGGCTAAGATGACTACCGCATGTGATGAGAATGTTATCGAGTTGAGGCCAATTTCGACCTGCAGACGAGAAGTCGAAGTCGCAATGGTGGAAATGCTCGTCAGTTTGCAGAAACGTGGATGGTCGGCCGCGGAATTGGCATTGACGCTCGCCGATGCCTCGGAAGATCTCGTCATGCTAATCGCGACCAAAGAACTTCGGCCGCATTAGAGCCGTTCCGGGCAAGGTGAGAAGCGGGTTCCCCAGGCAAAGCGCGAACCGCTTTTGCCGGGAACTGCGTAAATAAAAAAGTTGGAGCGGTTCTGCGCTTTCGTGAAAAGCCAAACCGCTCCGCTATTTCTGTCTCAACGAGATCGCGGCCTCGCTAGGCGCGGTAATTTCCATCATCCCCTATCCCTACGTTCTACCCATTACCCCCTCTTCAGTCGCCGCGCCGGGCTTGACCACAGGCCAGCGCCACGCCTGCGTCGGTGGCATTTCGTTCAGAGCCGAACTGTTTCTGTCGCAGGTTTACGACCATCACTTGTCTATAAATTTCCATGCGCTAAAGTATGCAAGAATGAGTTGCATCCGTCCGTGTCAGCGCGAGAGCGACGAATGGCTGCAGAGCGATACCTTCGGATGCCAACATGATCTGGAACCATCGCATCACACGCATCGTCGTCGGCCTGTTGCTGCTGGCACTGGTGACCGTCGTCTCATTGCCGACGATTACCGGCTTTACCAGCCTTGATGGCACGGTCAATGCCCGGTTTGCTGTCGTCAATGCCCCAATCGACGGCACGATTGCGGAAGAACCCCTCAAGGTCGGCAGCCCGGTCAAAGCGGGACAATCCCTCGCAGAAATCAGAAATACACGCGTCAATCGCGCAATTCTCGCTTCGCTCGAGGCAGATCGGAACACGGCGCTCGACCGCGTCGCGGCACTTAAAAAGGAACGGGAGGAGCTCTCCGCCCTTCGCGAGGAATTGTCTGCAAGATTGGAAGTCTACAGGCAGACCACTATTGCCAATCTCGAACGCGAAGTCGAAATCCTGCGGAAAAAAGTCGAAGTGTCGCAGGCCCAGGATCTTGTCGCGCAGGTCGACCTGAACCGCCGGATGGAACTCGAGTCAAAAGGTATTCTTACGCAGAAGCTGGTCGAAGTCGCGCGAGCCGCCGGAGTTGCGACCGGCGGCGAGGTCGAGATCAGCAATCTGACTGTCGATCAACTGGAACAAAGGCTCAATGCGGTCCGCCAGGGTATCTTTGTTTTCGGCGACGGGCAGAATGACGTGCCTTATTCGCGGCAGCGCGAGGACGAGGTTGTCGTTCGCATCAACGACTTGAATTCGCGCATAGCGGAAAATGAGACACGAGCGACAGAAGTTCAAAAGCAGCTCGTCAAAGAGGCAAACCGCGTCAGCAGCCTTGAATCCGCAACGGCAATAGCGCCGTTCGACGGCGTTGTTTGGACCAGAAGTATCGTCAACGGTTCCAACGTCGTGCTGAATGACGAACTGATGCGCCTTCTCGACTGTCGGGAGCTGTTTGTGGATATTCTTGTTCCCGAGGTCAACTATGACGAAATCTATCCCGGACTTGTCGCTCAGGTGCGCTTGTTCGGCCGCAGCGATGTCTTCAATGGTACGGTCATCTCCGTCAGAGGCAGTTCGGCTTCGGTTGAGGCCGATTCCTTTGCCGCCAGCTTGCCGCCGTCGACACAGCGCAATGCCCGCATTCGGGTTCGCCTCGATCCATCCTTCATGAATGATGACTTTGCGAACTCCTGCCAGGTGGGGCGGACAGTACAGGTACGGTTTTCCAAACACGGCATCGACGTGTCCAACTGGGTAAAAAGCCTGTGGTTCAGTATCTTCTAGCGCTGGTTCCGACCTTTCTCGTTTCGGCCTTCTTTTTCCTCGGGCCGTTCAATTGGTCGCGGCATCACACCTGGACACGAGCGGTGACCTGCGCGTTTGTCGCAGCATTCGCATTGCGATACATGTACTGGCGCTTGACCGAGACGGTGCTTCCCTATCCCAGCGACGGTGCGAATTTCTACTGGGTCTGGATCCTCTTCTTCGTCGAGATTCTGGCGTGCGTCGAAGTTATCCTTTTTCTGGTATTGATGAGCCGCTATGTCGACCGGAGCGCGGAAGCGGACAGGCTGGGTCGTGTTTTCTTCGCGCGCGATAAGCGTGAGCTGCCTACTGTCGACGTTTTCATCCCGACCTATAACGAGCCGCTCGACGTGCTCGAGCGAACCATCATCGGCGCCCGCGCGCTGGATTATCCTGCCGACAAATTGACGGTGTATGTGCTCGACGATCAACGCCGGGATTGGCTGAAGGCCTATTGCGAGGAGAAGAACGTCATCCACGTCACGCGTGGCGACAACAGCCATGCCAAAGCCGGCAATATGAACAATGGGCTGAAGGTCAGCTCGGGCGAATTCATTGCGATCTTCGACGCCGATTTTGTTCCCTATCGACATTTCCTTCGCCGGACGCTGCCGTTCTTTTCCGATGAAAGCATCGGCATCGTCCAGACACCCCAACATTTCTTCAATGTCGATCCGGTCCAGTCGAACCTGGGCCTGGAGAATATCTGGCCGGACGAGCAGCGCTTGTTTTTCGACGAGATCGCGCCCAGCCGAGACGCCTGGGACGTCAGTTTCTGCTGCGGGTCATGCTCGATTGCCCGCCGCAAGGCCGTCGACGCAATAGGCGGTTTTCCGACGGAGTCGATCACAGAAGACCTGCTGACCACTCTTTCGATGCTCAACAAAGGCTACAAGACCCGCTACCTGAACGAGCGGCTATCGATGGGACTGGCCGCCGAGAACCTGACCGGTTATTTTGTCCAGCGCGAACGCTGGTGTCAGGGGGGTATTCAAACCCTTTACCTGTACAATGGCCCGCTGCGCGGCCCGGGATTGACGCTCTTTCAACGGATCATGTTCCTGCCCGCGTCATGGCTGGTGCAGTATCTGGTCCGCTTCGCGATATTGCTCGTCCCCATCGTCTATCTCTGGTTTGGCCTGGTCCCGCTCTATTTCACTGATATAGCCGCGTATGTGTCTCATCAGGTGCCGCTGCTGGCGGCCTATTTTCTGCTCATGCTGTGGATCACGCCGACGCGCTATCTGCCTGTGGTTTCGAGCGCTGTCGGGACCTTTGCGACATTCCGCATGTTGCCGACTGTGGTCTCCAGCCTGGTGAGACCATTCGGCAAGCCTTTCAGGGTGACGCCAAAGGGCAGTGGCAACGAGGCGAACCAGTTCGACCGCTACAGTTTCGCCTGGATCGCAAGCATGATCACGATCACCGTGGTTGGCCTGCTGGTCAACGTCGTACCGGAAACGTCGCATGTACAAGGCCAGTTTTCGCCGGTCGCGGCCTGGTGGTCAGGGATCAATATCGTCGTCCTGCTCATCGCGTCACTCATCTGCTTTGAGAAACCTCGGCGCCTGTTCCATGCATTCAAGCTCGATGAACCCGCTATCGTCGACGATGTCCCCGGTCAAGTCGTCAGTCTGGCACTGGACAAGGCGGTCGTTGCAGTCCCCACCATGGCCCGGTTGCAATCCAAATCGGTGATGCTGAAACTGTCCGGCTTCGCCCCAATCAAAGCCGAGCTCGGTCAGGTCACTCAACGGCGAAGAAGCGTAAGTCGCGGCGGCGACAAGAAAGCCTATTATCTGCACCTTTATTTCGAACTCAGCGGCTCTGCCCGCGACAGCATGATTGTAAAACTCTACACCGGCCGATATTCGCGGGACATTCGCGACATCGACAAGGTTGCCGTCTCTCTTAATCTGCTGTTGCGCTCATTCGGGCGGACGCGCACGTTGTAGCCCGGCTCGGGAGCGAAGTTGTCGCGTCTTCGACGAAGTTGTCCCGCCATGGCCGGAGTCGTCACTCTTCGCGAACTACTGGCCAGATCGTTCGTCGAGGATGGACAACGCGTCCTGCAGTCTGAGCGCCGCCAGCGCTTCCGTTGCCTCGTCCGGAGACCATCCTGCTTCGAGCGCTGCAGAAAGAACCAGCGATTCCGTTTGAAGCTCGAGCTTCTCATACAGCGGCTCGATAGCTTCGCGTGCGGTGACGACGTGCTGATCGGGCGGAGTAATGGGCGTCGCGGCAACCGTAGGCATGATGCTCCTCCTTTTAAACGCTAAGGTTCGAAACCCAATTGCAGGCATGCTTGTTCCGTTCACAATCGCATTTTTAGCCGGATCAAGGCTGACGGAAACTGTCCGCAGCTCTGGACGATCGTAATTTCGCCCGTCCTCGGCATCTCTGGGCTCTCAGCGAAATCTTCGCTGGATGTGAACGAACGGACAGGCTACCGCACAATTGCCGAAAGCGGAAGCGACTTGCGGTAATCACTGTTGCCGCAGAAGCGCGCCTAGTGAAGACCGTCGCCACATCTGCCGAAATTTCCTCCATTTCAGAAGCGCCCTGATGACGAGGGCCGACGGTATGTCCTTATGGTCGCCGACGGTCCCCTGCTTGGCGACCGGTGCGTTTGCATAGAGGAGAAACGCGATCAGGGTGGCTGGATCCTTGGCTTCAAGGTCGAGCCGGTCATCGGACAGATGCAGCCCCTGCTCGCCCTGCCTGAAGGTTTGACCATCAACGGCGATTGAGCCACGGAAGACATAGAAGTAGAGATCCCGGCCATGTTTCCGCGGGAATTCCGCCCGCGCGCCCGCTTCCAGTCGGATGTCGAAGATGTCGACGGCGCTACGGACATAAAACGGCGTGCCTTCCCCTTCCGGGCCGACCAGGTGTCGCCAGACATTCGCCGCGACCATAGGGATCGCGCCGTATTGAATTTTCGGCACCAGATCGGCCGCACGCGGACGAATGACGATCTGTAGCATTCGCAGCGGCGGATCGGTCACCATCGTCTCCTCCGAGTGCCAGAAGCCTTTCCCGGCATTCATCACCATCAGATGATGGCGGTCGATCAGCAGCCAGCCTGTGGCCCGATCCTGGTGACGCATCACGCCGTCAGGCACCCAGGAGACGATCTCGTCGTTTCTGTGCTCGTGCATCGCGATCAGCCGGCCAGGGACCAGGATGGATTCGACGATCATAGCGAGAGGGCCGTGGCCATGGTCCGTCGGCTTCGGCTTCAACCATCCCGGCATATTGATGTGCGCGACAAAACCGCCAGCATCCCGCACCAGAAATGTCCGTTCGCCTTTGAGCAGCATCGCGTCCTCCATGCCTGTCAGGCTATGACGACACGTCTTGCTGAGGATGCCGATGAATGGCCTTAGTGGCAATTTGAAAAACATCCGCCGCAATCGATTCGCTGACGGGATCTCCAATGACCATCGAAGCCGCACGAAATCCGCATCCGATCTACTTTGCTGGCGCTTTCGCCACGGGTGGGCTCCTGACTTTCATGGTGCACCTCAATGGCGAGCTGGCACGCTACGGAAATCCGCTGTTTTCTTCCTGGACCGCTCACGGCACAGGCATCATCGCCGCGGTCATTCTTCTCCTGCTCATCCACCGGCGACGCAGGCCAAAGCCGGAACAGAGCTTGCGCGCGCCTCTATGGGCTTATTTCGGCGGTATCTCCGGCGCGGCAACGGTCATGCTGACCTCGACCGCGGTCAACTCACCGCTCGGGCTCTCCGGCACCCTGGCTCTGGGCCTGGCAGGCCAGGTCATCTTCAGCGTCGCGGCGGACAGTTGGGGACTGTTCGGCATGCGCAAGCGGCATCCCGATGCACGAGACATCACTGCGCTCGGCCTCGTCGTTGCGGGGGCGGCGCTCATCATATTGTTCGGGCGAGGTGCGGCGTGACGCTCTTCATTCTGCTTGCTTGCCTCGGCGGCGTGCTCGTCGGCCTCAGCCGTCAGCTCAATGGGCGGTTGAGCATCTCGACGACGCCGCTGATCGCATCCTTTTGGAATCACGCCGTCGGATTTGCCGTCCTCACCTGCCTCGGGCTCTTCGTCGGGGGCCTGCTTCCCGCGGGCGCCGCCGAGGCGCCCTGGTACGCCTATCTAGGCGGTCCGATCGGCGTTGTCTTCGTGGCGGCCGGCAGTTGGGCGATTGCGCGGATCGGCGCCGTCAATTCGGCTCTGCTGATCATCGGCGGGCAGATGGTAACGGGGGTGGCATTTGATTATGTCAGCGGGGTCCCGGGATCATTCTGGGCGAACGCCGGCGGGATTGTTCTCATCGTCGGCGGAATGATGCTCAGTCGGGGACGGCGCAAGGTCGACCGTTCGCAATAGCGGGACACGAGGCCATGCGGCGGGGATGGCTCCCCGCAGCCTCACGCCACTGCATTTCAGGCAAGGTATTTCGTAAACCAGTCGACCGTTCGCTGCCAGGCGAGCTTGGCTGCCGCCTCGTCGTAACGCGGCGTGGTGTCATTATGAAAGCCGTGATTGACGTCGGGGTAGATATAGGCCTCGTAGGTTTTTCCCGCTGCTTTCAGCGCGGCTTCGTAGGCCGGCCAGCCTTCGTTGATCCCCTTGTCCAGCCCGGCATAGTGGAGAAGCAATGGCGCCTTGATCTTCGGCACGTCCTCGGCGCGCGGCTGCCGGCCATAGAAAGGCACGGCTGCGGCCAGTTCGGGATAGGCGACCGCCGCAGCGTTGGCGACGCCGCCGCCATAGCAGAAGCCTGTTATGCCGACCTTTCCGCTGGTGAGATCCCCCTTCATCAGGAATTCGACAGCCGCGAAAAAGTCGTTCATCAGCTTTTCCGGATCGACTTTCTGCTGGAGCTCCCGCCCCTTCTCGTCATTGCCGGGATAACCGCCGACCGACGTCAGCCCATCCGGCGCCAGGGCGATGAAGCCGGCCTTTGCCACGCGCCGCGCCACATCCTCGATATAGGGGTTCAGGCCTCTATTCTCGTGAACGACGACCACGCCCGCAACCTTGCCGTCGGCCTTTGCGGGCCGCACGAGATAGCCGCGGACATCGCCGTTTCCTTTGGGAGAGGGATAGGTGATGTACTCGGCCGATATATCGGGATCGGTAGACTCGACCTGGGTCGCCAGCGCGTAGTTCGGGCTGAGCGACGCAAGAATGGCGGCTGCCGTCACCCCACCGACCGCAAACTTGGCGGCCCGGTCGAGAAACTCGCGCTTGGTGATTTTTCCATGCGCATAATAATCGTAAAGTTCGAGCAGTTCCTGCGGAAAGTCCTTGGCTGTCATGCGGGTCATGATGGCTCCTCCTTCGGGGTATCGCCCATCCTACACACCCGGGCTCGCTACTCTTTTCAACATTTCGCGATTTTTGCGTGAGCTTGCCGGGTCCGCAACAATGACGTCAGCATTCCTGCTTTGAAGTGGCTCTTCCACCGGTTGCCTCCGAATTTTTGGCGGTGGCAGCGCTTTAACGATCCCCGCCCGCGAATTATGAAAATCAATTTCATACTCGCGTCTTGCGCCCCGTTTTCTATTGACGCCCTTTGTTTTTTGTCCCAACTTAAAGAAAATAAATTACTTAATCGGGAACTTGATCGGCATGAAAGTGGGCATCATCGGGCTAGGATTCCGGCTCGGCTATCTCGGCTACGTCTTCAAAGCGATCGATAGCAGTTTCGATATCGTCGGCTACGTCGACCCCGATCCTGCCGGCCTTCCCGGTTTGACGGAAAAGGGCATTTCCGCCGGCAAGGCCTACGGCTCGCCGGAGGAGCTCCTCGCCTCCGAAAAGCTTGATCTGCTGATGATCGGCTCCCCCAATCACATGCATCTCGACCATATCAAACTCGGGCTGCAAGCCGGTCTCAAGGTCTTCTGCGAAAAGCCGATCGTCACGACCATCGCCGAAAGCATCGAGCTTGCCCATCTGATGGCGAAGTTCGGCCATGAGCGGCTGATGGTCGGTCTGGTGCTGCGTTACTCCCCTCTCTACAAGGATCTGCGCGCCATCCAGGCCGAGGGCAAGCTCGGGCAGATCGTGTCGATCGAGGCTTCCGAACATATCGAGCCCTATCACGGCGCCTTCTTCATGCGCGATTGGCGCCGTTACGAGCGTTATTCCGGTAGTTTCATGCTGGAGAAATGCTGCCACGATCTCGACCTTTATAATGGCGTCGTCGGCGCGCGGCCGGAGCGTGTCGCCAGTTTCGGCGGCCGCAAGAGCTTCACGCCGGCCAACGACCCGGCGCGCGAGGGCATCAACGATCTCGAGCTTTTCCACCGCAAGCCGAGCGGCTGGATGGGATCGGACAAGGTCTTCGACAGCGATGCCGATATCATCGACTATCAGGTGGCGATCGTCGAATATGAAAATGGCGTCGGCATGAACTTCCACACCAATCTGAACGTGCCTGACCAGTTCCGCCGTTTCGCCATCATGGGCTCGCGCGGCATGGCCGAGGGCGATTTCGTCCGCGGTTATCTCAATGTCCACGAACAGCTGACCGGCAACAAGGTTGTCGAGAACACCTATGCCGCTACCGAACTCTCCCAGCATTACGGCGCCGACGAACAGATGGCGAGCGACCTGCTCGAGAGCGTGCGCACCGGGCTCGAACTTCCCGTCTCCACGCTGAACGCGCTCGAAGCCGGCATTCTGGCTCTGGCGATGGACGAAGCGAGGATCAAGAAAACGGTCGTCGATTTGCGTCCTGTTTGGGACCGCTTCGACGAAGCCCTTCACGCCAGAGCGGCTTGAGGAAGGCGGCAAGATGAGTGTCCAAAGAAGCGCCTTCATCTTCGCCTGGATCCTCCTCCTTCCGGCCGTTCTCTACGTTCTCGCAATCGTCGCTTATCCCCTCGTCGATACGTTCATTCTCTCCTTCACCGATGCGTCGCTGAAGAAGACCACCAATTGGGTCGGCTGGGTCAATTACGAGAAGATCTTCAACGCCACATTTGCGGAGGTTATCCTCCGCACCTTCGTCTGGACCTTCTTCTCCGTCGCCCTGAAAATGGTGATCGGCACCTTTGGCGCATGCATGCTGAATGCCGCCGTACCTGGCCGCTCGCTGTTCCGGCTCTTGACGATGCCGCCATGGATCGTGCCGATGGCGATCGGCATCTTCATGTGGGGCTGGATGTATAATGGGCAGTTCGGGATGATCTCGGGCCTGTTGCAGCGCTTCGGCCTCGTCGACGGCCCGGTCGCCTTCCTCGCTTATGGCAGCACCGCTTTCTGGGCGACGATCGTCACCGATGTCTGGATTGGCGTACCGCTGGTGACGATCTATTTCCTGGCCGCGATCCAGTCGATCCCGAAGGATCTCTACGAAGCCGCCTGGACCGACGGCGCCGGCCGCTGGTACCGTTTCCGCCGCATCACCCTGCCGCTGATGGTGCCCGCCATCATCACCATGTCGATGCTGTCGCTGATCGCCACCTTCAACTCGTTCGACATCATCTGGATCCTGACGCAGGGCGGCCCGAGCGGCGAGACGACGACGATGATCATCGATACCTATCAGACCGCGATCGGTTCGAAGAAATACGGTGAAGGTGCGGCGCGCGCCGTGCTGATCTGCATCTTCCTGTCGCTCTTCTGCTTCGCCTATTTCCGTGTCACTCGCCGCCTCAATCCGGAGAAGCGCGCATGAGCAGCCCCGCCATGATCGACCGCTACCGCTGGTGGGAAATCGTCCTGATCTATTGCGGTATCGCGGTGTTCCTGTTCTTCGTGCTGGCGCCCTTCGTCGAGGGCTTTTTGGTGTCGCTGAAGCCGCTCGCCCAGCTTTTCTCCTCGCCCTACCGCTTCTGGCCTGAGAACGGCTCCTTCGAGGCCTACCGGACGATGTGGATCAGCGTGCCGGGCTTCGGGCGCTATATCTTCAACTCCTTCTTCATCTCGATCATCGTCACGCTGATCGTGCTCTGCCTGGTCATTCCGGCCGCTTACGCCTTCGCCAAGTTCGAATTCAAGGGCATGGGCATCCTGCTCGGCGCCTTCCTGACGGTGAACATGTTCTCCGGCGCCGTGCTGCTCATCCCGCTCTTCCGGCTGATGCGCAGCATGGGCGTGCTCAACACCTATCTCGCCATGATCGTGCCGGGCGTCGCCTTCCTGATCCCCTCGGCGATCTGGCTGCTGCGCACTTATATGATCCGTATTCCCCAGGAGCTCAACGAAGCCGCCTTCATGGATGGCGCCAGCCATTTCTACACGCTTCGCCGCGTCATCCTGCCCATCGCGATGCCGGGCATTATCGTCGTCGCCATTACCACCTTCATCGGCGCTTACGCCCAGCAATTCATCTTCGCGCTGACGTTCAACTCGAAGACCGAATACATGCCCTTGCCGGTGGGGCTCTTTGCTTACTTCGGCAAGCAGGAGGTCATCTGGAACGAACTGATGGCGGCTTCCTTCGTCGGCATTGCGCCGGCGATGGTCGTCATCTTCTTCCTTCAGCGTTACCTCGTCGGCGGTCTGACCGCCGGTGCGGTGAAACAATAAGAGCAATAATCAGTGAACAGCTAACAACCACATTGGGAGTCACAACGTGAGCATAGCAATCAAGACAGGCCTTATGGCGCTCGCCCTGCTCGGTTCGACGGCATTGACCGCGGTCACTGCCCATGCGGCCGACAAGGAAATCAGCTGGATCTATTGCGGCGACACGATCGATCCGGTCCACACCAAATACATCAAGCAGTGGGAAGAAAAGAACGCGGGCTGGAAGGTCACGCCTGAGGTCGTCGGCTGGGCGCAGTGCCAGGACAAGGCAACGACGCTTGCCGCCGCCGGCACGCCTGTTGCCATGGCCTATGTCGGCTCGCGCACGCTGAAGGAATTCGCGCAGAACGACCTCATCGTTCCGGTGCCGATGACCGATGACGAGAAGAAGGCCTATTACCCTCATATCGTCGATACGGTGACCTTCGAGGGCAATCAGTGGGGCGTTCCGATCGCCTTCTCCACCAAGGCGCTCTACTGGAACAAGGATCTCTTCAAGCAGGCCGGCCTCGATCCCGAGAAGCCGCCGAAGACCTGGGCTGAAGAAATCGAGATGGCCAAGACCATCAAGGAAAAGACCGGCATTCCGGGCTTCGGTCTTTCCGCCAAGACCTTCGACAACACCATGCACCAGTTCATGCATTGGGTTTACACCAACAACGGTGCGGTGACCGACGCCGAAGGCAAGATCACGCTCGACAGCCCGCAGATCCTCGCTGCGCTGAAAGCCTACAAGGATATCGTCCCCTACTCCGAGGAAGGCCCCACGGCCTATGAGCAGAACGAAGTCCGCGCCATCTTCCTCGACGGCAAGGTTGCCATGATCCAGGCTGGATCGGGCGCCGCCTCCCGCCTGAAGGAAACGAAGATCAACTGGGGCATCACGACGCTGCCGCTCGGTCCCGACGCCAAAGGCCCCGGCACGCTGCTGATCACCGACAGCCTTGCGATCTTCAAGGGCTCGGGAGTCGAGGACAAGGCAACCGAATTCGCCAAGTTCATCACCTCGCCGGATGTTCAGTCGGAATACGAACTGCAGGGCGGCGCCGGCCTCACACCGCTGCGTCCCTCCGCAAAGGTCGATGAGTTCGTCGCCAAGGATCCCTATTGGAAGCCGCTCATCGAGGGCATCAGCTATGGTGGTCCCGAGCCGCTGTTCACCGATTATAAGGGCTTCCAGAACTCGATGATCGAGATGATCCAGTCTGTCGTGACGGGCAAGGCCGAACCGGAGGCCGCGCTCAAGAAGGCGGCTGGCGAAATCGAAGCCTTCAAATAAGCTTGCTTTAACGCCTTGGGATCGCGGAGGCGACAATCCGCGATCCTTCTCCTTATGATGATATGCGACGAAGGCCGGCGGCGGAGACAGATTCTTGGGACAGCTTCTTCTCAACAAAGTCCAGAAGTTCTATGGCGACTACGAGGTTCTGAAGGGCGTGCAGCTCGAAGTGAGGAATGGCGAGTTCGTCGTCTTCGTCGGCCCGTCCGGCTGCGGCAAGTCCACGCTCCTGCGCATGATCGCCGGCCTCGACGCGACGACCGCGGGCGACATCGTCATCGACGGCGTCAGGGTCAACGACCTGCCGCCGGTCAAGCGCGGCATCGCCATGGTGTTCCAGTCCTACGCGCTCTACCCGCATATGTCGGTCTTCGAGAACATCGCCTTCCCGCTTCGCGTCGAAAAGATGGAAGAGTCAAAACTCAAGGCCAAGGTCGAGAATGCCGCGCGCATCCTGCATCTCGACCAGCGGCTGCAGCAGAAACCCGGCATGTTGTCCGGCGGCCAGCGCCAGCGCGTCGCGATCGGCCGCGCCATCGTGCGCGAACCGAAGATATTCCTGTTCGACGAGCCGCTCTCCAACCTCGACGCGGCGCTGCGCGCAGACATGCGCATCGAGCTTGCCAAGCTGCACCGGGCGTTGAAGGCGACGATGATCTATGTAACGCACGACCAGGTCGAAGCCATGACCATGGCCGACCGCATCGTCGTCCTCGACGCCGGCAACATTTCCCAGACGGGCGCGCCGCTGGAGCTCTACCACAAACCCGCCAACCAGTTCGTCGCCGGCTTCATCGGCAATCCGAAGATGAATTTCCTGCCGGTAACCTGCAAGGGCGTCAGCGCCAATGGCGTCGAAGTCGATTATCAAGGCCAGACCGCCGTTCTGCCGGTGACCCCGCGCGATGGCATGGCCGGCAAGACGCTGACGCTCGGCATCCGGCCGGAGCACATCCAGTTGAACGGCGGCGATATCGTCTTCACCGTGACCCCGACGGTCATCGAACGCCTCGGCGCCAATACGGTCGCTTATGCCTCACTCAACGGCGAGGCCGAAAATTTCTGCGCCATGCTCCCCGGCAGCGTCGGCATCCGCCCCGACGCACCTGTGACAACCGGCATCAATGCCGTTGACTGCCACCTCTTCGACGAAGCGGGCATTGCATTCGAGCGTCGCGTGGAACTGACCGAAATCGATACGAACGTGATCAACCCGACGGCGGCTTGAGCCGACTGGCTTGGTTTGTTCCACCAGGAGTCCCGTCGGGGGCGAGATGACACCCTCTTCCGTCAATCATCGCCGCCAAGAGTATCGCCAATGGGATGGGAAGCGCTCGGACAATGGGGTGAAGACGCGGTCCGCATCAACGGCTGACGGGCGGAGTTGCCGATGACGTGTGGAGCGTTCGCATCCACGGCCAGGTCGCGGTCGGTCGTGTCGGCTACAGAACCGACGCCGATCTCACATGGGAAACCGAGCTCATCCCAGTAAAGGCATGCACGTTTCAGCGCTGATCCCGACGACCGACGGCCGGCTGTTCGCGAACGGTCTGGTGGTGATGAAATACATGGAGCCGCCCGAGACAGAGTCCGACTGGCGTCGCGTGGCCGACACGCTCCGCGAATGCATCGGTTGACACAGGGCAGCGGCCGCCTAGGGAGAAATCACAACAAGAGCCGTCGAGATTCCCTCGCCTTCCCGGCGGTAACTGTGCGGAACGCTTGAGTCAAAATACATAGCGTCGCCCGCATCCAGCGCTGTCTCCTTGCCGTCCACAATGACGACGAGCCGACCGCTGAGCACGTAGATGAACTCGGCGCTGCCATGTTGATGCGGCTCCGAGGGCGACGAATCGATCGGGAACTCGGCGTAATACGCCTCCATCCGGCGGTCGGATGCGGGATAATCGAGGCTTTCGAAGAGGAAGGCCGGGTTCTTTTCGCCCGGCGGGCTTGGAAGTTTGAGGCGCTCGTGCTTGCGGACGACCGCAATGAGCGGCTCCTCCTTGTCGGATTTGAAGAAGTGATCGAGGCCGACCCCGAAAACCATAGCGATCCGAAGCAGCGTGGGCAGCGTCGGAAACATCTGCCCGCGCTCGATCTTCGAAAGCATCGCAGGCGAGAGCCCTGTATGCCCCGCCAACTGCACCAGCCCCAGCTTCTTTCTCAGTCGCAGTGTCTTGATACGCGGGCCGATCGCGTAGCGCTGAAGCTCATTGGACAGCGTGTCGGAGAGCACTCGTAAACTCCTTTTCGTTTCGGGAAACTACCCCAATGACTATTTTCATTACAAGACAATTCGGTTTCTACTCACGAAAATTTGAGTGGCAATAAAATCTTTGTTCTCCAAATGAAAGATGTGAGGTGCAACGCGCACCTGTCATCGAGAGGAGAATGACATGAAGTTGAGAAGCCTTTTAGTCGCTGCAGCAATCACGCTTGGCAGCAGTTTCAGCGGGGTCGCCGCGGAGAAGGATGTCGTCGACACTGCCGTGGAGGCGGGTAAATTCAAGACGCTGGCGACCGCGCTCGAAGCGGCAGGCCTGGTCGCCACTCTCAAGGGAACGGGTCCGTTCACGGTCTTCGCTCCGACCGATGAAGCCTTCGCCAAGTTGCCGGCCGGTACCGTCGAAAACCTTCTGAAGCCGGAAAACAAGCAAAAGCTCACCGCGATCCTCACCTACCATGTGGTCGCGGGCAAGGTCATGGCTAAGGACGTGGCGGGTATCAATGAGGCGAAGTCGGTCAATGGCAAAATGATCGACGTCAACGTCGAGGGCTCCACCGTCAAGGTCAACGACGCCGCCGTCGCCGCCGCCGACATTGCTGCCTCTAATGGTGTCATCCATGTCATCGACAAGGTGATCGTGCCGCCAGAAGGCTGACCCCGTCCCTCAACTGGAGAAGAACCATGAAGTTTATCAACATACTAACGCTCATCCTCGTCATCGTAGGCGGGCTGAACTGGGGGCTGCTCGGGTTATTCGGCTTTGACCTCGTGGCCGCCATATTCGGGGCCGGCTCGGGGCTCGCCCGGGTGGTTTACGTCCTAGTGGGGCTGTCGGCCGCCTGGCAGGTCATCCCGCTGTTTTCTGCAATGGGTTCCGGCGAGTTCGCTGCTCGCCAGAACCAATAGGGCCTTTGGAGGGACTCGCTTGTCGCGTCGGCGGCTCCCTCCACCTTTTGTCGGATGGACATGGATTCCCTTCTTGTGCTGGTCGCCTTTCAGGCCGCGAGCTTTGCTGCGGCGGCCACCGGCGTGATTTTTCGGTCAGGCGAATGGTACAAGCAGCTCGACAAGCCAGGATGGCGGCCGCCTTGGCTGTTCGCCCCGGTCTGGACGGTACTCTATGCCTCGATCGGACTCTCGGGCTGGCTCCTGTGGCTGGAGGCAGGCATTGCCGGCGCAGCATTCCCGCTCAGTGTCTATGCAGTCCAGCTTCTGCTCAATGCTGCGTGGTCGCCGATCTTTTTTGCGCTTCACCAACCCGGGCTTGCCGCGGTGGAGATCATGCTGCTTTGGGCTGCGATCCTGGCGACGATCATCTTGTTTTATCCCGCGAATTCGGGTGCTGCCCTGCTCCTTGTTCCTTACCTCACGTGGGTGAGTTTCGCGGCGGCACTGAACGTGTCCATCTGGCGGCGCAACCGCCCGAAACCGCTGTCGGAGGGCGCCCGATGAAACCCTGGTGGATCGTCGTGAATGATCGGATGCAGCAAGGCTACCGATACGTTCTCGCTGCACCGAGTGGCCGCAACTTCCATCCCGACTTCCGGCCAGAGCTGACCCCCGCCGAGATGCTTGCACTCGGCGTGTTCGGCGGCAAATACATCACCGATTGTCGTGACGAATTCCCGGAAGGCTGGTTCGCAGAGGCCCGTCTGTCGCCGCTGCGAAAGGATCCGTCACTGAATTGCTTCGGTGTCGACGCCAGCCAACCCCTTAACGTCTGGCGAGCCAAAGGATGGATACATCCCGACGATCCGCGTGGCTGGTTCCAGTGGTATTGCCGCTATTATCAAGGTCGCCGCATGCCTGGCGAGGACGAGCGACAGATCGCCCGCTGGAAAGCCATTCGCCGCCATATCGCTCAGCTTCGCCGAGCCTGCGAGCCTGGAGATTGCTGGTGCCGGCCGCGCCAGCGCCAGGCGCTGCTGCATTGGGCATATGACAGTCGTTCGATCTAACGGCCGCTGTTGCGCCGTTATGCACATCGAGCTTGCCAAGCTGCATAGGGCGTTGAAGGCAACGTTGATCTATGTGACGCACGACCAGGTCGAAGCCATGACGATGGCCGACTGCATCGTCGTGCTCGACGCCGGCAACATCTCCCAGACCGGCGCACCGCTCGAGCTTTATCACAAGCCCGCCAACGGCTTCATCGGCAATCCGAAAATGAATTTCCTGCCTGTGTGAAGCAGTCGCACCGGTGCCTGATCGTCATGGGCGGATGCACACCTGCGGGTACGCTACTGGGCCATCCGCGCGCGGAGGCGAGGCCCGATCCAGTCGAGGAACCACCGCACCTTCAGCGATAGGGGATCGGCTGGACCGTGCATAACGTTCACAGGCAGAGGTTCCGGTGCGAACTCGGTCAGCAGTTCCTGCAGAGCGCCGGAGCGCAGCTGATCGGAAATCTGGTAAGACAGCACGCGGATGATGCCGATGCCGGCCATTGCAGCCTGAATGGCCGCTTCCGTCGTGTTGACCGCGAGTTTGGACCGCGGTTCGATGGTGAAGGCCGGACCGTCCCGGCGGTAGCGCCATTCTGGCGCGGTCGCAAAGCCCTGGAAGCTTATGCCGTCATGTCGCGCGAGGTCTTCCGGTCGACGCGGCACGCCACGGCGGGCCAGATATTCGGGGCTCGCACAGATAACCCGGCGGACGCTGCCGACGCGCGTCGCGATCAGCGCGCTGTCCGTCAGGTGACCAATTCGCAGAGCCACGTCAACCTGCTCATCTGCCAGATTTATCTGCCGATCAACCAGCGTCAGGCGCAGGTCGATGTCGGGTTGCTCCTTCAAAAATTCCAGCGCGATTGGCAGCAGATAGCGCTCGCCGAAAGCAATCGGTGCGGTCACATGAAGCCCGCCACGCAGCGCGCCATGATCGCCGCTGGCCTGCCGCTCCGCCGCGTCCAGGTCCTCGAGAATGCGACGTGAGGCGGCGACGAAGGCGCGCCCCTCCTCTGTCAGCGAGAGACCGCGGCGCGTGCGCAGCACTAAGCGCGCTCCGAGGTGCTTTTCAAGATCGGCGACCTTGCGGCTGACCGTGGCGAGGGGTGCATTGAGCCGCCGCGCCCCGGCAGAAAGACTGCCGGCATCGACCACCGCCAGCAGTACCGACATCGCGTCAAAACGATCCATCCAATCCTTCCGAAATCTGAGAGTAAGCTTCCCGAAATGGCAGGATACCCTACTGTTTGTGGATGTCATAGCTTCACGTCGTTCGAGGGCGCTGCCAGGCTCCCCAATATTTGCCGATCATCAGGATGGACGTCATGCCCCAGCTTTCGCGTCGTGCCTTTGCAAGCGCACTCCCTCTTGGCCTCCTCGGGGGAAGCCTCTTTGGCGGAGGTATGATTGAAGGCGCGTCCGCGCTTGCTGCGACGCAGGAGGCCGCCAAAGCGCCGGTCAGCGTTACGCCTCTCGCGCAGATCCGCATCGGCCGCTTTACGGTGACGGCATTGACGGACGGGTATGCCGACATGCCCTATGAATATTTTCCGGGGCGCACCGCGGCGGAGGTCGAACAGGCGGCAGTCGCGCAGTTCACCGCCCGGCCGAGTGGGGTGCGATTCCTCTTCAACCAATACCTCGTTGAGGATGGCGAACGCCGCATCCTGATCGATGCCGGTACAGCGGGCTCGATCGGGCAGACCGGGCAGTTGCCGCAGGCGCTCGCCGCTCTCGGCCTGCAGCCCGACCAGATCGACGCGGTGATCGTAACGCACATGCATCAGGACCACATGGGTGGGCTGATTCTCGGCGGTAAGAACAACTATCCCAAGGCCGAACTATATGTAGATCGCCGCGACGTCACCCATTGGACTGATCCGGCCAAGCGCAACGGCGCGCCCGATTATCTTCAAACCAGCTTCAAGATGGCGGAGGAGGTCGTGCGTCTCTACCCGAGACTTCAGGCGATCGACGGAGAGCGAGAAATTGTACCGGGCGTCTCGATTGTCGACCTGACCGGCCATACACCCGGACATATCGGGGTGCGGGTCGAAGATGGCGGACAGAGCCTGATCATGGTCTCGGACATGATCTTTCCCGTCGTGCATCCTGCGGCCACCGATGTGTTCTTCCTGTTCGAGCAGGATCGTGCAGCAGCCAAAGCGATGCGCGACCGGTTTTTCCCTCGCGCCGCTTCGGAAGGCGCCCTCATCGCCGCCACCCACATGCCCTTCCCAGGCCTCGGCCGGGTCGTTGCCGACCGCGGGCAGATGCGCTGGCAGACTGCGGACTGGGCCTTGCAGAACTGAGGTTCGCTTCGAAGATGCGGCTGTTCTGCGCCGTCGCGGCCCCTTGTTGAGCAGGCGCAGAAGGTTGATTGCTGCCTATCCGTTGGCCATATGTCATGCTCAATACGGCAGGTGATTGCCAAATTTCATTTGCCAGTAAAAGGTCGCTTAGCATAGGCCGGCACCTGAAACCGGCGGCGATAGTTCCCAGGGGCCAAGCCGGTTATCCTCCTGAACAAGCGTCGAAAGAAGGCCGGTTCCTCATACCCTACCTGCCAACTTATCTCGTCGACGGAAGCCTCCGTTCGCTCTAGCCGCCGCTTCGCCTCCTCGATCCGCAGCCGTTGCACATAGGCGATCGGGCTCATGCCGGTCGCCCGTGTGAACCGCCGCTTGAAGGTCCGTTCCGTCAGCCCCGCCTGCCTGACCATCTCCTCCAGCGGATTGGCGACCGAAAAATGGACGGCAAGCCAGTCTTGCGCGGTCTGGATCGCCTGGTCGCCATGGTCGCGCCGCCCCTCGAACACCATGTAGGGAGCCAGCCCGTCCTGGTGCCATTGCAGCGCAAAATATCGGGCCACCGTCTGCGCCGCCGTCGCCCCGGCATGGCGGGCGATCAGGTAAAGCACAAGATCGTGCCATGTCATCGAGGCGCCTGACGTAATCAGCTCGTCCCGCTTGCCGGCGACCACCAGCACCTGCTCGGGATGGATCGGGACCTCTGGATAGGCGTCGCGGAACGTCTGGGCATAGCCGAAATGGACGGTGGCATCGGCGCCATCGAAGACCCCGGTCTCGGCAAGCAGGAAGATGCCCGAACAGGCTGAGCAGATCAGCGCCCCCCTCACATGCATCCTCCGGCACCATTCCACCAGTTCAGGATAGCGGCGCTTCACCCAGCCTTCCGGCCCGAGCACGACCGACGGCACGATGACGATGTCGGTCCGCTCGATGTCGGCGACCGGCCGCTGCACCACCAGCGGCACGCGGCTGGCGAGCGTCAGCGGGCCGGCCCGTTCGCCGACGATCTCGACGTGGAAAGGAGGCCTCTTGGCAATGCCGTCTTCCGGCGGGACGATGGAAAAGGCGTTCATCACATCAAAGATGCCGCTGAGCGTCGAGACTGCCGCCTCCGGCAGCGCCACCAGGCTGACATGGAGCGGCTGCGGCCCCGGCGCCCGCTCTGCCTCCTGCTGCGTTCCGGTCATCATCGGTTCCCCCTTGGCAGCAATGATAACCCCGGAGCGCAGCCGGGGCCACTGCGGACGTGCAGCTTCCCTGGCGTGGCGCAAATGGCCCGATCATGGCCAGCACCGCTCTGCCGCTGACGCTCCCGGTCTGCGATCTTCCCTGGACCTCGAACGGAGGTTTCCAACCAGGGAGAAACATCATGGATACCATGCAAAGCAGGACCATCGACAGTGCGAAGCTCGACACGCTGGTCGGCCGCGTCGTCAGCGATCTTTCCGCCGGCTATGGCGGTGTCATGGTCAGCCTCGGCCACCGCCTCGGTCTCTACAAGGCAATGGCCGACCGCGGTCCGCTCACGTCTCGCGAGATCGCCACCCGCGCCCGCTGCGCCGAACGATATGTGCGCGAATGGCTGAATTCGCAGGTGGCCGGCGGCTATGTCACCTATCATGCTGTCAGCGGCACCTATGAGCTGACGCCGGAACAGGCCTTCGTGCTGGCGAACGAGGACAGCCCCCTCTTCATCCCGAATGCCTGGGCAACGCCGGCTTCCATGTGGGCCGACGAGGAAAAGGCGGTCGAGGCCTTCCGCACCGGCGCCGGCATTCCTTGGGGTGACCAGGATGGCCGGCTCTTCTGTGGCGTCGCGTCCTTCTACCGCAACGCCTACCGCGCCAGCCTCGTGCCGGAATGGCTGCCGGCGCTCGACGGCGTGGTGGAGAAGCTGAAGGCCGGCGCGCTGGTCGCCGATGTCGGCTGCGGCCACGGCCATTCGACGGTGCTGATGGCGCAGGCCTTCCCGAACTCGAAATTCCACGGCTTCGACACGCACGAAAAGTCGGTCGACGAAGCACGCAGGGTGGCGGGCGAGGCGGGCGTTTCCGATCGAGCGGGCTTTTCGGCCGCACGCGCCGAGACCTATCCGGGGAGGGGCTATGACCTCATCTGCTTCTTCGACTGCCTGCACGATATGGGCAATCCGGTGGCAGCCGCCACGCATGCGGCCAAGGCGCTTGCCAAGGATGGCACGGTGATGCTGGTCGAGCCCTTCGCCAATGACCGGGTGGAGGACAATATCTCGCCGGTCGGCCGGCTCTATTATGCCGCTTCGACGACGATTTGCTGCGCCCATGCGATTTCCGACGGCGGTCACATCGTGCTCGGCGCCCAGGCTGGCGAGGCAAGGCTCAAGGACGTCTTCCGCAAGGCGGGCTTCACCCGCTTCCGCAAGGCCATGCAGACGCCCTTCAACCTGATCCTGGAAGCCCGCCTCTGACAAGACCCGGCGACCGAGGGTGCCGGAACTCGCGGGACCAATGCAGGCTTCTATGTTAGGACGGAGCCTGCATTGTAGCCCTTAATCAAACAATCAGAGCATGGTGCGCCCGTCGACCCATTTCGCCCTCAACCGGAAACCAGCTCTACCAGACGAGGCCGCGGGCCGCGACGTCCTCGACGCGGGTCACCACACCGCCGCGATGGAAAACCATCGTATCGAACAGGTTTGATACCACGCAGGTGTGGTTCGGGATGATGAAGAGCCTCTCACCGATCTGTGGCCGCGGGCCAGTGCAGTTCGACAGATCGATCACGCCATGTTCTTCCGACAGGCTGGTGATGCGCGCCTGGGGATAACCGACGATCAGGCCGTAATCGCTGAAACCCTGAAGATCCGATGTCAGCGCCTTCGAACCGGCATCGATGACGGCCCGGTCGGCAGTCGGCCGTGAGACGACAGTCGTCAACACGTGCATGGCGCAATCGTCTTCGGTGCAATGGCCCATGCGCACCATCTGGCGGTCGTTGTAGATATAGGTGCCGGCGCGGTGTTCCGTGGCCGATGGGACAAGATGCGCCTCGAATAGGCTGGGCGTTCCGCCGTTGCTGACGATCGGACAGGTTATGCCGTCCGATTGCAGGCGCCGCAGCGTCTCGGCGATGAAGGCTTCGACGGCGGCGGCCGATTGCGGCTTCGGATAGGTTACGATGCCGCCGAAGACCAAGCCATCGGCAGCGGCGATGCGTTTGGCAAGCGAGGCCGCCTCCTCGGACGTCTGCACCCCGCAGCGGCCGCCGCCCGTGTCGCATTCCACAAGCACCGTCAGCGGTTTGTGGCCGGAAAAATGTGCCGCGAGCCCGTCGACCGTCACTTCGCTGTCGGCAACGACTTTGAGGGCCGGAATTTTCTCGTTCAGCTTGGCCAGGCGCTCGAGCTTCTGCTGTCCGAGAATATTGAAGGTGATCAGGATGTCGCCGAAACCGGCTTCGGCGAAGACCTCGGCTTCGGTGACCTTCTGGCAATTGATGCCCTTGGCGCCGGCGGCGACTTGCGCGACGGCGAGTGCCGGAATCTTGTGCGTCTTGATATGCGGGCGGAAGTTCAGCCCATGCTGATCCATATAGGATTGAACGCGGGCGATGTTGGCAGCCAGCCGGTCCTCGTCGATCACGGGTCGCGGCGTCGAGAGATCGGCGATCCGGTCACCGGCCTTGGCAACGACGGCAAACCGATTGTCATGCATTCAGGCGGCTCCGCGTTCTGTCCCGTGTGGATCGGCCACGATCGGCCAGATGGTCTTCGGCGCCCGCCGGTATGGTGTCGTCGCCGGATTATTGGGATAAGGCGTTCCGGCGGAGCAGTAAAGGATTTCCGCCGCAATCTTTGAGAATGACGCGAAGAAGTGGTTGGTGGATTTGATCACCAGGATCTTCTGCTCCGCGGGATCGATGCCCATCACCGAAAACAGGCTTGGATCGAAGCTCTGGGCGCGGGTCGAATTGAGAATGATGTCGATGCCGTTGAGGACGATATGGGCGGCATCGCCGAAGGGCGCCAGGCTCTCACCAAACTGCATCTCGGCATTCCTCACCAGCTTGACGACCCTGACGGTGCCGTCGACGGGATTGCCCGTGCCCGGTGCCGACTTGGCGCCGAAGCGCAGCGGAATTTCCGCCCCCTCGCCCGCTGCAAAACAAATCTGCACGGCCACCGGATCCCAGATGGTACCAATGGCGGCGCTCGTGACGCCGCGGGCCATGAGCTCCGCGAGAATGACAGTCGCATCTCCTGCCGTGCCACCGCCCGGATTGTCCCAGACGTCGGCGATGACGACGGGCCATGCGGTCGCGGCCATTGCGCGCGCGACGGCCTGCCTCTCGTCGATCTGCGGGACCATGAAGGTGCCGCGCTTGGAAAAGAGTTCAAGGCCGAGTTCGCGCGCCAGCGCCGCGCCTTTTTCCGGCTTGTTGTCGGTCACGACAAGCAGCTTCGTTCCCATTTCGGGGACGTCGCCGACCATGAAACCGTGGATCACCGAGATCGAGAGAATCTCGGGGTCGTCCTTTTCGATCTGCATGATCTTGTCGACGAAGGAGCGCATGGGTTCGCGCGAGGTTGGGAAGACATCGATCATGCGGCAATCAAAGACCGAGATGACAGGTTTGACCCGGCCTTCGAGCGTTTCCACCGCGATGCGCCAGAGGTCCTCGGCGCGATCGACGAAATCCGTATGCGGAAACTCCTTGAAATAGACCGCGAAATCGAGCGCTGCGACGCGTTTTGCGGTCAAATGGCTGTGCGGATCGAGTTCGGCTGAGATGAGCACGTCAGGCCCGACGATTTCGCGCATGCGATGGAGAAGATCGCCTTCCGTATCCTCATATCCGGACGCCACCATGGCGCCGTGCAGGCCCATGACGACGGCATCAACAGGCATTGCCGCCCTGAGCTGCCCGAGGATTTCGTCGCGCAGCTCCTCGTAGGTGGCCCGGTTGACGAGGCCGGCGGGGTCGGCCCACGTGGCGGTTCCCTCGATCAGGTCCCAGCCCTTTTCTTTGGCGACGCGCCTGCCGACGGTGATCGGCGCGGTACAGAGCGTCGGCGTTTCGGGATGCTGGCCGGGCGGGGCATAGAGTGAGGCCTCGAAGGCGCGGCGATCCACGCAGATCGGGGAGAAGGTGTTGGTCTCGGTCGCCAGTGCTGCCGTGAAAATGCGCAAGAAAGTGGCCTTCTTCTTATCGGCTCCGCTTCAACCCATCGGGTTCGGCAGGTAGCCGGTGAAACCTGAGATCTTCCAGCGTCCTTGGTGAAGCCGGCAGTAATAAAGCGTCTGCCATTGCAGGACATCGCGGGTGCCGTCCGCCTTGGTAATGCCGCCGTCGAATTTCTTGCGAACAAGCGCCATGTCGCCTTCGATCTCGATATCTTCGAGCGTCGTTGTGGTGAAGATCGCCGTGCGCGCATCTTCGGCGAAGCTCTGTTTGGCGAAATCCTCCGCCTGCCTCAGCCACTCGTCGCGGTAGGCTTTAAGCGTCGGGAAAGCGAGCCGCCATTTGTCGGGGTTTGTCTCCTTGCGGCCATCGATGCCGATGAAGCCATCTCCCACGAAGTCATGCTCCACCATCGACCAATCAGCGGCCAGAAAGGCATCGATATCGCGGGAAACGAGCATCTCCCAGATCGCGTGGCGGGCGCTATCGGATGGGAAAGGATTCTGGAATGGATCGCGCATGGCTGCCCCGGATTGAAATTCTTTTCATAAAAGGCGTTTTTCTCTGGTCAAATTCTGCTTTCTATGGTCACTTGTCAACTTATCAAGAAAATAATTTGCAAGGACTTGAGAATGCCTATCAAGCGCTATGGCACTGTTCAAACCGGCGCCGGCGGCAAGGCGCTGCCCTTCGCGCGCGCCGTCGAAGCTGACGGATGGCTCTATGTTTCCGGCCAGGTTGCGATGGAAGGCGGCGAGATCATCGATGGCAACATCATCGCCCAGACCCATAAGACGATCGCCAATGTTCTTGAGATCCTGGAGGAAGCCGGTTACGGCGTCGAGCATGTCGTGCGCGTCGGCGTCTGGCTCGACGATCCGCGCGACTTCTGGACCTTCAACAAGATCTATCAGGAGTATTTCGGCGAGCATCCGCCGGCGCGTGCCTGTGTGCAATCGTCGATGATGGTCGATTGCAAGGTTGAGATCGACTGCGTGGCCTATAAGAAGAAGGGTGATTAGCGGATACCATCGGGGGAGCGGGTTTGGATATCTTTTCGACATTGCAGGAAGACAAGGGCCGGCTCTCTCCCTCCGAAAGCCGCATCGCCGAGATCATCGTCAACGATTTCGAGTTTGCAGTGAACGCCTCGATCATCGAGCTCGCGGAGCGGGCCGAGGTGTCGCCGCCGACCGTCACGCGCTTTTGCCGGCGGCTGGGCTGCGAGAGCTTTTCCGATTTCAAGGTGCAGCTTGCCCGCACCGCTCATATCGGCGTGCGCTATCTGAAGCCGGAATCGAAAAGCACCGATCCCGCCGATGTCGCCCAGGATATCATCACCAAGGCCCAGAACGCCCTCTTTCTCCTGCATCGGTCGCTCGATCTGGCCGCTATCGAAGCCGCCGTTTCCCATATCGCCAAGGCGGACATGATCTACGCCTTCGGCTCGGGCGGCAATTCGTCGATGATCGCCGATGAGCTGCAGAACCGCCTCTTCCGTCTCGGCCTTCGCATCACGGCGAGTTCCGACCACAGCATGCAGCTGATGATGGCGGCCGCGGCGAAACCGGGCGACGTGCTGATCGGCTCGTCCTTCTCGGGGCGCAATATGGAGCTGGTGCGGGCCTTCGAGCTTGCCCGCGACACCAAGGTGAAAACGATCGCTTTGACCCAGACGGATAGCCCGGTTGCCAAGGCCGCCGAAATCGTCGTGCCGATCGATCTTCCCGAAGGCAACAATATCTACCGCCCGACCTCGACTCGTATCGCCTACCTCGCGATGGTCGATATCCTGTCGAGCCTCATTGCCTACGCCATTCAGCCGAAGGCGACGGTGACGCTGCGGCGTATCAAGCAGCAGCTTGTCCTTCACCGCGACGGCGACGACCGGCAATTGCTTGGAGACTGACGCATATGAACGGGAGCGACAATCAATGACCCAATCGATCGCCGTCGTGACCGGCGCTGCAGGCGATATCGGCGCGGCGATTGCCGCGCGGCTCGCCGATGACCATGATGTCGTACTGCTTGCCGATATCGATGCGGCTGCCGCTGCCGCCGCGGCTTCGAAACTCGGACCGGAGGAGCGTTTCGTCGCCGTCGGATGTGACGTGACCAGCGAGGCGAGCATTGCCGGATTGGCAGAACGTGCTGCCGGCAGCGGCGTCGTGCGAACCCTCGTCAACAATGCCGGGGCCGCCCGCGCCACCAGCCTGCACGATACAACGCCAGAGATCTGGCGGGCCGATAATGCGCTCAATCTCGAAGCGGCGTTTTTATGCTTCCGCGCCTTCGAGCCGATGTTGAAGGCCTCGAAGGGCTCCGTCGTCAACATCGCCTCGGTCAACGGCATGAACGTTTTCGGGCATCCGGCCTATAGCGCCGCCAAGGCGGGCCTATTGCATTTCACCCGGCTGGTCGCCGTGGAATACGGCAAGTTCGGCATTCGCTCCAATGCCGTCGCACCCGGCACGGTGAAGACGCAGGCCTGGGAAGCGCGCGCGAGGGCCAATCCGAACGTGTTCGAGGAGGCGCGCCGCTGGTATCCGCTGCAGCGCGTCGTCGATCCGAAGGATGTTGCCAATGCCGTGGCCTTCCTTGCCGGGCCGCTCGCCGCAGCGATCACGGGCATCTGCCTGCCGGTCGATTGCGGCCTTACGGCCGGCCAGGCCGAGCTGGCGAGAACCTTTTCCCAATCCGAACATTACTGACGGTCAGGGCTTTGTTTTTAGAGACGCGATAGCATGACATGACCTTCGGGACTGCCCGCCGCGGCTGCGCCTGCCGATTTCCCTGACGATTGATGATTTCATGAGCCGCCTCTTTCCAGACGTCTTCCGCAATCCGGCGATCCGCGCCAGCATGATCGCCATTTTCACCTTCGGCATGGCGGGAGCGATGACCGCGCCCTATCGTTCGATCGTCGGCATCCGCGAATTGGGCTTGAGCGACGGTCTCTATTCCTTCCTGGCCTTTGCTTCGGCGGCGGTGAATGTGGTCATCAGCGTTCTGCTCGGCAATCTCGCCGACGGGCTCGGCGAATACCGTTCAGCGATGATCGGCGCCTGCATCTTCGGCATTGCCGGCTACGGCATGGTCTATGCCTTTCCGAGCGCGCCCGTCTTCGTCTTCAGCGCGCTGCTGCCGCTCCCGATCTATGGGGCGCTGAATTCACTGCTGTTTGCCAATGCGCGCGCGGCGATGCAGGGCATGAGCCGGGACGACATGGTGACGGCCAACTCAGGCGTGCGCGCCATGATCTCGCTCTCCTGGGTGCTGATTCCCGGCATTACGGGCCTTCTGCTTTCGGGCGCATCGAGTATGCTGCCGGCCTATCTCTTTGCCGCCATCTCCTGTCTCTTATGCCAGAGCATCATCCTCTTCGCCCTGCCGAAGCGGGCGGCAACGGAGATCGCCACCATTGATCATCTTTCCTATCTCGGCGCCCTACGGCAGGTGATTTCACCGCGGATTTCGGCGCATATCATCGGGGTGGCGCTGATCACCAGTACGCTGCATCTGAACGACGCCCTGCTGCCGTTGATCGCCACCGGCGCGGCCCACGGCGCGCTCAGCGACGTCGGCATTCTGGTCGGGATCGTCGCCTTGCTCGAGATCGTCTTCATCATCGTCTGGTCGCGGATCGCGCGGGATGCGGGCCAGATGACCGCGCTTGCCGCCGGCACCATCGTCTATGCCGCATTCCTCGGCGTACTTGGTTTTGCCTCCCAGCCGTGGCATCTCTACGCGCTCACCTTGCTCGCTGGCATCGGCGCGGCGGCGATCATCAGCATCCCGATCACCTATCTGCAGGATCTCATCGCCGACCGGCCGGGGCTCGGCAGCGCACTGATCTCCGTCAACGTTTTTGCCAGCGCGGGCATCGGGGCGCTGGTCTTTGCCGCCGGCACCTATGTGACCGGTTATTCCGGGACCGCCATGCTGAGCGCCGTCACCGGATTGTCGGGGATCACGATCCTCGCCCTGCTGCAGAGACGAAATGCCGTTGCGCCTGCCGACGCCGAGCTTCGATAATCAGTCAAAGAATGTGGCTTTCATCGCCATCCGTCTTGTGACAAGGGTGGTGCTTCACTTGCTTCGAAAGCGACATGAAGGCGATCTCTGGCACCAATCTCGAGCAGGCCAAGTCTCACAACCGGCGCGTGGTGATCGAGGCTGTGCGCACCCACGGTCCGCTGTCGCGGGCCGCCATCGCCCGGATGACGGCGCTGACGCCTCAAACCGTCTCGAACATCGTCGAGGAACTGGAGAGCTCGCACCTTCTCGTTGCGGCCGAGGCGCAGAAGCTGGCGCGAGGCCAGCCGATCATTCCCTACACCATCAATCCGCACGGCGCCTATTCGATCGGCCTGGAGCTTGGCCGCCGGCGCGCAAGCGGTGTTCTGACGGACCTCTCGGGCGCCGTCTGCGCCCGCATCGAGCACCTGGTCGAACACCCCGATCCGCAAAGGGCCATGCCGGCGCTGCAAACAATCGTCGAGGATCTTCAAGAGGCTTTTGCATTCGACAGGAACAGGCTGCTTGGTATCGGCATCGCCCTGCCCGGCCGCTACGCCGATGGCGGCACCACATCTCTCAGCCCGCACAGCCTGCCGGGCTGGCAGGATTTTCCGGTCGGGCATGCACTGGAACAACGGGTCGGAGTGCCGGTTCTGGTCGAGAACGACGCGACGGCGGCGGCGATCGGTGAGCGCCTTCACGGTGTTGCCCGGGGCCTCGGCAGTTTCGTCTATCTGTTTCTGGCCGGCGGCGGCGGTATCGGCGCCGGAATGTTTCTCGACGGCCACCTCTACAAGGGCAGCCGCAACAATGCCGGCGAGATCGGCCATATTATCGTCGAGCCGCATGGCAGGCTCTGCAGCTGCGGCAAGCGCGGCTGCCTCGATCGCTACATCTCGCCCTCAGTCGCTTACGAATTCATGGGCATCGCCAATGCCGGCGAGCTTTCCCCCGACAATCTCGACGCGCTGATCGCCGAAGGCGGCGAAGGCGTTGATGCCTGGCTCGATCAGGCCATCGAGCCCCTGCGGCAGACACTCGATTTTCTGGAACTCGCCTTCGATCCGCAGACCATCGTGCTCGGCGGCAGCGTATCGACATCGCTGATGCGGCGGGTTGCCGAGCGGCTCGAGCCGCTGCACGATCCGATCGATCCCGACCGAAAGCGGACGATACCCCGCGTTATGATCGGCATGACCGGCAAGGATACGGCGATCCTCGGCGCTGCCGCCCTGCCAATTTTTTCGGAAACCAATCCGCGCTTCGACGTCCTGCAAAAGCCGGTCGGCTAACACCCTCACCCGCCTGCCGGCAGCCGCGCATCTGCTTGGCGCACGCGACGGGGCAGAGGTCGTGCAAATATGACGACATTCCCGAGAAGCGTCATCCCCAGGCCGATCAGGCCGAGACCGCTCCAGTGGTAGCCCTCGAAGACTGTCGACAATGACAGGGCGACGATCGGGAACAGGACGGTGGCATAGGCAGCGCGCGAGGAGCCGATGCGGGAGACCAGCATGAGATAGGTGGTGAAGCCGATCACCGATCCGATTGCCGCGAGATAAAGCAGGGCGGCAAGATAGCTGATGTCGGGCGGCGCCACGATCGGTGTTTGCGTCACGGCAATCAGCAAGAGGAGGACGATCGCGCCGTAGGTCATGCCCCAGCCATTGGCGGTCAGCGGTGAGATCCCGGCCGCGCTATTTCGGCGCGATGCCATGTTGCCGAGCGAGAAGAACAGCGTGCCCAGCGCTGCGAGCCCGATCCCTTTCAATGTGCCCATATCGAAATCGACGACCACCTCCTCTCCGAACAGCAAGAGAAGGCCGGTGGCTCCGAGCGCCGCTGCGAGAAGCGTGCGGCCTGTGATGTGGTCGCCGAAGAACAGGCGCGCATTAACGGCATTGTAGATCGTTGCCAGCGAGAAGATGACCGAGATCAGCCCTGAGGGAATGAAGCCGGCGGCGTTGTCGAAACAGATGAAATTGAGGCTGAAGAGGCAGACCGCTTGCGCCAGGATGAAAGGTTGATCGCGCAAGGCAGGGAGGTTGAGGCGCCGCATGAAAGCCAGGATGGCGACGAGGATCACTGCTGCGACGGCAAATCTGTAGAAGACCGAGACCAGGACCGGCACGGGACCGACCTGCATCGCAATGGCGATCCAGGTCGTCCCCCATATGAGGGCGGTCGCGATGAAGAGAGCGGCATTTGCCATGGAGTGATCCTCGTTTTCTCCATGAATAGGCGAACGGTGAGCCGGTCTCTTGCAGATTCTTGCTATTAAATTTCTCGCCCCGGAGTTCTCGCTCGCCACGTCGGCCGTCCACCGGTATTGTTCGCAAGACGTCACATGTGTGGGAAGAATTGGTGAAAGATAGCCGCCTCTCGGTTTTCAGGTTTTTGTCCGCATCGCCCTCGGCGCGGATGTCGCAGTCGATCGATCTTGGGTTCGGGCGATCGGCGGCCCTCTGGAGCAATGGCAGCGACAGGATGAGCTATGAACGGCCGGACGGACATACGTTCAGCCTTTATCTCAACGGGGGCGCCGGAACGCGCCGCCTGGATGGCAGCCCCGCCGCGCGAGGCCGGCCCGGCGCCTTGTGCGTCATGCCACAGGGGCACTCGTCCGAATGGGAAATCACCGATCCTTTCGACTTCGTTCATCTCTATGTTCCGGACGATCAGATGCGCCGGATGTTTGCCGAGACGTTCGACCGTGATTCCAGGCTTATGGCTGTCTCCGAAGTGACCTTCGCCGATGCACCCGTCTTGGCGCGCACGCTTCGGCAGCTGAGGCAAGCGATGTCAGCGGGTGAGCATCTGCTGGCTGAAGAAGCGATGACTGAGACGATCAACGATTTCTTCGTTGATCCGCGTTATGGAGGGACGCGCCCCTGCGCGATCAGCGGCGGGCTCGCTCCCCATATCAGGCGCCGCTGCCTGGATTATATCGAGGCTCATCTCGGTGAGACCATCCGCTTGCAGGATCTGGCGGCGATTGGGCAGCTCAGCGCCTTTCATTTTCAGCGGATGTTCCGGGCAAGCTACGGCGTGTCCCCGCATGGCTGGGTGGCCCATCGGCGCGTCGAGCGCGCGAAATCGATGTTGCGCGGCGCGGACCCGATCGCGCAGATCGCCTCGGCTTGCGGCTTCAGCAGCCAGAGCCACATGACCCGCGCATTTAAGGCCGGCACAGGCGTCACGCCCTCTGCCTACCGACCGCGACAGTGAAGCCGGGCGCTATGACTCCTGCAATCCATAGAGCAGCGGCATCAGCCCAGCGAGCGCCTTGAAGCGTTCCCATGACTTGGACGAGGGTTTCGT
The DNA here is from genome assembly GCF_002531885.1 of Rhizobium sp. L9. NCBI lineage: Bacteria > Pseudomonadati > Pseudomonadota > Alphaproteobacteria > Hyphomicrobiales > Rhizobiaceae > Rhizobium > Rhizobium sp. L9. The sequence goes on along the minus strand of NZ_NWSZ01000034.1, from coordinate 35,909 downwards.
CCAGCCTGTTTCGGCAAGTGCCGAAAGGCGCGGGAAGACGAGACGATCGAAGACGGCGCGGTCCGTCATCGGTTCGGACCAGATGCAGGCCTGGATGCCGAGCAGCTGCTGTTTCTGGCTCGCTGTCCAGCCGCCGACCGGATCGAAATTGTAGAGCTTTTCCGCGTCCGAATTTCCTGCCCAGCTGGCGCCGGGCTCATCCCAGTCCGGCCTCAGCGCCATGTCGAGATAATAGACCTGGCCGGGGCAGACGACCATTTGATAGCCGCGTTCGGCGAGTTCGGCCGAAACCTCAACATTGCGCCAGCTGCAGAGATAGCTTTTCGACTTGTCGATGACGTCGCCGTGCGCGGCTTCCTCCCAGCCGCCGGTGATGCAGCCCTTGCTTGCCAGGAAGCGCTGGACGCGCTCGAGGAATTCTGCTTGCAGGATGGCGGCGCCCGAGCCGTGAATGTCGTCGGCGCCATGGGTGTTGGTGACGACGTTCAGCCGCTTGGCATGCGCATCGGCAACCTCGTCGCCGGCGATGGCGCGCAGCCGCTTGAGCGCTTCCGGCGAGCCGGACCATGCGCCCAGGGGAACTTCATCGGCGCCGAGGTGGATCGTCTTGAACGGGAAAAGCTCGATCAGTTCCGAGAGAATGGTCTCGACGATCTCATAGGTCTGCTCGCGCGCTGGATTGATGCAGTTGTCGGGAAAACCCTGAACCGAGTAATAGCTGCCCTTCTCGTCCGGATCGCGCAGCTCAGGTATCGCCTGCTGCATGGCATAACAATGTCCGGGCATATCGATCTCCGGCACGATTTCGATGCCGAAGTTCTTTGCGAGGGCGACGATCTCGCGGATGACAGGCTTTGTATAGTAGCCGCCCGTCCGGGCCGGGCTTGAACCCAGAAGCGGCGGCACGGCGAGACCGTGACCGCGCCAGGCGCCGATCTTTGTCAGGGCCGGGTAGGCATCGATCTCCACCCGCCAGGCTTCGTCATCGGAAAGGTGCCAGTGGAAGCGGTTGAGTTTGTTCCAGGCCAGCACCGCGATCAGCTTCTTGACTTCGGCTGCGCCGTAGAACTGGCGGGCGACATCGAGATGCAGGCCGCGCCAGCCCATCGACGGCTCGTCGATGATCTCGCCGGATGCCGGAAACTGGAAGGTCCCGGGATGCAGCCTGGCGCCGCGCCAGATCTGGCCGAGCGTGACGAGGCCGTAAAGGAAGCCGGTCCGGCTGCTTGCCTCGATCGTGATCGCCTCTTCTTCGAAGCTCAGCCGGTAGGCCTCCGGCCCGAAGGCGGCGGCGCCCTTCAGGCCGACACGAACCGCGCCTTCGGCCTCGGTGCGTACGATTCCCTCGACGGCGAAGAGATGCTCCACCAGTGCCGTGAAGCTTTTCGCCGCCGCCTCCCCTTCAGGGCTCTGCGCCCGCGGCGCAAAACCGGCCGGCAGCGGGCGGCGCGAGGCGACCGCCACATGGTTTGGCCAGGGAATGATCGACACCGCAACGGGCGCGTTGACGGGAACCGGATAGATCTCGGCACCGCGCTTCAGCGGTGCATTGCTGACGGAAGAGCGTGTCGGCTCGACAGCGAGCACGATGGTGTTGCCGTCGGACAGTACGAGATAGGCGCTCGTCGCGCCGTCCGTCCAGTGGCGGAACTGCCAGCTGAGCGCATAGACGGAGATCGTCCAGGTTTCGCCTGCGCCGAGCACGAAGTTGGCCGGCGGCTGGAATTCGGTGAAATTCGAAAGCCGTTGCGACACCGTTGCGCCTTCGACGCGTCCGGCGGGGTCGACGCGGCCCGGACCGCTGACGCAGAGGGAAAAATTCGAAAGCGGTTCGCTGCCGAGGTTCTTGAGGCGCAGGACATAGGAGAATTCCTTGCCCTCGGTAGGCGGGTTCCAAAGGGTTTCAAGCCGCAGGGCATTCGGTCGCGGTGTCGACATTGGTCACTCTTCCTTTGAGGAAAACGAGTTTTTTTGGACGTTCCTGCACGGCAGGGAATGGGAGCGGCGGTTGAAGTCAATCAAATTGATTTAATAGTGATAGCCAGTTTCCCGCCGGGCCGTCAATCGGCCACGCGGAATTTCTGCTGGCCGGCATCAGGACAAATTCTGCCGACGGCATCGCCGGGGTGTCGTAATTTGGGAAAAAATAATGGCTTCGCCGTTTGCGTTAACGATTAAGGTACCTTTAAGTACCATAATTGGCTCAACAGTGGCGAATTGACCACCCCGAAGAGGGATCGATAAGCATGAGGCTGCTCGCCACGGCCCGGATGTCCCCGGGATGCAACACATCCAACTTCCGAATCAGGCGACATTTCCATGACCAGCATCAATACCAACAATTCCGCGATGGCAGCCCTTCAGACGCTGCGCAGCGTCAATTCCAATCTCGAATCGACACAGAACCGTGTTTCCACCGGCTACCGGGTCGACACCGCATCCGACAACGCCGCCTATTGGTCGATCGCGACCACGATGCGGTCCGATAACAAGGCGCTGTCAGCCGTGTCCGACGCCCTCGGCCTCGGTGCGGCAAAGGTCGATACGGCTTACACGGCAATGGACAGCGCGATCGACGTCGTCGACGAGATCAAAGCCAAGCTCGTGGCCGCGACCGAAGACGGTGTCGACAAGTCCAAGGTCCAGGAAGAAATCAGCCAGCTGCAGGAGCAACTGATGAGCATCGCTCAGTCGGCTTCCTTCTCCGGCGAAAACTGGGTCGCCGGCGCTGATGGAACCGTGAGCGTCGTATCGTCCTTCGTCCGCGACGGCTCCGGCGCCGTTTCGGTGAAAATGACGGATTATGCTCTGGATACCGCCTCGATGGGCAACGTGCTGTTCGGCATGAGCGGCGGCTCGATCGAAACCTCCACCGGCATTCTCGGCACGTCGTCCGGCGCGACCGGCTCGGTCTACTCGATGGATATCACCAACTTCACACTCGGCCAGATCCAGTCGGCGCTGACAACCGTCGAATCGGCGCTCTCGGCGATGACGTCGGCAGGTGCACAGCTGGGTTCGATCTCGACCCGCATCGAACTCCAGGAAGACTTCGTCGGTGCACTCTCGGATTCGATCGACTCGGGTGTCGGCCGGCTGGTCGATGCCGATATGGAGGAGGAGTCGAGCAGGCTTTCTGCCCTGCAAACCCAGCAGCAGCTGGCGATCCAGTCGCTGTCGATCGCGAATTCGTCGTCCCAGAACATCCTGTCGCTCTTCCGCGGCTAATCCTGGCCGACGCAAAGGGAGCAGGGCGCATAGAACGTCCGGCCCAAATTCGCCGATCGAACACCGAGCCTGGCCTTCCCGGTCAGGCTCGGTCGCGTTTCGGGCATGAGCGACCAACGCCCGGCTGGTGACGATCTCCTCGCTCTGCCGGTTGACATGGCGATCGTTTCGATCGCAATCATGAAGGCTCTAGATTTATCACCGATGCAGACATTGCCGCGCTGGCGGGATCCTCGCATGTCGGAACGACTTGAAGCTGCTCGTCCTGATGGAAGGCCCGCCATCGTCTGGTTCGGCTTCCTGGCCATGTGCGTCGGCATGTTCATGGCGATCCTCGACGTTCAGGTGGTGGCGACATCGCTGCCGACCATCCAGTCGGCGCTTGATATCGATCCGGATCAGATGAGCTGGATACAAACCGCCTATCTGATCGCCGAGGTGGTCGCGATCCCGCTGACCGGCCTGCTGACGCGGCTTCTGACCATGCGGTGGCTGTTCGTCGTCGCCATAACCCTGTTCGTGACTGCGTCCGCCGGCTGTGCGGCCAGCAGCAGCTTCGGCGCGCTGGTCGCCTGGCGAGTGCTTCAGGGCTTTTCCGGCGGGACGCTGATCCCCTCGGTCTTTTCAGCCGTGTTCATCCTGTTTCCAGATATGCGGCAAGCGCTTGCGACGACGATTGCCGGCGTGCTTGCAGTGCTTGCGCCCACTGTCGGCCCGATCGTCGGCGGATGGCTGACCGAAACCTATTCCTGGCACTGGCTGTTCCTGATCAACATTCTTCCGGGGCTTGCTTCGGCAGTTTTGGCGGCTCGCTTCCTTCCGAAGCAGGCAGCCGATCCATCCGAACTCAGGCATCTCGACGGTTTGTCGCTCCTCTTGATGGCGGCAGCGCTGACAGCGCTGGAACTCAGTCTCAAAGAGGCGCCGACCAGCGGCTGGACCTCCGCCTATGTGCTGAGCCTGCTGGCCGTCTGTCTTCTGTCGGGCGGCGCGTTCATCACGCGAACGCTGCGCCGGCGCCGGCCGATCGTCGATCTCGGCAATTTCGGCGATCGGAATTTTCTGGTCGGCTCGGTTCTGAGCTTCATACTCGGCATCGGCCTGTTCGGCTCGGTCTATCTCATGCCGGTCTTTCTCGCTTTCATCAGGGGACACGACGCCCTTGAGATCGGCGTGACCATGCTGGTCACCGGCGTCGCACAGCTGATCACCGCGCCAGTCGCTGTTGCGCTGGAGAAGCGTATGGATGCGCGGCTGCTCTCGGCCGCCGGTTTCGCCCTGTTTACGATCGGTGTCGGCATGAGCGCGTTTCAGGATCCGCGCTCGGATTACGATGCGATGTTCTGGCCTCAGGTCGTGCGCGGCGTCGCCATCATGTTCTGCCTGCTGCCGCCGACGCGGCTGGCGCTCGGCACGCTTCCGGCCGATCGCGTTCCCGATGCGAGCGGGCTTTTCAATCTGATGCGCAATCTCGGCGGCGCCATCGGCATCGCGCTGATCGACACCATCATCTACACACGCTCGGAGCCGCTGGGACAAGACCTCTGGGCACGCCTCCAGGCCGGCGACATCGAGGCGGCCACGTTTGTCGGCGTGCCTGCCGAGATCATATCGAGACACAGCTTCGATGCCGATACCATGGCAACGCTCGATCCGCTGGTACAGACCGCGGCGAGCGTTCAGGCGATCAACGAAGCCTGGATGGTCGTCGCCATCCTGACCGGCTGCGCCCTGCTCTCAGTCCCCTTCGCCAGGCGGCCGGCGCCGGGCGAAGAACGTCAGTGACGAAGCCCAGTCCATGGTGGAACCGCCGGCGCTCGCCAAAAGTTTGGCTTTTGAAGCCACTGGCATTGGGAGGTTGGTATGAACACCGAGACGATCATTTTCGAACCGAGCGGCTGGGTCCCGAACAACCCTCGTCTGCCTGTATTGCTCTATCTTGCCGATGATGAACCTGCTGATTTCAAAAGTCGCTTCGCGACAAACGGTTGGACCGGCATCTGGACGAACGGTGTCTTCGATTATCAGCACTACCATTCCGGTGCTCATGAAGTGCTCGGAATTACACGTGGCAGCGCCACACTGCTGATCGGCGGTCCCGGCGGTCGAGCGATCGAAGTCGCGGCGGGAGACTGTCTGGTGCTTCCAGCCGGAACCGGGCACCAAAATCTCGGCTGCACGGCGGAGTTCGAGGTCATCGGGGCCTATCCCAAGGGGCAGCATGCCGATATTCAGACTTCGGCTGCTTCGAAGGAAATGCTGTCGAAAATCTCGTCAGTACCCCTGCCCGATACGGATCCCGTTCAAGGACGGTCGGGATTTCTCCCCGAAAAGTGGCGGTAGCAATTTGCACCGCCGTTATATTTTCGTTTTCTAATCCGCTCTGCCTGACTCTGTTCCGCTTTAGGCGAGTTTCGGTAGCACTTTGATGTGAGTTTATCAGCCGCGGCAACTTGTCGGTCTTCCCATCACCGGTAAGATTTCTCTCAATCTTTTTACGCCATCCTTTGATTCCCCTCTGATATCAATCGACGAGATCTCAATGGCCCTGAACCTCAAGCGCAGTTTGCAAATGCCACGACGCGAAGAGCTGGGTCTCCTTGCGATCAGCAACGGTTCCGGCCTGTCGATCTCGGCGCTGCCGAACGGCACGCTGTTTGTGATCGAATATGCCGACGACAAGGGAGCGGTGCAGATCAATCAGATCCAGGGCTCGCCGCTCTACGGCGGCATCAGTCGCCTTTATCTGCGCATCGGCGGCGCTAAGCCTGATGTCGCCGAGATCGTCGGCCCGCGTGCCGATGGCCGCTTCGGGCACGACGCGACGAGCTTTTCCTGGAGCGGCATGGCCGCCGATATCAGCTACACCGTCCGGCTCGAGCTTCATGCTTCCGAAACGGCCTGGTTCTGGCGCGTCTCGCTCAAGCATCCGAAGAAGGGAACGCTGCCGGTGGATCTGGTGCTCGTCCAGGACGTCGGTCTCGGCGATCGCGGCTTCCTGATGAACAGCGAGGCCTATGCTTCGCAATATGTCGATCACCATATCGCCGATCACGAGACATTCGGCCCGGTCGTCATGAACCGGCAAAATCTCAAGCAGTCGGGCGCCCGCAATCCCTGGCTCGTCCAGGGATGCTTCGATGGCGCGGCCGCCTACGCCACGGATGCGATCCAGCTGGTGCAGGCGAAGCACCGGCAGGGCGACCATCTGGTCGGGCCCTTCGGCAGCAGCCTTCCGGGCGAACGGCGGCAGCAGGAGACGGCATGTCCCGCCATTCAGTCGAGGCCGCTTTCCGTGTCAGCAGACGGCGCGACAGCCACCTTCGTTGCCCTGTTCGCCGCCGATCATCCCGAGGCCTCGAGCGATGCCGACCTTTCGCGGCTTGACGGTATCGCGGCACCGGAGAGTGCAACCGCCGATCCGGAGGGGGCCGCGGCCGTTCGCAGCCTGCTCCAGGATGCGCCCCTGCTGGAGGCCGAGACGTTGGACCTGAAGGCGATCCGACAGCTCTACCCGGAGCGGAGCCTCGAAGAGCGCGCGCACGGAAAGCTTCTTTCATTTTTCATGCCGGATGGCGTCCTCAACCGCCACGTCGTCCTGCGTGACAAGGAACTCGTCGTCGCGCGGCGCCATGGCGCCATCGTGCGGAGCGGCCAAAACATGCTGCTCGACGATACCACCCTTGCCGCCAGCTGCTGGATGCAAGGAATTTTCGCCGCGCAGTTGACGATCGGCAATACGTCCTTCCACAAGCTCTTTTCGGTGTCGCGCGATCCCTACAATCTGACGCGCGCCAGCGGGCTGCGCATCATGGCCGACCTCGGGGCGGGCTGGCAGCTTCTGGCGGTGCCGTCGGCTTTCGAAATGGGACTGAGCGACTGCCGCTGGATCTATCAGTGCCCGGAGCGCAGGATCATCGTCACGGCGGTCGCTTCCGGCGAGGATGCGGCAATGCAGTGGAGCGTTACCGTGGAGGGCAAGCCGTGCCGCTTCCTGGTGTTTGGCCATATCGTGCTCGGGGAGCGCGAATATGACGCCGGTGGGCAGATCGAATTCGATCCTGAGCGTAAACGCATCTCTTTCCGGCCGGACCCGGCCTGGCTCTGGGGCGAGCGTTATCCCGATGCCGTCTACTGGCTGGTGAGTCCGACACCCGACGCCATCGATAAGATCGGCGGCGACGAGCTCCTCTATGCCGATGGCGTTGCGCGCAACGGCGCGTTCATCGCACTCAAGTCCCGGCCGACGCAAGCGCTCTCCTTTGCCGTCGTTGGCTCGATGACCGATGCCGAAGAAGCCGAACGGCTGGCGCAGCGTTACGAGGGCGGCGTCACCAATGAGGCGATGCTTGCGCCGGCATCGGCATTCTGGCGCAACGCCGTGCGCGGCATGACGATCGACAGCTCTTCCCCCGATCTCGCTGCCCAGGCGACCCTCCTGCCCTGGCTCGCGCATGACGCCATCGTGCATCTGAGCGTGCCGCACGGCCTGGAGCAATACACCGGTGCTGCCTGGGGCACGCGCGACGCCTGCCAGGGACCGATCGAATTCCTGCTCGCCTATGAGCACGACCGCGAAGCCAGGGAGGTGGTGAAGACCGTCTTTAGCGAACAATATCTGGAAAAAGGCGACTGGCCGCAATGGTTCATGCTGGAGCCCTATGCCAACATCCGGGCGGGCGACAGTCACGGCGACGTCATCGTGTGGCCGTTGAAAGCGCTCTGCGACTATATCGAAGCGACCGGCGATCTCGCCATCCTCGACGAGAAGGTCTCCTGGCGCGACGAAAAGACCATGCAGAAGGCGCCCGTGGCCGATGCCATCGCCACCCATGTCGAGAAGCTGCTCGAGACCGTCCGCACACAGTTCATCCCGGGAACGCATCTGATCCGCTATGGCGAGGGAGACTGGAACGATTCACTGCAGCCGGCCGATCCGCATCTGCGCGATTGGATGGTCAGCAGCTGGACAGTTGCTCTGCTTTATGAGCAGATCGTCCGGTATTCCGCCATTCTGCGCCGCCTCGGCCTTGATGATAAGGCCAGGGCGCTAAGGAAGATCGCAACCGCGATGCGCCGGGATTTCAACCGGCATCTCGTGCGTGACGGCGTCGTCGCCGGCTACGGCATCTTCGATCCGGCCCATGACGGCGTCGAATTGCTGCTGCATCCGAGTGACAAACGCACCGGCCTTTCCTTCTCGCTGATCTCGATGACGCAGGCGATGCTCGGCAAGCTGTTCACGCCGGCGCAGAGGCGGCATCACATGCGGCTGATCGAAGAGCACCTGCTCTTCCCCGATGGCGTGCGGCTGATGGAAAGGCCGGCGACCTATTCCGGCGGGCCCGAAACGCTGTTTCGCCGGGCCGAATCCTCGTCCTTCTTCGGCCGTGAGATCGGGCTGATGTATGTGCATGCGCATCTGCGCTATTGCGAAACGCTGGCGCTGGAGGCGGAAGCGGAAGAGCTGTGGAAGGCAATCGCGGTCGTCAATCCGATCGCCGTCACGACGGTCTTGCCGCATGCTTCACTGCGCCAGCGCAATACCTATTTCAGCAGCAGCGACGCGGCTTTCCACGACCGCTATCAGGCGGCGGCGCAATGGGCGCGCGCCAAGACCGGAAAGATTGCCGTCGACGGCGGTTGGCGCATCTATTCGAGCGGACCTGGCCTCTACGCCAGGAGTTTCGTCGAAAATATCCTCGGCTTCAAGCGGCGCTTCGGCCGGCGCAGGTGCAAACCGCTTCTGCCTGCGGCGCATGCCGCCGTTGCCCTGCAGACCGATCACGCCGCCTGGCGGCGACTGATGACGCCGAAGTGGTAACCATTCAGGACGAAGTGCTGGCATCGCGCAGCTCTTCGAAGCGCGCCGTGCTTTTCGACAGGTGCGTTCGGATGGCGCGCCGCGCAGCAGGTTCGTTGCCGTCACGGATCGCCGAGAAAATGGCGTGGTGTTCCCTGCGCATGCGAGCGGCATGGCGCTTGCGCTCCGCAGCCGTCATCTTGTCCAAACGCGCCCATTGCCGCGGCACCATGATATTGCCGAACGTATCGAAGAGGCGGCCGTAGTAGGAATTCTGCGTCGCGACCAGGATCGACCGGTGGAAGGCGTAATCCTCCTCTGCCCCGTATCCGCCCTCTTCCAGCGCCCTGTCGAGAGCATCGAGCCGGTCCTGCATCCGGTCGATATCTTCCGGCGTGCGCCGCAGCGCGGCAAGACCGGCCGCCTCGTATTCGACCCCCATGCGCAGTTCCAGCACCCGCAGGACCTCATCGATCGACTGCAAGTCATTCGGAATGATGGAGAAGGATCTCGGTGTCGGATCGTCCGAGACGAAAGCCCCGAGGCCCTGATGGGTGGTGATCAGTCCTTTGGCGCGCAGGGTGGCGAGCGCCTCGCGCACGATCGTGCGGCTGACGCCGGTCGCCGCCATGATCGCCTGTTCGGTAGGAAGGCGCTGGCCCGGCTTGAGGTCGCCGGACTCGATCTGCGCCATCAGCGTATCGGCAAGGTTGCTGCGCAGGTTCGACGGCTGGCGAATGGTGCTGGAAAGCGCGTTGTCTTTGTCCGTCATCCCTTGTCAAATCCTGCCTTTCGGAGCGGCTGCGCCGGCCGGTATGCTTTTGCTAGCGCATGCCGGCCGGAAAGGCAAAGACGACGCGAGCCGAGACCCTGTGCTTCGTCAGTCGGCGAAAGCGATCACCGCGCCAGCCAGCCGCCGTCGACGGGCAGCACCGTTCCGTGCACGTAATCGGATGCAGGCGACGCCAGGAATACGGCAGCACCGCCAAGTTCGGACGGCGTTCCCCAGCGTCCCGCCGGAATACGGGCCAGGATGGCGGCGTTGCGATCGGGATCCTCACGCAGCGCCGTCGTGTTGTTGGTGACGAAATAACCGGGCGCGATGGCATTGACGTTGACGCCTTTGCCGGCCCATTCGCAGGCGAGCAGCTTTGTCAGCCCGGCAAGGCCGCTTTTGGAGGCGGTATAGGAGGGGATGCGAATGCCGCCCTGGAAGGAGAGCAGCGAGGCGATGTTGATGATCTTGCCCCTGCCCTTCTCGACCATGTGGCGGCCGGCCGCCTGCGACAGGAAGAAGGCCGTCTTCAGGTTGACGTCGATCACCGCGTCCCAATCTTCCTCGGTGAAGTCGAGCGCATCGGCACGGCGGATGATGCCGGCATTGTTGACGAGAATGTCGATGCCGCCGAAGGTCTGGGTCGTCTCGGCGACGATCCCCTTGACCGGTTCGATCGTGCCGAGATCGGCCTTGATAACATGGAAGCGGCTTCCTGCCTGCTTCACCAGTGCCTCGGTTTCCTCCATCGAGGAGCGGCCGACCGCAACGATCGCCGCACCAGCCTCGGCCAGGGCGGCCGCGATGGCCTGGCCGATCCCGGTATTGGCGCCGGTGACCACGGCGGTTCTTCCGGAGAGGTCGAAGAGGTTTGCCACGGTGCTCACCTCAGATCCGCAATGGCGATATGATCCATGTCGGTAAAGCTCTTATTGTCGCCGGCCATCGCCCAGATGAAGCTGTAATTCTTGGTGCCGGCGCCCGAATGGATCGACCAGGGCGGCGAGATGACGGCCTGTTCGTTGGCGACGAGCATATGCCGGGTCTGTTGCGGCTCGCCCATGAAGTGGAAGACGCGTTGGTCGGCTTCGAGATCGAAATAGAGATAGGCTTCCATGCGCCGGTCATGCGTATGCGCGGGCATGGTGTTCCAGACGCTGCCCGGCTCAATCATGGTGAGGCCCAGGGTGAGCTGGCAGGACTGGCAGACCTCCGGGTGGATGAACTGATAGATCGACCGCTTGTTGGCCGTCGCGGCTTCGCCCGGCGTCAGGTGGCGCGCCTTCTCGCGGGTGAGCAGCACGGTCGGGTGCGCTTGGTGCGCCGGCGTCGAGACCAGATAGAACTTCGCCGGATTGGCAGCATCGGCGCTCTCGAACTTAATGTCCTTGGAGCCCTTGCCGGCATAGAGGCAGTCATACTTGGCCAGGTCGTAGCTCGTGCCGTCGACGGTGATGCGGCCGGCGCCGCCGATGTTCAGGGCCCCGAGTTCGCGTTCGGCGAGGAAGGTTTCCTGTCCGATCGCCGTCGGCGCCGTCAGCGTCAGCGCGGGGCCAAGCGGCGTGGCGCCGCCGATAACCATCCGGTCGTAATGGGAATATGTCAGCCGGATCTCGCCGCCTGCGAAAACGGTCTCCACCAGAAAGTGACGCCGCAGCGTTTCCGTGTCGTAATTGCGCACGGCCTCGGGGTGGGAGGCGTGCCTCACGTCGATCTGCATGTCAATTTTCCTTCAGCTTCGTTGTCGTCACGCATCGTCGCTGTTGCGCAAGCCCATCCGTCAGGCGTCTTCCGCTGCGGCGGTATCCGTTTGGTTACATAGTTGTACGACAAGTTTGGTGTCAACAGGTTTGTCCGGGACTTGGCTGAGCAGACGTGAAGCGATCGCCAGCGGCCGCTTTTGGCGCGGCGGACACTCCTCGGCCGAAACGAAAAAAGCCTGCCGCGGGAGGAGGTGCGGCAGGCTTTCGATAAAAACCGAACGACAGCTGGGAGGAGGAGTGCTGCCGTTCCCGCAAGCGACCCTGGGAGGAGGATGGGGCGCCTGCATGTTCGAAGGGATGCGGGAGGAGGTGCATCGCTTCGATGGAATAATCATACTTATTTCCTGCTCAGATGATAGGCATTTCTTTGCAGGGCAGCTATGCGTTATGCGAAAAGCGGGGATCTCGCCATCGGACGGCCAAACGCCAAAAGCAAAGCGCCCGCTCGGGAGGAAGCAGGCGCTGGGCAAGTCTCGAAAATGGTGGTCTGTCTGGCGTTAGCGGGCGACGGCTGCGCGCGCAATGTTGCGGATGTCGCCGCGGCCGATGCCGAGGTCATCCAGTTCGCGCGTGGACATACGGCCCAGTTCAGCGACCGTCTGACGGTACTTGCGCCAATTGTTGAAAGAGCGTGCTACGTTCATGATGATCCCCTTTCCGTGGGCTTTCGAAGCCTAGCTGCCAGTCCTTGGCGCTTCGTTTGCTTCGATGCGCTGTATATAATACGGGACCCTCGGTTGTTGCAGCGCCAATGCATCACTGCACCTATGCGATAACTGCATGGGTTCTAAAGCGCAGCGGTCGACGTCAGGCTTTGAAACGGTCGAACGCCGTCAGCCGGACGAGCGGCGGATCGGCCTCCCACCGGTAGATTTCCGACCGCAGAAAGGAAAGCTCGTCACCGAGATCGTCTTCGCCGACTTCGATCCACCAGGATTTCAGGCGGCCATCGCTTCCGTCCGACCAGCGGTAGCCCCTTGCCTTCAGATGATCCTTCATCTCGAATGGGCTGTGTTCGGCAAAGATGCGGATGCGGCAGCGCTGGCTGGCGCGGTACAGCTCGGCGAAGGGGCTTTCACCGTCGCCTTGCTGTCGATCGAGAATCTCCAGGAGCGCATGGCAATCGTCCACCGCTCGGTGGCCTTCGTGGAAATACCCGGCCTGGCCGACGAGATAACCGAGCTTCGTTCCCTCGAAGCCGCGGGCGCTCCAGTCGATCTCCGAAACCGAGCACGCCCAGGCCTTGCTGGCGAAAATGGGTGAGAAGGCCTCGCAGAACGGCCGGTCGAACCCGGCATTGTGGGCAATGATGAGGTCCGCCGGTTCGATCAGGGCACTCAGTGAGGCCATGTCGATGACCTGTCCTTCGACCATGGCCTCGGAAATCCCGGTCAGCCTGGTAATGTCGGGCCGGATCGGCTTGGAGGGCTGCTGCAAGCCGCCATAGATGCCGACCACATCGCCGACCGCGCCGTCATCGCTGAAGGTGAAGGCGACGGCGCCGATTTCGATGATCTCGTCGCTGCGGTGATTGAGGCCCGTTGTCTCGGTATCGAGGATGACGCCGAGCCGCGAAAATCCAGGCTGTCTCGCCACCGCGACCGGCCGGGCGGCGAGTTTCCTCAGGATCCGGTAATTGCCGCTCTCCTCGAGTGCCCGCGCCATGTCTTCAGCGGAGGGGGCCGGCGGTGACGGCCGCCGGCGCGATGGACCGCGTGCTTCGGCCATTGCGGGCGATGCCTTGGCAAACATGTCGAGTTGCGAATCTCTGTGCACGCTCATCGAACTTGTATGTCACGGAGGCGCGGGCGAATCCATCGCCCGCGGCGCGCTATGCCCAGCCCTTGCCTTTCATGGTCAGGAAAGTTTAGCTGAGGATCAGCGGCTGAAGGAGAATCCATGCCCCGTGACGACATCATGGACGCCGACGAAGACGTCGTCATCATCGGCGCCGGCGCTGCCGGTATTGCCGCTGCCCGACGCCTGCTGGCAATCCGGCCCGGTCTTTCTGTCCTCCTGCTCGAAGCCGCTGACCGCCTTGGTGGCCGGGCCTGGACGGTCGGGCTGCCCGGAACCGGTGATGTGGGTTTCGATCTCGGTTGCGGATGGCTGCACGGGGCGCGGACCAATGCCTGGACGGAGATTGCCGGTGAGATCGGTCTGATGGTCGACCGCTCGCCGGCACCCTGGAACGGCGGGCGGCGGCTCCAGCGGGATGATGCGGAGATCCAGGCGGCGCAGCAGGCGATCGGCGCTTATTTCGAACGCCTCGAAAGCCATGAAGGCATGGATAGCGACCTGGCAGCAGAGCTCCAGCCGGACGGTCGCTGGAACGGCCAGATCCGGGCGATCGGCACTTACATCACCGGCGCAGAATTGGAGCGCTCGTCGATCGCCGACTACAACAGGTATGATCCGGGCGCCGGTCCCGACTGGCGTGTGCGGCAGGGCTACGGAACATTGATCGCGCTTTATGGTGCGCCGCTCCGGACAAGGTTTGGCGTTGAAGCAAGACGAGTCGACCACCGCCATGTCGGCCGTATCAGCATCGAGACGAGCCAGGGATTGATCACCGCCCGGACTGTGCTCGTCACTGTTTCCACGAACGTGCTTGCCGCCGGTAGGATCGCCTTCGATCCTCCCCTGCCCGACAAGATCGAAGCGGCAGCTCGTTTGCCGCTGGGGCTTGCCGACAAGCTTTTCCTCGGCCTCGCCGATCCGGAGGCAATGCCGGCGGATACGCATATGCTCGGCTCGACCAGTCGCGGTGCGACCGGCACCTATCAGCTGCGGCCGTTCGGCGCTCCAGTCGTCGAAGCCTATTTTGCCGGCGATCTCGCGCATGATCTGGAGCGGGCGGGAGCGGAGGCTGCCTTCTCCTTCGCCGCGGACGAGCTGGCCGCACAATTCGGCGCCGACATCCGCAAGCAGCTGTCGATGGCGGCGGTCTCGGCTTGGGCCGCGACGCCTCATATCGGCGGTTCCTATTCCTATGCGGAACCCGGCGCCTCTGATCTGCGCGGGGTCCTTGCCGCACCGCATGACGGGCGGATTTTCTTTGCCGGCGAAGCCTGTTCACGCGCCCGTTATTCGACGGCACATGGCGCCTATGAGACCGGTGTTGCCGCCGCCGATCTGATCGCTGCTCTGTTTCGGCAAAATCCGTAAACGTTGTCGGAAATATTTTTTCCCACTTGTCGCACGGGCGGGATTGGCTATTCTGCTCTCGCCCCCGCGCTACCCCAGCTTGGGGCGCTACACCTCATCCGGCGGCAGAGGCCGCTTCAAGCACGATATTGTCATTGATTGCAGGAGCCCCGGCTTCTACCCCGACGATTTTGCGCGTCGGCCGCGGGTATCCGCATGAGGAGGAAGACATGGATTATCGCAAGCTCGGTCCGAGCGGGACCGTCGTCACCGCCTATTGCCTCGGCACCATGACCTTTGGCGCGGAGGCCGACGAAGCGGCCTCGCACAAGCTGCTCGACGATTATTTCGCCTGGGGCGGCAATTTCATCGACACCGCCGACGTCTACAGTGCCGGCAAGTCGGAAGAGATCATCGGCCGCTGGCTGAAGGCGCGCCCGACTGAGGCCCGCCAGGCGATCGTCGCCACCAAGGGGCGTTTTCCGATGGGCAACGGACCCAACGATATCGGCCTGTCGCGCCGGCATCTCGGCCAGGCGCTCGACGACTCGCTGCGCCGCCTCGGCCTCGAGCAGATCGACCTCTACCAGATGCATGCGTGGGACGCGCTGACGCCGATCGAAGAGACGCTGCGCTTCCTCGACGATGCGGTTTCATCAGGCAAGATTGGCTATTACGGCTTCTCCAATTATGTCGGCTGGCATATCGCCAAGGCTTCGGAGATCGCCAAGGCGCGGGGTTATACCCGTCCGGTGACGCTGCAGCCGCAATACAGCCTGTTGGCGCGCGACATCGAGCTCGAAATCGTCGCGGCCTGCCAGGATGCCGGCATGGGTCTCTTGCCGTGGTCGCCGCTCGGCGGCGGCTGGCTCACCGGCAAGTACAAGCGGGACGAGATGCCGACCGGCGCCACCCGCCTTGGCGAGAACCCCAATCGCGGTAGCGAATCATATGCGCCGCGCAACGCTCAGGAACGCACCTGGGCGATCATCGGCGCGGTCGAGGAGATCGCCAGAGCCCGCGGCGTCAGCATGGCGCAGGTGGCGCTCGCCTGGACGGCGGCGCAGCCGGCCGTGACCTCGGTCATCCTCGGCGCCCGCACCCCCGAACAGCTCGCCGACAATCTCGGCGCGATGAAGGTCGAACTCTCCAAGGAGGAGATGGCGAAGCTCAACGAGGTCAGCGCCCCGCAACCTCTGGACTATCCCTACGGCAAGGGCGGCATCAACCAGCGCCACCGCAAGATCGAAGGCGGCCGCTGAGCCCTCCGGCCGCAACTGAACGAAGCCTGTCTGCTTCATGCCGAAGGGGACAGGCCGTCCGGGTCGAGGCTTATCGACTCGTGCTTTGGGCTGCTGGTCGGTCGCCAGTGCTGCCGATTGTCTTCAGGTAGATCGATAAAAGCTGCGTCTGCGAGGAGATGCCGAGCTTGCGGTAGACGTTGCGGCGATGGACCTTCACCGTGCCCGTCGAGATGTTGAGCCTGAGGCCGATCGATTCCGAGGAATGTCCCTGCAATACCAGATCGACGATCGCGGTTTCGCGGCTCGTCAACTTGAGGTCGCGCCAGACAGTGTCGGCCGGCTGCAGCGCCTGCGCCGCCGCACCGCTTTTCCTCCCCTTTCGCAAGCCGGCATCGCGTTGCGCGTCGAAGCGGGCGCCGAGCCGCGGCCAGAAATGCCGGACAAGGCTCGCCACCAAAGGTTCGGCCTTTTTCAGAAGCGCGAATTCAGCCGGCGGAAACGGGCCGGTCTTTTCCCGGCGCATCAGCGACAGCACGACGGTGATATCGTCGTCGAGTGTCACGAAGAAGCCGATCTCCTCGGCAAGTCCCGTCTGGACATAATAGCTCCGGTAATATTCGCTGGAGAAGAAGCGGTCGGGCGCCAGCTCGCGCATGCGGAAGACGCCCGGGCGGCGCGCGCGGGCGGTATGGTAAAATGGATCGAGCAGGTACGGACCAACCTGATAGAGGGTGACGAAAACGACGTTTTCCTCTGGATCGAAGGTGCTGTAGAGATCAATCGGCCGCTCCTTGCCGCGATAGGCAAAAACCACGACATAATCGAAGCGCACCAGCGCCGCCATCATCCGGCGGAACGTCTCACCAAACTCCGCATCCGCCATGGCGGGCTTTCCGACGGTGACGTCGAAAGCCAGAAACAGCGCCTCGAGATCAATGCTCATCGATAGCCTCTCCAAACCGTCTCAGCAGGAATACGCTAAGTTTCATATACACCTTCCACGAAGAGATGTGAGGCAGAATACCTCTTTCGGGGTATATACCGCGCCGACGGCCCTGGCTTACTGTTTCTCTAACGACGGTGGCAAAAAGGCAGCGCTAGACTGCCCATACCAACCAACCGCAGGGAACAGACGCGTGGCATCCGCTTCGACGAACGATATCGAATTCCGTTCGGTCACCAAGAATTATGGCGCGGTGACCGCCGTGACCGACATAAATCTGAATGTACCGAAGGGGGCTTTTCTCGCTCTGCTCGGCCCTTCCGGCTGCGGCAAGACCACGTGTCTGCGCATGATCGGCGGCTTTGAGCAGCCGAGCGAGGGCGCCGTGCTGATCGACGGGCGGGAGATGAACGGCGTTCCGGCCTATCGCCGCCCCGTCAACATGGTCTTCCAGCATTATGCTCTGTTTCCGCATTTCAACGTCGAACA
The DNA here is from genome assembly GCF_002531885.1 of Rhizobium sp. L9. Taxonomy (NCBI): domain Bacteria; kingdom Pseudomonadati; phylum Pseudomonadota; class Alphaproteobacteria; order Hyphomicrobiales; family Rhizobiaceae; genus Rhizobium; species Rhizobium sp. L9. Next base: position 18,517 of record NZ_NWSZ01000034.1, on the reverse strand, counting down.
GAACGTCGCCTATGGCTTGCGGCAGATGCGGCCAAGGATTGCGGCGGCCGAGATCAATCGCCGCGCGGCAGAAGCGCTCGAGATGGTGCGGCTTGGCGGTTTCGCCAAGCGGCGCATCCACGAGATGTCCGGCGGCCAGCAGCAGCGGGTGGCCTTGGCGCGCGCGATCGTCAACCGGCCTTCGGTGCTGCTGCTTGACGAGCCGCTGGCCGCGCTCGACAAGAAGCTGCGCTCGGCCATGCAGATCGAATTGCAGACGTTGCAGCGCGAACTCGGCATCACCTTCGTGCTCGTCACCCACGATCAGGAAGAAGCGCTGTCGATGGCGGACGTCGTCTGCGTCATGAGCGCCGGGCGCATTCGTCAGCTCGGTACGCCGCAAGAGGTCTACGACCGCCCGGCCGATCTTTTCGTCGCCGATTTCGTCGGCAAGACCAACCGGATCGGTGCGACGATGGAAACCGGTGGCACGACGCTGCGCCTTGGCGACGGGTCGGCGCTTGCAGCCATTGCCCGCCCTGGCCTTGCGACGGGCGATGTGATCGTTGCGATCCGTCCCGAGGCGATCCGGCTGACGCGGGCTGCGGTCGGCAGCACGTCCTTTGCAGGCACGGTCACGCACCGCATCTTCCTCGGCTCCTCGGCCGAATATGCCGTCACTGTTCCGGGTCTCGGCGATTTCCTCGTCACCGCCGACCGGCGCAGCATGAATGAGAGCGATCTGGTCGAGCCAGGTGAAGCGGTTTTCCTCGGCTTCGATCCCGATATGGCCCACGTTTTTCCAGGCGAGGTTTCTTCACCCCAAGTTTCATAAGCATCGAATGCATAAACCAGAACAAGGGAACAGCATCATGAGCAAGGACTACAAGGATCATCTGCCTATTACGCCTGAAGGCTTCATGGACGAGTTCATGCGCCTGAAGCGCGGCTCCGTCAGCCGCCGCCACTTCCTCGGCGTCACCGGCCTCGGGCTTGCGACCGCCGTGCTGTCGCGTTTCCCCGGTGCCCTGTCGACGCCCGCCTACGCCGAGGACCTCGGTACCCAGATGTCGATCGCCACCTGGCCGAACTACCATGACCCTGCGACCTTCGAGAATTTCAAGGCGGCGACCGGCGTTGCCGTGGAGGTCAACGTCTTCGGCTCCAATGAGGAAATGCTGGCCAAGCTCCAGGCGGGCGCCTCCGGCTGGTCACTCTTCGTGCCGACCAACTACACGATCTCCACCTACCACAAGCTCGGCCTGATCGACGAACTCGATCTCTCCAAGATCCCGAATTTCAGCCAAGCGACGGAAAATCCGCGCTTCACCAAGGAAGGCATGATCGACGGCAAGACCTATGCCGTGCCGAAGAACTGGGGTACGACCGGGTTCTCGGTCAATACCGCGAAGATCAAGACCAAGCTTTCGAGCTGGAAGGACTTCTTTGACATCGCCCAGACGGAAGCCGACGGCCGCGCCATGGTGCACGACTATCAGCTGACGACGATCGGCAGCGCGCTGGTGTCGCTCGGCTACGATTTCAATTCGATCAAGGCGGACGAACTCGCCAAGGCCGAGGAACTGCTGATTAAAGTCAAACCGCACCTTTTCGCCATCAACAGCGACTACCAACCGGCCATGCGCGCCACCGACGCCTGGCTCACCATGTGCTGGACCAATGACGGGGCGCAGCTCAACCGAGACGTTCCCGAGATCGCCTATGTGCTTGGCACCGACGGCGGCGAAATCTGGACCGACTATTACGCAATCCCGAAGGACGCGCCGAACAAGGCGGCGGGTTACGCGCTGCTCAACTACCTCATGGATCCGGCCAATGCCGTCAAGGAGCACGTCGCCAATGGTGCACCGACGACTGACAGCCGGGTCATCGCGCTGCTGCCGAAGGAAATCACGGCGAACAAGATCGTCTATCCGGACGAGGCTTCATTGACGCCGCTGGAATTCGGCGCGGCGGTGACGTTGACCGATCCAGGCCGGGCGGAGCTGATGGCGCGTTTCAAGTCGGCTTGATCGCCGTTCCCAACTCCGGCCCCACCGCCTTGGCGCGAGGGGGCCGGTCTCGTGCCTAGAATCGGCGGATAAAGAACCTTTCGATGCCTTTTGCTCCTGAAACCAATCGGCGCCTTGTCACCGCGGCTCTTGTCAGTCCGGCCAGCATCTGGCTGTTCGTGTTCCTGGTGTTGCCCTTCATCGCCATCATCGTCTTTGCCTTCGGCGAGCGGGCGCCCGAAGGTGGTTATCAGGCGGCTTTTACCTTTGCGCAGTTTGCCAATCTTGGTTCGCGCGCCGCGGCCTTCAAGAACACGCTGATCCTTGCGCCGATCGGCGCCTTCGCCTGCCTGCTCGTCGCCTATCCGGTTGCTTATTACCTCGCCGTCAAGGCGAGCGCCAAATACCGGCTGCTGCTGGTCTCCCTCGTCGTCGTGCCCTTCTGGACGAGCCTTCTCGTGCGCACCTACGCCTGGATGTACATCTTGGGCGCGCGCGGCATTCCGCATCTCCTGGAGATGGTCGGCATCGAAAATGTCAGGCTGCTGAACACACCGGGCGCCGTGCTGCTCGGCATCGTCTACGGCTACCTGCCGCTGATGATCATGCCGATCTATGTCAGCCTCGAAAAGCTCGACCGCCGCCTTCTGGAGGCCTCCGCCGATCTCGGCGCGCGGCCGCTTTCGACCTTTTTCGGCATCACGCTGCCGCTGTCGCTTCCTGGCGTGATGACCGGCATCGCCCTCGTCACCATCCTGCTGCTTGGCGAATATCTGATCCCGCAGTTGCTTGGCGGCGGCAAAGTCTTCTTCATCGGCAATGCGCTGGTTGATCTCTTCCTGCAGTCGCGCAATTGGCCGTTCGGCTCTGCGATCGCCGTCACTCTCGTCGTTGTCGTCGTCATCGTGCTGTTGATTGCCATGCGCATCGCCTGGCGCGTTGCCGGTACCCGCCAAGTGGATCTCGTCTGATGCGCGCGCTGGTCACCGCAGTCTACCTGTTCCTCTATACGCCGATCGCGCTTGTCGTGCTGTTCTCCTTTAATGCCGGCCGCAATGCCAGCGATTTCACCGGCTTCTCGACGCAATGGTATGGCAAGGCGCTTGCCAACACCTTCCTGATGGAAGCGCTGCAGAACAGCCTGGCCATCGCCTTTACCAGTGCCGGGCTGGCGGCCATTTTCGGCACAATGGCGGCGATCGGCATGGAGCGGCTCGGCGCCCGGGCGCGAGCGGTCTTCGACGGGCTGTTTGCTGCGGCGATCGTCGTTCCCGGCGTCGTTATCGGCATTGCGACGCTGGTGGCGCTGGTCGAGGTCTTCGGCTTCGTCAATCCACTGATTGCCGCCGTCTGGCCAGGCGAACAGGCGCCGAAGCTTTCACTCGGCTATGGCTCGATCATCGCCGCCCATGGGCTCTTCACCATGGCGCTGGTGACAATGATCGTCAAAGCACGCATCGCCAGCCTCGGCCGTGACATCGTCGAAGCGTCGAGCGATCTCTACGCCACGCCATTGACCACTTTTCGCCAGATTGTGCTGCCGCAGATCCTGCCGTCAATCCTGGCCGGTTTTCTGCTCGCCTTCACCTTCTCCTTTGACGATTTCATCATCGCCTTTTTCGTCGCAGGCTCGAACACGACACTGCCGATTTATGTCTTCGCCTCGATCCGTCGTGGCGTGACACCGGAGATCAACGCCATCGCCACGATGGTGCTTGTCGCATCGCTGGGACTGATCCTCATCGCGCGCTTTCTGATGCGCGAGAAAACAACAAACTGAACGGGAAACACCAATGATTCTTGAAAATCGCGTCGCGATCGTCACCGGAGCGGGCTCGGGCATCGGCCAGGCCGGCGCGCTGATTATGGCAGGAGAAGGTGCCTTCGTCGTCGTGGCCGACCTGAATGCCGCCAGTGCCGCCGAAACCGTCCGCCGGATTGAGGCCGCCGGCGGCAGGGCTGAGTGCCTTGTTCTCGACGTCACCGACGACACGGCACTCGAAGCCGGCATCGCTGCGGTCGCCGAACGTCACGGCCGGATAGACATCCTCCACAATCACGCCGGCGCACAGGTGGCGGGCGATCTGGAGCAGGTCGCTGTCGAGGGTTTCGACAGGTCCTGGAGCCTGAATGTCCGAGCGCATTTCATGGCGGCTCGCTTCGTCATGCCGCTGATGAAGAGGGCGGGCCGCGGCGTCATCCTCAACACCTCTTCCTCGTCGGGCGTACTCTACGATCGCGAGATGATTGCCTATACGACGACGAAACATGCGGTCATCGCGATGACCCGGCAGATGGCCGGCGACTACGCCCGGTTCGGCATCCGCGTCAACGCGCTCTGCCCGGGCTGGGTGGACACGCCGTTCAACGAACCCTTCATCGCCCAAATGGGCGGCCGCGGCGCGATCGAGGCCTATGTCGCCGAGAAGGTGCCGCTCGGACGCTGGGCTGATGTCTCCGAAATCGCCGAGCCCATTCTCTTCCTGGTCTCGGACCGCTCATCCTACATGACCGGGCAGATTCTCGTCGTCGACGGCGGCGAGACCATTGTCTGACGGTGGTGGAATGGGTTTGCCTCTCGGTCGGATCGGCTGACCCTCATCGGATCAAATCAAAGAATCAGCGCATGAAAAAGCCGCCATGTTTCCATGGCGGCTTGGCGGCTTTTCTGCTTGGGAGGCGATTTTAAGCCGGAAGCTGAAAGAACCAGTTGGCGAAAAGGACGATTGCCAGGCCGCCGACAAGTGCGAGATAGGGCAGCATGCCGGCTTTCTTGACACCGAGATCCTGGCCGATGAGGCCGAGATCCTCCATCGCACCTGCCGGGAACTTGCCGCCGTCGCGCACATAGTGGCGATAGGCGAAGACCGGCAGGATAAGGGCCGCGAAGATGAAGCCGACCCAGAGCGCATTGGAGTAACCCCAGACCTTGGCGCCGGCGCCGAGGAAGAGCGCGTTGACAAAGGCGAGCACGGTGTTGAGGCCGATCAGCCAGCTCGGCGCCTTCCAGGGGCGTTCGATATGGCCGGAATCTATCCGGTGGATCCAGCCGGAATTGAGGTTCAGGAAGTTGAAGATGATGTAGCCGACATTCGAGACGGCAAGCACGAAGAAATAGCCGCCGGCATCCGAAGCGATCGCCAGAAGGAAGAGGTTGAAGGCGAAGTCGGTCCACATCGCCCGCGTCGGGGCGCCGTGCTCGTTGGCATGGTCGAGATATTTCGGCAGCCAGCCATCCTTCGAACCCTGGTAGAGCGTGCGCGACGAGCCGGCCATCGCCGTCATGATGGCGAGGAAGAGCGCCAGGATCATCAATACGACGAGCAGCTGGGTGATCACCCGGCCGGCGCCGATCAGGCCGCCGAGCGCTTCGGCAACGCCCGTGCCGTCGACGATGCCCGGGGCGAGCATACCGGCATGGCCGAGAACGCCCTGGAAGGCGAATGGCACCAGGAAGAAGAACAGGCAGCAGGCCAGGCCGGAATAGAAGATCGCCTTGAAGGTATCGGTCTTCGGGTTCTTCAGTTCCCGGGTGTAGCAGACGGCCGTCTCGAAGCCGTAGGTCGACCAAGCGGCGATGTAGAGGCCGCCGAGAAAGAGCGTCCAGCCGCCATTGCTCCAGGTGCCGTCGGAGGCAGTATAGGCGGCGGTCGGCGGCAAGAGGCCGGTGACGTTGGCGGCGACGACCTGGCCGCTGATGATCGGGTAGAGGCCGATGATCAGCAGCGGCACCAGCACGATGATCGCCAGCCACTTCTGCACGCTTGCGGTTTCCGAGATGCCGCGATGCTGGATCGCGAAGATGATCAGCATCAGGATGCCGCCGATGAAGAAGGTGGCGTTGATGTTGGCGGTGGCGAGGTATGGAATGCTGAAGCTTGCGAGCGACCAGCTGCGGATCGCCGGCGTCAGAGCGGCGACGCCGTCGGCGCCGAGCAGCGCCTTGACCGCATCATCAGGCGTCGTGCCGGCATGGGCTGCAATATATTCGGCGACGCGGGGGCTGTCGGCCGTAACGGAAGCGGCATGCGCGGCGATCCAGTCGAGGACCATTTGCGAATCGGCTGCCGGAATCGGGAAAAATGCATTGAGAATGTAGCCGGCGGCGATGGCGCAGCCGAGCGAAAGCACCGGCGACCAGGCAAACCAGTTGCACCAGACCGACAGCGGCGCGATGAATTTCGAATAGCGCAGCCAGGCGGTGGCGCCGTAGACGGAGGCTCCGCCGGATTTGTTGCCGAACATGCCGGCGATCTCGGCATAGGTGAAGGATTGCAGGAAACCCATCACCATCGAGATGATCCAGACGACGAAGGCGAGCTTGCCTGTCGTGCCTGCGATGCCGCCGATGGAGAAGAGAACGAGCGGCGGCACGCCCGCAGCCACCCAGAATGCGCCCTTCCAGTCGAGCGCGCGTATAAGCTTACCTTCGGTGCCGGATGCAATTCCGGCCTCCACAATATCTGTCATCGGTGAAATTCCCCATTCGATTGTTCCGGACGTATCTCTGTACGTCTCCCTGAACGTGTCTCCCTGACCGTCTCAAGCCCGCTCGGATGATTTTGGTGATCCGCGCTCCCGACGGATTCTCCGAGTCTGAACTCTTGATGCATAGTGAAGATATTTTCTTTTTAGTCAACATCACTTTACTTTCCACAGGCATTTTGTAACCTGTATGGGTGTATGCCGAAGGCCATGCCGATCGCCCAAGAGGGTAGAATGCGAGAACTTCATCCTGTCATCCCAGGCCCCCGAACGGTCGTTCCGAGCCTCGTCCATTATCCCGGTAATCCCGCCCTGCCGGAGGGCATGGAACGTTACCGGGCAAAGGGTGGCGGATCGGTCGTCGTGCGCGTGGAGGCGGGCGACCGCGTGAGCGTCATCGACAGCGAAGGCGGACAGATCTGCGAACTCTCCTTCCTTGACGAAAAAGGTCGCTTCCAGGCAGCCGGTCTCGGAACGGTATTCAGCAATTCAGCCGAGGGTTTGAAGGCCATTCTTCAGGCGGAGGATGAGAGTGCTGCCCGCACGCGCGCGGCACTTCAGCGGCGCGGGGCCGATCTCGCAGCCGCCGGAGCGCTCCGCATCTTCGGGGCAGGATCGACGCCGGGCAGCCGGGCAGAGTTCACAATTGCCATGAAGGGTCTGCTGATCGTTGCGGCACCCGCCGGCGCCATGTCGCCAGAGGCGCAGGATACGGCGACGCCGATCGAGATCCGGATCAAGCGCAGCCTGCTGATTCGCGACTATGCCTCCGCCCTGCCGGAACCGGCGGCCGATCCGATCGAGGATATCCGCATCCGGGCGGCAAGCGCCGCCGCCTATTTCGTGCGCGCCGGCGAATTCATTCAGATCATCGACGTCTATGGGCGCCAGTGTACCGATTTCCAGGCCTTTGCCGCCCGCAAGGTCGACAAGGGCCTCGATCTTGCGCTCGATTCGACCGTCACCCGCACGCTGCTCGGCCGCAGCTATCCCACGCCCGGCCTGCCATCCAAGGCCTTCGACCGCGACTTCGAGCCGCTGGTCGAGGTCGTTCAGGATACGGTCGGCCGCCACGACGCTTTCGCGACCGCCTGCAATTCACGCTATTACGACGACATGGGTTATCCCGGCCACGTCAACTGCACGGACAATTTCAACGCGGCGCTGGCGCCTTACGGTATTGCCGGGCGCAAGGGCTGGGAAGCGCTGAACTATTTCTACAACACCAATATCGACCACAACAACCAGCTCTATCTCGACGAGCCCTGGTCGCGTCCCGGCGATTACGTGCTGATGCGGGCTCTGACCGATCTCGTCTGCGTCTCATCGTCCTGCCCTGACGATATCGATGCGGCGAACGGCTGGGATCCGACCGATATCCACGTCCGTACCTTTTCCGGAAAAGAGAAATTCTCACGAGCGGTAGCCTATCGCATGACCCCAGATGCCGAAGCCGAACTGACGCGCGAAACCGCCTTCCATCCACGCCTCTCGGCGTTGACGCGAGATTTTACGGAATATCGCGGCTACTGGCTGCCGAACCGCTTCTCGTCCGAAGGTCCGGTCGAGGAATACTGGGCCTGCCGCGAGCGCGCCGCCGTCATCGATCTCTCGCCCTTGCGGAAGTTCGAAGTGACGGGCCCGGACGCCGAGGAACTGCTGCAATACTGCCTGACGCGCGACGTTCGCAAACTCTCGACCGGCCAGGTCGTCTATTCCGCGATGTGCTACGAAAATGGCGGCATGATTGATGACGGCACGCTCTTCAGGCTCGGCGACAAGAACTTCCGCTGGATCGGCGGCGATGATTTCAGCGGCATATGGCTGCGTCAGCAAGCCGAGAAGAAGGGCTTCAAGGCCTGGGTTCGCTCATCGACCGATCAACTGCACAATATCGCGCTGCAAGGCCCGAGGAGTCGCGATATCCTGAAGGAGATCATCTGGACCGCGCCGCGCCAGCCCGCGATCGGCGAACTCGAATGGTTCCGCTTCGCCGTCGGCCGCATCGGCGGATTCGAGGGAGCCCCGGTCGTGGTCTCGCGCACGGGCTATACCGGCGAACTCGGCTACGAGATCTTCTGTCATCCGAAGGATGCGCTGACGGTGTTCGACGCCGTCTGGGAGGCAGGCCAGCCACACGGGCTGAAGCCGATGGGGCTGGAAGCGCTCGACATGGTCCGCATCGAGGCGGGCCTGATCTTCGCCCACCACGAATTCACCGACCAGACAGATCCGTTCGAGGCCGGCATCGGCTTCACCGTGCCGCTGAAATCCAAGCAGGACGATTTCATCGGCCGCGAAGCGCTGATCCGGCGCAAGGAGCATCCGCGTCATCTGCTCGTCGGCCTTGATATCAAGGCCAACGAGGCGGTTGGCCATGGGGACTGCATCCACATCGGCCGGGCCCAGATCGGCGTCGTCACCAGCGCCACGCGCTCGCCTGTTCTCGGCAAGACGATCGCGCTCGCCCGTATCGACGTGATGCATGCGAGCCCGGGCACCGAGGTCGAGATCGGCAAGCTCGACGGCCACCAGAAGCGCCTGCCGGCGACGATCGTGCCGCTTTCACATTACGATCCGCAGAAGGCGCGCCCGCGATCGTAACCCACTTCGTGTTCAGGAGACGACGACCGGTTCTCCGTCGTCTCCCGGATCTTGCCCTCAAGCGGCCTGCACGGCTGCGTTCAGCGGGATTTCGACGTCGATCTCCAGAGTGGAGACAAACTCGTTGCGGTCGATCGTCACCTGCACCTTGTCGTGGTCGAGCTCAACATGCTTTGCGATGACCGCAAGGATTTCCTCGCGCAGCAGCGAAACAAGGTCCGATCCGGCCGATGAGCGTTCGTGTGCAAGGAGCACCTGCAAGCGTTCGCGGGCGGCGGGTGCCGTTCTCTGCTTGTTGAAAAGACGGAAGATATTCATGCTGCCCTCCGTCCGAAGATCTTGCCGAAAAGATTGCGCTTTTCCTCGGGGATCGTGATCGGCAAGGTTTCGCCGGCGAGCCGGCGAGCGGCATCGAAATAAGCCATCGCAGCCGCGCTACGGCTTTCCGCCAGCGTCACCGGCGCACCGATGTTGGAGGCGCGCAGCACATCCATGCTCTCTGGCACGATGCCGAGAAGCGGGATGGAGAGGATCTCCAGAACGTCGTCGACCTTCAGCATGTCGCCGCGCTCAGCGCGGTTGGCGTCGTAGCGGGTGAGCAGCAGATGCTTTTCCATCCGCTCGCCGCGTTCGGCCTTGGCGGTCTTGGCATCGAGCAGGCCGATGATCCGATCGGAATCGCGCACCGACGAGACTTCCGGATTGGTGACGACCACGGCGACGTCGGCATGGCGCATGGCAAGCGTTGCGCCGCGCTCGATCCCCGCGGGGCTGTCGCAGATGATCCAGTCGAAGTAGCGCTTCAGATCGTTGATGACGCGCTCGACGCCCTCGGCTGTCAGATTGTCCTTGTCGCGGGTTTGAGAGGCCGGCAGCAGGAACAGCGTCTCCAACCGCTTGTCGCGGATCAGCGCCTGGGTGAGCTTGGCGTCGCCCTGGATGACGTTGATCAGGTCGTAGACGACCCTGCGTTCGGCGCCCATCACGAGGTCGAGATTGCGCAAGCCGACGTCGAAATCGACGACGACGACCTTTTCATTGCGTTGCGCCAGCGCCGCTCCCAATGCGGCGGTCGAGGTCGTCTTTCCGACCCCGCCCTTGCCTGACGTGACGACGATCACTTTCCCCATTTCTCTCTCCTTTGCCGTGGCCGCAGCCGAGTCAGATCAGTTTTTCCGCCATGATCGCGTCCTCTTCGAGCCAGAGCTGAACAGCCTGTCCACGAAGATTGGGAGCCATGTCTTCCGCCATTTTGTAGATGCCGTCGATTGCGACGAGCTCAGCCTCGAGCTTGCGGCAAAAGATTCGCGCCGATGCGTTTCCGATGGAGCCCGCCATGGCTCGGCCGCGCAACGCGCCGTAGATATGGACGGAGCCGCCGGCGATCACCTCGGCGCCCGAGGCGACCGAGCCAACGATGGTGACGTCGCCTTCCGGGAAGATCACCGACTGCCCCGAGCGCACCGGTTCCCTGATGACGATGGATTGCGTTGTCGTTACGGGGCGGGTCTCGGTCGCTGCCGGCTTGGCCGCCGAATCGGCAGGCTCGTTCGGCTGAACCTCGATGTCGGAGGCGGAGCGGCCGCCTTTCAGCGCTGGAGGCATGCCCGCGCCCAGAATCGACGGCCGGGCGCCCTCGATCCCCATGATGCTGACATTGCGCTTGGCAAGTTCGGCGATCAGATCCTTCAGCTGCGGCCGGTCGATTTGCAGGTCCGACAAATCGAGCACGACGGGCCGTCCGAGGAAGAAGCCGGCCGAACGGGCAGCCAGATCGTCTAGTCTGGTCAGCCAATCATCGATCGGCAGATCTGGGGTTAGCATGACCGCCAGGAAAGAGCGGCCCTTGATGCGGATAGAGCGAGCGTCTGTTAGCACTTTGGTCATCTATGTGAAGAAATCGTTGACCATGTCTACCGCCGGTATGGTTAACAAAAGGTTAACGCGGCCTTAACATTCCCTGCAACGGCACGAGCTTTTTCGCGGGCGGGATTGTACCAACTCATTGGAATTACAGCGCGACTAGAAGATGCTCGACATAGTTAACCGGACGGCCTTCATCGTGAGCCGCAAATTCAACCATCGCTTGGGTAACGATCAGCCTTGCGCCTTGCGTTGGGCGTCGGAAATGGCGCGTGCGGCCTCTTCCGAGGAGTTGGCGAGCGTTCGCATCTCGGCGGCAAGCACCGCAAAGCCCGATCCGGCGGTCCCGGCGCGCGCGGCCTCGATGCCAGCATTGACGGCGAGCAGCTTGAGATAGCGCAGCGACTGCAGGATCTCGTTGGTTTTCGAGGCGGTGACGCGCATGTCGGCGGTCTGTTCGTCGATTCGCTGATAGAGCGATTCGATATTGATGATGCTGCCCTCGAGATAGAGAAGTTCACCCTTCTCGTCCCAGATTCCGCCACCGGTCTCGGTCACCCAAATAAGATGGCCATTGGCGTGGCGGATGCGGTATTCCATCGTCCAGTCCGTCCGCTGCTCGAGCGCCCGCCCGACCACCTCGTCCATCAAAGGCACGTCTTCCTCGTACATGATCGAGGTGAAAGTCCGTGTCCTGTTGCCGATGATTTCGTCGGCGGGGTAACCGAAAATGCGCTCGATGCCGTTGGTCATCTCAAGCATCGTGTAGCTTTCGTCGGCGCGGCAGCGGTAAAGAAAACCGCTCATGCGCCCGAGAATGCTCGTTTGGAAATCCATGAAGGCCTCGCTCGAAAGGAGGAGTTGCGAATTGGATTACTCACTTTACTTTAAACGTTGGAGGAGCCGCAACGAACGGCTCTCTTCCTGCCATGCGGGGCCGTAGCACTTTGAATTTGCCGAATGATTTTATCCGAAAATCGATTCGGACCTAATAAATATGCGGCATCCCCGCCATCAGTTGCGCAGATATTCCTCCATGGAATCGTCGAGCGCTTCGACCCACGGCGTATGATGCTTCGGCGACATGTTGCCGGTCATCAGCGACCGGTAGGCATGATCGCGGAAGCCCATGATGTTGTGAGCCTTGTGATGTTCCCATTCCATGAAGGTCCGGTTGGTGCCTTCGATGTCGAAGGAGGGATAATCGGTCTCGGCGAGCAGTTCCTTCACGTAATCGCCCTGATACCAGATCATCTGCTCGGCATCCTCGAGCGTCTCCTCGCGCGCCCTCCACATGTCGAAGTTTGCCTTCAATTCCTCTTCCGGGGGCAGGGTGATGCGGCCCATCATCACGTCGCGCGCCCACCAGGCCTGCACGTCGAACATGTTGAAAGTATAGAACTGGTCCTGCATGCCGATATAGAAGAGCTGCGGGTTCTTGTCGAAGATCACGCCCTTGTAGAGGCTGTCGGCCCACAGGCGGTTGGCGGTCTTCAGGCGGAGATCGTCGGGCAGGAAGGGGAAATGGTGCTGGTATCCGGTGCAGAGGATCAGGGCGTCGACTTCCTTACTCGAGCCGTCGAGGAAATGCGCCGTGCGGTTTTCGAGCTTGGTCAGCAGCGGCCGTTCTTCGAAATTCTCCGGCCACTTAAAGCCCATCGGCTTTGAACGGTAGCTCGTCGTCACCGATTTCGCGCCGTATTTCCAGCACTGAGAACCGATATCTTCGGCCGAATAACTGCGGCCGACGATCAGGATGTCCTTGCCCTTGAACTCGAGCGCGTCGCGGAAATCATGGGCGTGCAGGACGCGTCCGTTGAAGGTCTTCACGCCCTCGAAATAAGGCACGTTCGGGGTCGAGAAATGGCCTGATGCAACGACGACATAGTCGAATTCCTCGTCATACATCCGGTCTTCGATGCGGTTATGCGCCGTCACTGTGAATTTCTTTGTGGCCTCATCGAAGCGGACCATGCGCACCGGCGTGCTGAAGCGCACCCAGTGACGGACATTCGCCTTCTCGACGCGGCCCTTGATATAATCCCAGAGCACGGCCCGCGGCGGATAGGAGGCGATCGGTTTGCCGAAATGCTCCTCGAAGGAATAGTCGGCGAATTCGAGGCATTCCTTGGGGCCGTTCGACCAGAGATAGCGATACATGCTGCCATGGACCGGTTCGCCATATTCGTCGAGGCCGGTGCGCCAGGTATAGTTCCAGAGCCCGCCCCAGTCCGACTGCTTTTCGAAGCAGACAATCTCCGGGATTTCGGCGCCCTTCTGGGCAGCCGACTGAAAGGCGCGCAGCTGCGCAAGCCCGGAAGGACCGGCACCGATCACGGCTACTCTTGTCATGAAGCATTCCCCTCTTGATTATATGGCATCGTCTCCTGGATAACTCCTCGAACTGAAATCGAAGGAGGATGTAATTATCCAGAAATTCAGGATGTTACGGCATTTCTCTCAATCCGGATAAATACCGGGGCTGGTCGGAGCCCCGTCGTCATATTTGGAAAGCCAGTCGATCGTGGTCTCGCGGTAGCGGGTGAGGCCCTTATAGTCGATCAGTTCCGGCGGCAGCGTCTTCAGCACCCGCGGGAAGCGCCGCGCCCATTTCGGCACGGTGACGAGTTCTTCCATGTTCATCAGGTAGCAGCGGATGACGAAGAGGATGGCGTTGGAGCGCGGCAGGCGCCAGAGGCTTTGCAGCTCGACCCGCAGATGCACCTTCTCGCCGACATTGTCCGGCGTCACCGTCGTGCGGTCGGGGCCCCATTTGTGATAATTCTCCGGACTGGTGTCGAGCCGCGGATTGATCGTCATCGTCCAGTTGAAACGCCGCGTTGGCTTGCCCTGCTGAAGGTTCAGAAGGAATTTCAGCGCCCGGTCGAAGACGCCGATCTGATGGGCGAGCGGCACCGGCCCGTGCCATTCCATGAAGTTCATGCCGATGTCGAAATCGAGCGACCAGTCAGCCTGCGTCGTCACCATGCCGGCATCCATCCACAGATTGCCGTCGCGCTGATCGACGATGCAGAAATCGCCCTGGGCCTGGCGGGTGATATATTCGAAGGGCTCATAGGGCAGCGTCGAGGCATCGCCGAAGGTGAAGCTGTCGTCGATGCCGAGCGGCCGGTTGATCCAGCGCCACTGGTCGCCGTCGCGGATCAGCGTGAAGTGGTCGGGATAACCCGCCGCCTGCTCTTCCATCAGAAGTTCGAGCGTATCCCATTGCGCACTCATCATGTGCGGCAGCGCCTGGTAGCGCAACGGATCTTCCTTCAGCACCAGCGCCCGATCCTGCATCTCGGCGACGTAATGCTCGTCGACATCTATCAGGTTTTCGTAGACGGTTCCCGCCCGGCCGCGCACATGCGGCTCCATGTTGACCGAATACATGTATTCGTCGCGGTCGAAGGGAAACGGGAAACGACGGATATTCCCAGGGCTGTTCCGGTAGCTGAAATCGTTCCGGAATGTTTCTTGCTTGAAGGCGATTGCCATGTCCGGTCTCCTTTTTCGATGCCGTCAGAGATCAAGATGCAGCGTGTTCCCCTCGAAGCGGGAAACACAGATCATCACCTTGCTGCCGGATGCCTTTTCTTCGCTTGTCAGATAGACGTCGTTGTGCAGCAGTTTGCCCTCGCACACGGCGACCGCCGTTTCGCATTGACCGCAGGCGCCGCCGCGACAGAGGAAGGGGGCGTCGACGCCGGCCGCCTCGATCGCCTCCAGCATGCTTTCGTGATGGCCGACCCTCACAGTCTTGCCGGAGCGTAGAAGCTCGATCGTGAAGGGCTTCCCGGGCAGAGAGGAAAGAAACCGTTCCGAATGCAGGTTCTGCTCCGGCCAGCCGGCATCGAGCCCTGCTTTCATCACGCCGTCGATCATGCCGGAGGGGCCGCAGACATAGAGATGCGTGCCGAGCGGCTGGCACTCGAGCAGACGCGTCAGCGGGATGGCGCCGCCTTCCGCGTCGCAATAGATCTTGATGCGATGCGGACCGTAGCGCTCCAGGAGTTCCCGCCAGTAGGCGCCGCGGTCGCGTGTTCGGATGGCGTAATGGAGCTCGAAGGCGGCGCCTTCGCGGGAAAACTGCTCCATCATCGCGATGAAGGGGGTAATGCCGATGCCCCCGGCGATCAGAAGATGCTTGCGCCCGCGCCAGTCGGGCTGGAACAGGTTGACGGGATAGCTGACCTTCAGCTCGTCGCCTTCGTTGACCTTCTCATGCATGAAGGTGGAGCCGCCGCGTGAATCCTCGACATGCAGCACACTGATCTCATAGGCCGCGCAGTCATGCGGGGGAGACATCAGCGAATAGGCATTGCGGCGCATATGGCCGCCATCGTTCATCGAGACGATGATATGGGCGCCGCCTGAAAAATACGGCATCGGCTTGCCATCCAGTCGCTCGAAGCGGAAACGCTTGACACGCTCGGCGATCGGAGTGATCCGCGCTACGCGCACGGGAATTTCAGTGCCGCCGCTCAAAGGAACAACTCCTCTGGCTGAGGCGCGCTGCCTGGCTCTTCCGCGTCGATGTTGACGCCCTGGAATGCGGCGAGCCGCCGCGAATAGTGATCGCGGACGAGAAGCGTCAGCCCGCAATGGCTGCAGGCGAAGGGGCTGGTGGTGACGTCGTCCGTGATGCCCTTGCAATGGACGCATTGCACCCGCCTGGCCAGCGAGCCGCGATGCTCGGTGATGATGGAGGCGTGGTCCATGCCGTAATCAAGCGCCACGAGCATCGCCTGGCCGATGAAGCCTTCCGTGCCGGAGATATAAAGCCGAGTGCCCATATGGGCCGTGGCGAGCGAGCCCTTCAGTCGGAAGAGCAGCGTTGCGATCGTCGGCGCCGTGAAGAACATGTCGGCGCCGAGCCGGCGCAGGGACTCATCGAGGCCGGACCCTTGAGAACCGCGGGCGACATAGAGGATTTCGCTGCGGGAAAGAGCGGTGTCGTCAAGCGCGGGTTGCTGATCGAGGAGAGCCTTGGCGCCCTCCCCTTCGAGTGCGAAAATGTGCCGCCGGGCGCGCGGCTGGATGGTCAGGCCCCTATAGACTGGTCGGCTCTTGATGCCTGCGACGAGCATTGGCGTGCTCCTTAACCTACGGCAATCCTCTTCTTCTTCTCCGGATCGTCGAAGGGAAGCGTATGGGCGGTGGCGGCTGCCTTGACGGTCTTGCCGCGGACTTCGAGTTTCGTCCCGTGCACCGCCTTGTCAACGTCGAGGCGGGCGATCGCCATGGATTTCTTCGTCAGTGAGGAATAGCTCGGGCAGGTGATGACGCCGACCTTCTTGCCGTCGGCAAAAACCTCATCGCCGAGATCGGCCGGTCCGTCGGCGTCAATCAGCATGCCGAAGATCTTGAAGCGCTCCTTGCCCCTGAGGCGCGCATGTTCCTCGGCGCCGCGGAAGCCCGTCTTGCCGGGGCTGACGGTAAAATCGAGGCCGAGTTCCCAGAGACTGTCGCCGGGCGGCTGGTCGGCGAAGGGATACATTTGAGAATTGTCGTAGGGGTAGAACAGCAGGTAGCTTTCGACGCGCAGCATGTCGAGGACCGAGAAGCAGCAGGGGATGATACCCATCTCCTTGCCTTCCGAGACGATCCTGTCCCAGACCATCACGGCGTCCTGGCCGCGCACGAAGATCTCGTAGCCGCGCTCGCCGGTATAGCCGGTGCGCGAGATCATCACGGGCGCGCCGAACAGCGTCGTCTGCATGTGGTGGAAATATTTGAGGTCGCGGATGCCGGGCACGTATTTGGCGAGGTAGTCGACCGCAAGCGGACCCTGAAGCGACAGGTCATGCAGGTCGTCGTCGAAGAGTACCGCGCAATTGCGGCCCGCCGCCTGCTTGACGACTTCCTCGTGACCGGAGCCGGATCCATGCACGAGCATCCAGGAATTCGGGCCGGTGCGATAGACGATGCAATCGTCGGTAAAGTGGCCGCGGTCGTTCAGCATGGTCGCGTAAACCGAGCGGCCGGGATAGATCTTCGTCAGGTCGCGGGTGGTGATGTAGTCGAGGACGGCGATGGCGTGCGGGCCGACCAGATGCACCTTCTTCAGCCCCGAGACATCCATGATGCCGGCCTTGGTGCGGACCGCGACATGCTCTTCCGACATGTCCTTCTCGTAGGTCCATGCGGTTCCCATACCGCTCCAGTCTTCGAGCTTCGATCCCAGAGCGCGATGCCGATCCGCCAAGGCGGAGAAACGCCATGATAGAGCCATTTCCGTTCCCTCTTATTTCCTCTACGGAATATTTGTTTCCTGAGTATATAAATCTTTCGCGTCATGGCAAGCCCGCCAGACGGCATTCCACTCAAAACTTTGGCGGCACCTGCCCTGCAGCGCGATGAGCGGCGATGACGGTGTTGGCCATCAGCATGGCGATGGTCATCGGACCGACACCGCCGGGCACGGGCGTGATGGTGCTGGCAATCTCGGAGACTTCGCGGAAGGCAACGTCGCCGACGAGCCGGGTCTTGCCCTCGCCTCTTTCGGGGGCCGGGACGCGATTGATGCCGACGTCGATAACGGTTGCGCCGGGCTTGACCCAATCGGCCTTGACCATCTCCGGCCGGCCGACGGCAGCGACCAGAATATCGGCATTGCGGCAGACCTCGGCGAGGTTCCTGGTTCTGGAGTGAGCCATCGTCACCGTCGCATTGGCGTTGAGCAGCAATTGCGCCATCGGCTTGCCGAACAGGTTGGAACGGCCAATGACGACGGCATTGAGCCCGGAGAGATCCTCGCCATGGGTGCGGCGGACGAAGACCATGGCGCCGGCGGGCGTGCAGGAGACCAGCCCGGTCTTCAGGTCGCCGGTGGCGAGCTTGCCGGCATTGACGACGCTGAGGCCATCGACATCCTTTTCCGGCAGGATCGACTGGATGATCGGTTCACTGTCGAGCGGCTTCGGCAGGGGCAACTGCACCAGGATGCCGTGGATCGACGGATCGGCATTAAGCGTGGCGACAAGCGCTGCGAGCTCTTCCTGCTTCGTGTCCGCCGGCAGCGTGTGCTGGACGGACTTGAAGCCGCATTCCTTGGCCATGCGGCTCTTGGAGCCGACATAGGCGTGGCTTGCCGGATCGTCGCCGACGATGATGACCGCGAGGCCGGTGGTGACGCCGCTCATCTTTTCCAGCGCTGCCGTCGCACTCTTGACCGTCTCGATTACGGATGCAGCAACAAGTTTGCCGTCGATGACCTCGCCCATCTCTCAGCCCATGCGTTCTGAGGCGTAGCTTCCGGGGCTGGCCGGGAAGACGACTGTGCGATTGCCGTTGATGAAGGTGCGGTGATGGATATGGGCGTGAATGGCGCGCGCCAGCACCTGGCTTTCGACGTCGCGGCCGATCGAGACATAGTCGTCGGGCGACTGCGCATGGGTGATGCGGGCGGTGTCCTGCTCGATGATCGGGCCTTCGTCGAGATCGGCGGTGACGTAATGGGCGGTTGCGCCGATCAGCTTGACGCCGCGCTGGTAGGCCTGCTTGTAAGGGTTGGCGCCCTTGAAGCTCGGCAGGAAGGAGTGGTGGATGTTGATGATCTTGCCCGACAT